>CAZZGX010000001.1:0-4098 GCA_964653715.1 uncultured Candidatus Saccharibacteria bacterium
TGACCGATGCATGGACGTGTTACAAACTTTTTCCCATGTGTGCGGTTCGCGATTTTCCCACAGGAGGGTTTGAGGCAGAACTTCTCTTCACCGCAGCGCTAGCACGCAGTGGTTTGTCAATCGGCGAGGTGGCTATTTCGCATCACCCGCGATCAGTCGCGCAAGGGAAGAAAATCAGGTATCGCGATGGCATAAAGGCGTTATGCGTATTGCTGAAGGACTGGGTCACTCATCTCTAGAGCTATGCAAGCATGATGTTTTCTTTACCGACAATATGAATGTAAAACAATTTGAAAACAATCGTTGGGCAAGGGATGATCAGGCGGTTTGTTTTCGCCACAAAGCCGCTCTCGACATGATCGACTCGGGGACGGTTCTCGATCTTGGTTCCGGCGATGGACTCTTTTTATCGTTTTTAAAAGAAAAAGGCATACCGGGCCAGGGTCTTGATATATCAGAAGAGGGAGTGGCAAAAACCGGTGCAAAGGGCTTGAAAGCATCTCTCTTTGATTTTAACGGCAAGATTCCATTTGGGGATAATACATTTGACGTTGTCGTTATGCTTGACCTGCTGGAGCACCTGTACATGCCGGAGCAGCTTGTGCGCGAAGCAGTCCGTATTTCCAAAAAATCGCTCATCGTAAGCGTGCCGAACTTCAACTCATTGCCTGCCCGGTTGCAGACCCTACTGGGGAGTGTTCCAGAAAATAACCGCCCCAACAAAGGCCATATTTTCTGGTTTAATTATTCCACGTTACAAAAACTGATCGGCGGCTCCGGCCTTCATACAGTTGAGATGCGGGTAAATACTTTTTGGCAGGATTATTTTTTGGTCGGGGCGCTGTTAAAATTCTTGGCGAGAATTTGGCCGTCATTATTTGCACTGTCTTTTGTCGTTCAACTAAAGAAATGAAGACATACTCCATAATCCGGGACGGGGAGTATGCACACCTCAACGCGCTTACGGTTGATGGCGCTATTCTTGATTTGGGCGGAAATCTGAATTCGGACTACCACGCCATACTGAAGGGAAAACATACATTCACGACGGTCAATATTAATCCGCAGTATGGGTGCGATCTAGTGTTTGATATACAGGACATTTTCCCGGTCGAAGACGAAAAATTTGACGCGGTGCTGTGTATGAATGTTCTTGAGCATGTGTATGACTTCAATAATGTCATTTCAGAGACCTTCCGCGTTCTTAAGAAAGGAGGGCGTTTTATATGTGCGGTTCCGTTCATGCACCACATTCACGCCAGTCCGGATGATTATTTCCGGTATACTCGTTCAGCCATTGAAGAAATGCTGAAAGAAAACAAATTTGAAAACATCGATATACGGGAAATCGGTACGGGCCCGTTCTCGCTGTTTTATCAGTCCTGTTCCGGCATGTTTCCTTCATGGCTTAAGGGCGCGTTTAAAAATCTCGCGCGCGCTCTGGATCGGTTGTTTTCCCGGCTTTCTCAACGATATTGCAACGTAAGCAAAAGAATACCGCTCGGCTACTTTGTGGTGGCAGAAAAAGTTTAGCGGAGGTTTTTCCACCACCGGAATATAATCTGTTTTATCACCCGCAAGATTCCCGGCTTCGGGGAAAATCTAAACGAAAATACAGGCTCAAAAGCCCGTATCCTGTCATATACTTCTTGCATGCTCTTTATATAGATTTCATAGATGTTTTTATGATGGACCGTGGCAGGATAGGCCTTGATCTTGTTTTTGCCGTTTATATAGAGATTGAGCCCGTGGAAATGATAGCAGACGAGCGGCTCGCCGTCTACGAATATTTCTTTTGCCGTGAGGAATTTCTTCTTGGTAATGGCGAATCTGTCGATATTCCAGGTACCTACGTTTAACCCTTTGTTGGTTGAAACTTTGAGCGGATTGAACTCGCGTATCCACTTTTCAAGATAAAACTGATCCGTGAATCTGCCTTCCTCGATGCGATCAAAGCACCATGCGATGCAATCCTCTCGCCATGAGTCGGCGCATTTTTTTCCGATCGCGTCGTTTTTAAAACAAATAAAGCCCGAATTATATATTCCTACTTTCTTTTCTGTCTCTTTTTTGTCTTCGGTAAACCAATGAGACGTCATAAGAACCGACCACGTGTCTTTATCTTGAAGCACGATGCTCGGGTCTGAATAATAGCAGATGTCGGAATCAATAAACGTGAGGATCTCATCTTTGGGCATTTTGCCAAGGAGGTGGCACACCAGGGACGCCTTGCTTGTCCGCGCGAATTCGGAGATCTTCCTCGTGCTCTGCACGGCTAAAAGCTCCGTGTCGTTGAGTTCGGAAAGGGAAACGGTATGAATGCGGCCATCCGTTTTTTTGCATATTTCAATCGCGCGTTCATCGAGACATAAAACCGTAAACGAAAGCGCGCTCCGGGAATCGTCCGTTTGTCGCACGAGTGATTCGAAAAGAGTGATTGTTTCTAATATAAAACGGGAATCCGCTACGGTACAAAAATACAATACCCGGTCTTGTTTTGAAGTTGTGTGTTCCGTCGTCATGTCGTTTTACGGTTATGTGGAGCACTCGGCAATCACTTCCTCCGCCAGTTTTTTCGAGGTAAGTTTTTCTTTATAAAGATTATAACCCCGTTCCGCCACTTTTTCAAGCATTTTGGGATTATCCCGAAGATAGAGGATATTCTTCGCTAAGTCGTTCGGATTATCCGGCTCTACGGCGATACAAGTTTCGTTTTCCCGGAGCAATTCAAGCACACCGGCATTTCTGCCGGTAAGATAGGGGAGGCCGAGCGCTAAGCTTTCAAAAAGCTTGGCCGGAAGCGTGCGGAGCAATCTTGGGTGGTTTGCAAGCTGGCCCAGGCTGATGTGGCATGAGAGCATGCGGTTTCGTAATTCTTTTTCAGGCAATCTTTCGGATATTATCTCGATATTTTTCGGCTTCAGTTTTTCCATCAGAGCGTTCACTTCCCGGTACATGAAACCGTGGCCGATAATAAGGAATTGTATATCTTGACTCTCAAGTTTTTTTGCCGTCTCAATGACCGTCAGTACCCCGGACTCCGGGAGGAACCTGCCCCGGAAAAGCACAGTAAACTTTTGATTTTTCCGTATCGCAGCATCGCGGAAGAAAACGTCTTCATCAACCCCCATCCACGCTCGTACCAGTTTCTTTTTTGGGACAAGAAAAAATGTATGTATAAAGTTGATTTGCGCGTTGCTCTCAACAAGCACCCGCGATGAGAGGTGAAAAGAAAGAAAATCTATAAGCCGCCATTTCAACGCTGCCAAAGACCATGGGCTGTTGGTGCTTCGGGAAATGATATTTGCCTCGTATTGCGAGGAAATTGCGTTAAAAATAACTTTTTTCAGCGATAGGCATCGGACAATAGGCACCAAAAGCGGCAGCGTAAAGCCCACCATAACGGCATCGTACGGACGCCTTTCTTTCCGGAAACGTTTTGCGAAACGAATATATTTTCCGGGATTCTGCCCTTTTTCGATCAATTCAAAAACATCATGCCCGTTTTCTTTCAGTCCGTCTATCAAGTGTTTGTCCGGGGGGTAATTATCCCCGGTGCTTACATACAAGAATTTCATCTTGTCTTGAAGTATAGCACTAAATATGGCATCATTACACCATGAGAAGGCTTTTCCTTATTTTCCACGGGCGTTTTCCGGGCGAAAAAGCGGCATCCATATTCGCGGCTAAAAGCGCGGAAGCGTTTGCTCATACAGGCATGGAGGTCATTTTGATCGTACCCCGCAGGATCGGCAGAGAAACAGCCGATCCCTATGCGTATTACCACGTTAAAAATAATTTTCGGGTCGTGTATGTGCCGGTTATTGATTTGTATTTCATTCCATTTAGCAGGAGATTACTGTTTTGGATAAGTTTCATTTCGTTCTCCATAAGTTCTTTTTGTTATCTGTCAGTGAAGGCATTCCGGTCCGACGCTATATATTCAAACGAGTCGCTGCCTCTTTTCATGGCTTCTTTTGTTTTCCCGGCTACTTTTTATGAGATGCACGATTTCCCGGAGAGCAAATTCTTTCTTTTCGGCGTGTTTCTCCGGCGAATGAAATGGCTCCTGATCCATAATCGCTGGAAAACCGAGCG
>CAZZGX010000002.1:0-9210 GCA_964653715.1 uncultured Candidatus Saccharibacteria bacterium
GTGAAACAACATCTAGATGGCCACATTACTCCGGTGGTAGACAAGAAGCTTAAAGAGATAGAGGGTGGCGAAAAATGGGCGGACAAAATGGATGATATGAAGAAATTGCGCGAACTGCACTTTAAGTATTTGCAAAAGGAACCGCTGGATAAAAACGACCTCACATTCTTGTATGAGATTGACCGCCCGATACAGGAATCCGGCTATGGGAAAGACCCTCGCATCAACGAGCTTCGACAAGGAAGAAATGCCGAAGAGGACATGCTTGTCATTTTGAATGCACCAGAGAGGAGATCGCTCACGTGCCGAGTCAAATAAACGAAAACACCAAAGCATATGTCGGTCAGCTCGAGCCGGGCATATTCCAGAAACTGCCAGAGAATCTTGAACATGTGTACACGTCTTTTCCCGAGAAGAAAATTCGCAGGGAGAATGTCGAGATCGGAGGAAAATCAGCAGAGCAATTGATATCCGAAATGGAAGCGGCCAGCATCAATATTTCCGACTATGCAAAGTCTATGCTCAAGAATAGGGAATTCGTGCCGGGCAAGAATCCGGAGGAAGCCACTCTCATTCGTCTGACCGTCGCTGATCTTGGATTTAAGAGCAGTGCTACGACCGATCAAATCTATGAACGAGCTCAAATTCTCGGTTTGGAATTGTGTCCTGCCGATACCGGTCCCAACTATCGCTTGAAGTATCAAAATCAGCCTTTGGGAGAATGGATTTATATGGGCATGAAGCAAATCACCGACTCTGACGGCAGCCCGGGCGTCTTCAGGCTGGGACGCGACGGCGTCGACGGTTTGTGGCTGCACGACCGTTGGGCGGAGCCCGACAGCGAGTGGGATCCGGACGGCAAGTTCGTGTTCCGTCTCCCGACCCCAAAGGCGAGCAAGACCTGAGCGCAGAACTTTTACACGAGCGAAGAAGGGCAAACTTTATTGAGAGGGCATCGATCGCACCTTCTATTGCGTGCCGTGCAAATCGCCCGCCCGTGCTCAATAATATAGTAGGTTGCCCGAAGCCAATCTTTCTTTGGGAAGAGTTTCATGAGGTCTTGCTCGATTTTTGTCGGGTTCTCGAGCAGAGTGAGTCCAAGGCGCTGTGAGATACGCGAGACGTGTGTGTCGACGGCAATTCCTTCAATAACCCCAAACACATTGCCGAGTATGATATTCGCGCTCTTGCGAGCCACCCCCGGGAGTGTTGTCATCTCTTCCATAGAGTAAGGGAGCTTACCCCCAAAGTCTTTGATGATCTTTTGCGCCGTATGAATAATATGTTTCGCTTTCATGCGGTAAAAACCCGTCGGATAAATCAGCCGCTCAAGTTCGCTTTGGCGAAGTGAGGCAAAATCCTGGGCGGTTTTGTATTTCCGAAAGAGAAGCTTAGTTACCTCATTTACTTTTTTATCGGTGCACTGGGCCGAGAGGACCACGGCAACCAGCAATTGAAACGGTGTACTGTAGCGAAGCGCGATTTTTGCATCGGGGTAGGTGGCGCGCAGTTTTTTGAGGACGTTTTCTGCACGACGTTTTTTGGCGCCTTGTGTCTCATTTTCAATCCATGATTTCGTGTATTCACGAAAACGGCTCATATGTTATACTCAGCTTATGAACGTAAGTATATATACAACCCCTGTGTGCGTCTATTGTAAAAAAGCCAAGGATTTTTTTCAAAAAAACGGAGTTGATTACAATGAATACAATGTCATCACCGACGAAAAACGGCGTGACGAAATGATTACGCGAAGCGGCCAAATGGGTGTTCCCGTCATTGACGTGGACGGGAGGCTCGTCATTGGATATGATGAGCGGCGGCTTCGGGAACTCCTTCACATTCGCTAGATGAAGGGAGGCGCGCGGCACATTAAAGATCTCATCTACGGCGCGAACGACGGCATAATAACGACATTCACGATTGTGGCTGGAGTCGCGGGGGCATCGCTTCCGCCACAAACCATTTTACTGTTGGGCGTTGCCAATCTCTTGGCAGATGGTTTTTCAATGGCTGCGTCAAACTACCTCGGTTCAAAATCAGAGCGCGACGTGATTCGGCACAGTGTCGAACTTGAAGAAGCAGAAATAAAGGATGCGCCGGAGGAAGAACGAAAAGAGCTTGTTGACCTTCTTCTTGAACACGGATATGACGAATCAGACGCGGATACGCTCGCTCGGCTACTTTTTAAGAACAAGAAATTTTTTACCGATCTCATGATTCATGAGGAGCTCGACCTCTCTCCCCATGAAAAAACATTTGTTCTCGGGGGACCAATTCTCACATTTTTGTCGTTTGTCATTGCCGGACTTGTGCCGATTCTCCCGTTTCTTTTTTTACAAAACATCTCGAATATATTCTTGTACTCAATTATTTCAACGGCCATTATTCTCTTTTTTGTAGGAGCGCTGCGTTCGGTGATTACCAAAAAATCACTGTTCCTTTCGGGATTTGAAATGCTTTGTGTGGGAGGGGTTGCCGCAAGTATTGCCTATTCGGTAGGTTTTCTTTTGGCAAAAGTTATTTAAGTATGGCGACTTCAGAGCTTATTCTTGGCTACGAGGAGGGCTACGTCGGCAACCCTCGCGGTTTTTTGCGGGACGAGGCTACGAAATACATAGACAAAAAAGATTCCTATCAACCCGACGTGCCCTATCTCAACGGTCTCTGGAAAATAACTCGGCAGTATGCCGAGCACGCGCGTTCCGATGCGGGCGACTATCTGATGGTCAGCTTTGAAGGCGAAAAGGCAAGCATTCTCGTTGAGAAAGAAAACGGTGAGAGCACAATTGGCGTAGTGCTCGACGACGAAAGAGTTGGCGACATCACAGCATCGTCTCTGGCGAGCATAAATTTACCCTTGCCTCTGGCCCAGAATAGGAGGTTGCTAAAACTCGAAGTTTCAGATCCGGGAGTCCGTATCTATACTTTAGCTTTTGGCGCTTTGGCCGATTGAATGTTCTGCTCCTGCCACTCCTCGAGCGTAATCGAAACAGAATGCCGCTCCGCGCCCCGCAAGATCCCGAACGTAATTTTTTCCCCGGGAGCAATCGATTCGAGAACGTCCTCAAGAGAAACCTTTTCGGTAATCGTTTTCCCGTTTGCCGAGAGCACGATGTCTCCTTCATGAATGCCAGCCGCATCGGCGGGACTTCCGGGGATGACCGCGTGGTCTCCTGGAATCGGTTCGCGTACTACCAGTGCTCCGTAATCAATCGGTAAATGAAATTGTTTTTGGATTGTCGGATTGAGAATAATATACCGGATCCCGAGAAATGGCCGACGAATTCTGCCAAAGCGTTTTATGTCAGTGAGATCTCGCCATGCCTTCTCGATTGGAATCGCAAACCCGATATTTTGCGCTCCGTAGATAACAGCAGCATTGATCCCAATTACTTCGCCGCGCATATTAATCAGCGGGCCGCCGGAATTGCCCGGATTGATGGCAGCATCTGTTTGAATAAGGCCACGAAGGCGTTCCTGCCCGCCCGAAAGATCGCTGACCGCGGTAATCAGGCGTGAAAGTCCGGAGACAACGCCGGTTGATACCGAGCTTTGAAATTCCCCGAGCGCGTTACCGATGGCGATGACGGTTTGCCCGAGCCGGAGCGAGCGCGAGTTGCCAAGAGGAGCTACGCGAAAATTTTTTGGCGGCGTAATTTTAAGGATCGCGACATCGTGGATTGGGTCACGTGCGAGAATTTTTACTTGGCTCACGCCGCCTTCCTGATCGAAGACGGTGTAGGTGGCGTCAGTGTCGGTGATTACGTGTTTGTTGGTGAGAACAAGTCCGTCTTCCGAAACAATGAATCCAGACCCGCCTCCTATACGGACATCGCCGCGGTCGCTCCCCGTGGATTTCGGCGCAAATGGCAGCATCTCGGCGACAAGGGGCGGGTGTTTTGAAATGACAATTGAAACGACAGATGGCAATATATGCTCAACCGCTCCGATGATTTCTTCCTCGTGCGACATAGTTTGAGAATACCACGCGCTGGAAAATTACCCAAAAAAATGCTTTAATAAAAAATGTTCTCCTCCTCGTAGTTCAACGGACAGAATGATCCCGTCCTAAGGGATAGATAGAGGTTCAATTCCTCTCGAGGAGACAACGTGGGGATTCCCTCCGAGGGCGTGTGGGCCTATAGTAAAATGGTATTACGCATCCATGGCATGGATGAGGTTGGGGTTCGATTCCCCATAGGTCCATAGAGACTTTTCTTTTTTTGAGGCCGTTATATACTATGTACATACACAATATTCATAACGACACTTTGTGACAAACACCACTGGAGTAGAAAAAGACGAGAATATTCTAGCGAAATCGCTCGAAGATCCAGCCCTCTTCGGACTTTTGGTTGACAAGTACCAAAGACCTTTTTTGAGAGTTGCCTATGGAGTGGTGCGCAACAAAGAGGAAGCCGAAGATATCGTGCAGGAAGCTTTTTACGATATCTATCGCAACGGTCATCGTTTTGAAAAACAAGAAGGAGCAGGATTCAAGAGCTGGGGCTATCGAGTTGTCATGAATCGCGCGATTTCCCATTATCGCAAGCTCAAAAAAGAGCGAGAGCGCTACACCGAGCTCGAGCCCGCACATTACGAAAATCTTGGAATGGCAAGTACCTTGGCCGAGGAGCTTGATACCAAGCTTACGATCGAGCGGCTTTTGGACCGGTTGCCAAAGGATCTCGAGCGAGTGCTCCGAGCTTACTACATAGATGACAAATCCTACGCCGACATCGCCCAAGAGGAATCTATTTCTCTCTCAACGCTCAAAATGCGGCTTTTCCGGGCAAAGCGAATGCTTCGCGAAATGATTGCTCAATAATTTTTTACTATGTCTATCAATATACAACTGAAAAATAGAGTCATGCGTCGCGTCTATTTTACGTGGTTTTTGCGAAGAGCTCTGCCGGTGCTCGCGGCAGAAGTTGCCGTTTTTGTGCTCGTTGTTGGCGGTATTAGAAGCTATGTGTCTTTCGGACACGTGCTCAACAACGCGTTTTTGCGCATCACGAACCATTCGCTAGGCGGGTTTGGCTACTATGTCTATGAAGCCACATTTCAATCAGAACTTATTGTAAAATTGCTTCTTTTGGCTGTCGTAGGAGTGGTACTTTTTACAGCGCGCGACACCATGCGAGTTTCCCGCAGTTTCCGAAGAAACTTTTTGGGGGCTACCAGCGTTAGCTAATGTAGCAACAAAAAGGTCAGTTTATAGGGTATAACAAAGATCTAAAACATCCCGCCATAGGCGGGATGTTTTAGATTTGCTGGTTTTTTGGTAGGGTTGAAAGACGCCGCCTCGCCCCGCATGGAAGTTTGGCGGGATGCCGGAGTGGTTGAACGGGCCGGTCTCGAAAACCGGTATACCCGAAAGGGTATCGGGGGTTCGAATCCCTCTCCCGCCGCCAATTTTCCTGCGGGGTCGAGAAAAACCGGTATACCCGAAAGGGTATCGGAGGTTCGAATCCCTGTCTGCCGACAGGCAGGCTCCCGCCTCCGTTTTTATCCCAGATATGCTATAGTATATTTTGGAAGGGCAAAAGAAATTTTTTAATCATAATTTACTAAATAAGAAATCTATGCCAAAAACACCAGAACAACCGGGCGATTTCGAAGATATAGCTAAAGAGGGCGGAGCGAAAGAGTCTGCACAAACAGAAATTCATGAGGGAGAGAAAATTTTATCGATCGAAGTATCAAAAGTATCCGATTTTATGAGGACGGCCTTGGATGCTAGGATTAAGTACTTAGAGAGCATAAGAGATGGTGGCTACGATCCTGCCGATACGGATCCCCGAAGAATCAGAGAAGGGATCATAAAGGAGGTTGCGTATGCTAATGGGGTGAGTAATTTTATTTCGCAGAGCATGACACATATGCTTGAAAAAATGACTGGTGAAAAATTTGATGAGTTAGAGAAAGAACTTAGTGGCAAGCATAATCAATTACAGGACTTAAAATCAGAGATTCAGATGAACATGGATAACCTTGTAGATCAAATTGTAAGACGGAAGCAGCGTTAGCTGGAAATCGGTCCAAATACAGCACGCTACTTTCTTCTTTACTAAATTCAAAGAGTGAGAATTTGCCGCCAAAGAAAAACTTGAAATTGTTAATTTTCGCGGCGGAGCCGCTCATTTTTGCCCTGCCCAGCCGCGCGAAGCGCGGAAATGCGTTCGAGCTATTTTCAGAATACACCGTAATGGCAATTTTCATTCAAACGTAGCGCTTGATTTTTTGTTGAAGTTTGGGTAGGGTAATGTCAGACAGAGAAGGAGGGCACATGGCTCAGGCGTGGGAAGTTCGCGCAAGCGAGCGGCAAGAGATCGTCTCGAAAATCATGCGTCGTGTGTATGGTAAAAGCGATGAGATAGCGGTTTCAGATAGCATAGATCATTTTGTGTGGGATCTTGGCAAAGCGCTCTACACCCGCATGGAAACAGACGGCCGGACGACCGGGGTCGAATGCCGGGTTGGCATCGATTCTTTTCTGAAAACCGAGCTCATAAAACCCATAGTAAATTTTTCACGGTCTGAGGCCGAATGCAAAGTCCTCTTGGCCGAGCTTTTTGAAAAAATATGGCATCTTGCTTCCTCACCATTCTATACCAAGTTGAGGGGCGAAGAAGTAGGCAACCCAAAACTAATTTTTCAAGCGCCGTCTGCCACAGCCGAAGTAGCATTTTCAAAACGCGAATAGCCGTCCCTGACGGCTTTTTTTATTTTATGGCTCACAGCTGCTTTACAAAAAGGCAAGAAGTTGGTATTTTAAGTCCATTATGCAGATTTGGATCGTGTACGGCGTCCTTTTTTTTATCTTCGCTTTGTTGATAGCGCGGCTTTTGATTGCCGAGCGGAAATTGCGTCCTTTTTTAGGAAGCGCAAAAAACAAAATGCCGGAGAGGCTTCTTCTTGAACATGTTTCCGAACTTGAGGCGCTCAAGCGCGAAACCCTACGACTTGGCCAGATGCTCGAGACCATGAAAATAGATTCGCGCCGATCGGTCCAAAAAATCGGGATGGTGCGTTTTAATCCGTTTTCAAATTCAGGCGGGGATCAGAGCTTCGCTATCGCCTTGCTTGACGGGCATGACAATGGTTTTGTCATTTCGAGCATCTACGCGCAAGGGGGTCCGCTGGTATACGCAAAACCCATTGAACAAGGAATCTCAAGCTATCCGTTGTCTGATGAAGAGAAAAAAGCCCTTGAAAAAGCCGCAACCTCGTAATTTTTATAATGGAACAGAACAATAAAACAACTTCAGCGGTTCGCCACCCAGTCGTGGTCGTCTTGGGCCATGTTGACCATGGAAAAACCACACTCCTCGATTATATCCGAAAAACAAACGTGGCCCAGCGCGAATCGGGCGGCATTACCCAGCATTTGGGCGCCTACGAGATTTCATGGCACGATAAAAAAATAACGTTTCTCGACACTCCCGGCCACGAAAGTTTTTCTAAAATGCGCGAGCGAGGAGCGCGTGTGGCAGACGTGGCAATTTTAGTGGTAGCAGCAGATGATGGCGTAAAACCGCAGACCGAAGAGGCTTTCAAGTCGATACAAAAATCAGGAATACCTTTCGCGGTCGCTATCAATAAGATTGACAAACCGACTGCCGAGCCTGATCGGGTAAAGTCCGAACTTTCCCAAATCGGAGTTCTTGTCGAGGGCTGGGGCGGATCGGTACCCGTCCTTTTGGTTTCAGCAAAAGAAGGGCGGGGGATCGAAGAACTCCTTGAGACGATTTTACTTTTGGCGGAGCTCGAAGAGTTTACGGGAGATCCCGCGGCACCCGCCGAAGGGATTGTTATAGAAGCACATCTTGATTCGCGGCGCGGACCTTCGGCCACACTGCTTGTAACCAACGGAACTTTGAAAAAAGGAGACTTTATTTTAGCGGGAGAGTCGTCCGCATCGGTGCGGATTCTTGAGGATACGGGAGGTCATGGTATCTCGGAAGGCAGGCTCTCGAGCCCCGTCTCCGTCGTTGGTTTTGATCGTGTGCCTGCGATTGGCGATACATTTCGCGCGTTTGGGTCCAAAGCGGAACTTGAGGAAAATTTGAAAAAAAGAGAAAGCAAAAATGTTCCCAAAAAAGATGATGCTCAAGCGGATGTGGGGGTGTTGCTCAAGGCGGATGTGGCGGGGTCACTAGAAGCGCTATCGGAAGAAGCAAAGAAAGTGTTGCCCGAGGGTCTCGTGGTAAAATTTTTTGAGGGAAGCGCGGGCGAGATCACGGAGGGAGATATCAAGACAATCGCATCCGCGAAGGCCGGCATCATTGTAGGTTTTCGCGTCAAGATCAAGCCGAACGTGGCCGAACTCGGAGTGCGATTTGGCATTACCGTCGGACTTTTTGAAATAATTTACGAAGCGCTTGACTGGCTTGCCAAAGAACTCACGGCGCGCGCGCCAAAAAAAATCTCACGGATTGATGCGGGCAAGCTCCTGGTCTTGAAAATTTTTCAATCGACCGCAGGTGGCCGCGTCATCGGCGGGAAAGTGCGGGAGGGCAAAGTGACAAAAGACGCGCTCTTCGAGGTTCTGCGGCAGGGGGAAGTCGTTGGGCGAGGAGAGGTAAAAAATATTGAACGCAACAAAACGAAGGTTTCCGAGCTCAAAGAAGGTGAGGAAGGAGGTCTCCTTGTTAGCGCCTCACGAGCCATTGAAGAACGCGATATCCTTTCGTTTTTTTATGAACGAGAAGCGTAGAGAGCGCCTTGCCACTTTGCTTCAGGAGGCTCTCCCAGAATTTTTTGAGTCTGAGATCGAACGCTTGCCCGGCACACTCCTCTCCGTGCTCTATGTGGAAGTTATCGAATCAGGAACGCGCGCAAATATTTTTGTGAGCGTGTTCCCGGACGAGGCTAAAGCGGGGATTGCCAAACAGCTCAAAATAAGCGAAAATAAGGCAACGCATTTCATTCGGCGGCGGGTGAGTTCAAAATATTCCCCGTTCATCCGCTTTCAGCTCGTTGAAAAAATGGCCACGTAGCCAAGTGGTAAGGCAAGAGTCTGCAAAACTCTTATACGAGGGTTCGATTCCCTCCGTGGCCTTACGTTTCATAAGCCCTCGTGGTGAAATTGGCAGACACGTCCCGCCTGCTTATAGATATGCTCCCGTGGTGAAATTGGCAGACACGCGTGGCTTAGAACCACGTCCTCGAAAGGGGTTAGAGGTTCGAATCCTCTCGGGAGCA
>CAZZGX010000003.1:0-7484 GCA_964653715.1 uncultured Candidatus Saccharibacteria bacterium
CTCCACATTCCCTCTAGTACCAATCTGCAATGGAACTACCTGTTCTTTATCTGTCTCAGTGACCACTAACACCACCACCAAAGTTGTCTTTACCTACACTCCTGTAGCGATTCCTCCCCCTCCAATAACACTGCCTCCGCCACCCCCACCTCCGACTGGTGGAACTACCTATTATATATCTCCGAACGGAAGCGACACCTCTCTTGGTACCAGTGCTCCTTGGAAAACATTTGCGCGCGCGTATCAGACGCTGCAAGCGGGCGACACGCTTATCCTTCAAGATGGTGAGTATCATGACGCAATCAAGCCGACGAAATCGGGTATTTTGGGCAAACCAATTACCATTCGCGCTCAAAACGATGGGAAGGCGATTGTTAACGGTGACGCGTTGCGCATTCCGCTCGACCTTGACTCCAGAAGCTACCATATAATTGAAGGGATCATTTTCCACAATTCTCTTGGGGCCGTGGTGAATATTTCTGGTCCGTCAACAGCTAGCCCGCATAGCGGAAACAACATTCTTCGAAAAATCTCTGCCTACAATGTCCGGAGTCCCAATGGAGCAAACAATCATATATTTGAGATAGCATACAGCGACAACAATCTTCTCGAAGATTGTGTTGGCGCGGGGAGAGGAAGGACTGTGCTGACAAATTATGGATCAAGCGGCAATACTATCCGCCGCTGTTGGTTTCGTGGAGACGAAGGTACAGGCGTCGTTCCAAATAGCGGAGTATACCAAAATTATTTAAGTCAGAACACGACGTATGAAAATAATGTTGCCGCGAGCCCAATCTATCCAAAAATATCCGGCGCACCCAATGGAAGTGTTTTTGATTGGTCAAACCAGTGGAGCGACCCGGCGAGTTTCAATAACAAATATCTCGGGAGCATTTCCGTCAACCTAGAAGGAGGAGGTTTTAGTACCGGAGCTATCGAGTTTAAAGATTCAAAAAATCATCTTTTCGAAAACATTGTTTCAATCTTTGACGATCGTGGCCCTACTACAGGACAGGCGGGATTCAGAAATCGTGGAGGGCACGACATGACTCTTAACCACATAACATTGATTGGCCGCGATCCTTCTCTCGCGGGGCCCGTCACTTCTGGGTACTGGATGAATATTTCCATTCAGTGCGAACAGGCAAACACGCAATGCACTGGAGCCGGCGGATACGACTGGCCCTTTACTGCTACATTCAAAAACTCTGTAATACAGGGTTTCCAAACTGGCATGGAAGCAAACGTACACGATAGTACTCAGCCGCTTCTCACGCATCACCATAACAATCTTAGCGGTAACGGAACTAATTATCGTGACCAAGTAAGCGCCGATTCAACCGAGACAAGTCTCGCGCTCCAGTGGAACACTGCCCAATATGGAAGGGGAGCATATCTTATTGGAGCTTCAAACGCGCCGCTCGGAGACGATGGTAAACCAGTTGGGGCGAAGGTTCTCTATCAATATCAAAACAGCACGCTTACCAACGCGCCTCTTTGGCCGTGGCCTATGGAGGATAGGATTTGGAATGAAACAAAAATTTATACGGCAAAACAGCAATCCGCGACATGGGACAACGCAACGGTAGGCGGTGAAGTCCGCACAAATGGTATTTGGAAAACTCTTGCCGGAGTCTACAATACTACGCAGCCTCAACCTCCGCCTCCAGTAAACCCACCCCCGCCACCCCCACCTCAAGCAACCGGCTCCATCCTCATCAAGAGAGTAGGAAGTGACGATCTTACGTCTTCAGCCCCAAGCACTTCAGTAAAAGTAGACACAGGATCACTTTCTCTAACCAATCCCATAACCATCCCGTCTCTCTCATCAACCTCCCACACCGTCTATGCAACAGACGTATCCGGCTATACCGAAACCGCAGGTATCTGCGCCTTCACTACTACCGAATGTACAATCTCCACATTTTCCATCATCCCAACCTGTGATGGTACCCTCTGCGGTATCTCCGCAAGTGTCACCGCCAACACCACTACCAAAGTTGTATTCAAGTATGTCCCAAACACATTTGTAAAAACAAATGTTCTCATTGACCTTAGCCACGAATTTACGTTTCGATATGATATCTTCGGTCTCGGCACCGATTATCTTTCCAACACTGATTTCAGGAAATCAACCTCGCACGCTACCATTAATGCCGTCGATTTTTCCAAATACGATGTCATTGTTATTAATCAAGTAGGCTCCTCGATTCCTTTTGACGATGCTGAACTGGCAAAAATTGAATCATGGGTGTCGAATGGCGGAGGGCTTCTTCTTGCTGGCAAAGGACGCTCGAACTACCCGCTTAATCAACTCGCAAGCCGTTTTGGTATTGAATTTACATCTACGCTCGCATCACTTCCATATTCCGTGGCATCTCACGCTACCACTCAAGGTATATCTTCATTTTCGGTAAGTACGGGTTCGATCGGAACGGCGCTTTCGCTGAGCGGAAGCTATAGTCCGCTTGTGCTTGATGCTCAAAATCGGCCGATTGCCGTCGCAAAAAGTTTTGGGAATGGATTTGTTGCTGCAGTCGGCGAAGATGAATTTATTTCCAATCCGTACCAGTCGGCAGTTATAAATAAGCAATTTGTCATAAATCTTATCCGGTGGCTTGGACAAAACGGTCCCGGCAATAATGTCGCAATTCCATCGAGAAATCTTCCCGAACTTACTACCACTGGGCAGGGCACTCTCATTTATTACACTCCTAAAACCGCGAATGCACCCGTGATTAATCTTGTTAACAAAAGTCTTTCGCGAATCAATCAAGAACTCCAACGCATCAGCGGCGTCTCAAATACATATACCGTGCAATTTGTCGTGCTCGCAGGAGGGGGTGGGTATAGCTCGGGCGTAGAGATCGGTATTGGAAGCGATATTGATGGTGCCGGTGCGCTTCTCGTCGTCGCGCATGAGCTTATGCATTCCTATGACAGTCCAGGTCCTCCAGAGATGATGCACCCCATTGTTTCATGGATTGCCGACAAGGTAGGGGACGCGTTTGGCGGGGCGCATGCTATTTCAGCTGAGGCAGAACGCCGCGAATTGGATGCGGGGTTTAAGCGCGTTGACCCGACGAGCCGACAGCTCGATGTTACCAATTACAATATTTTCGATCGGCGCGGGAAAATGTTTTGGATTATGAGTTCACTTGAAAATACTTATTCGTTTAGCAAGGCTGGACTTTATAATTTTCCCCAAGCACGGGATCCGAGCGCTTTTCTTCAGCGTTATTTTCAGCTGAAGCGGAATGATGCCTCCCATCAGCCAACTCCGGAATATACTATCAAACTATTGAGTATCGCTGCTTGCAAAAATCTATACCAAGACTTCGTTAACATAGGCACAACGGTACGGTGGCAGGAAGCTGATACTGATTGGCAAATTGCCGCTAACTGCGCTACGACGTTTTCACCCCCACCCCCACCCCCTCCGCCACCAGCGCAACCGCCGCCGCCTTCATCCCTGCCTCCCCCACCGCCGTCTTCTCAAACTTCAAACAGTGTATCGCCTCCCCCACCTCCCTCATCAGGAGGGGGTTCAGGCGGTATACAGATTCCTTTGATTCCGAGTAGCAGTATAAGCACTTCGATGAGTCCCGGATTAATCATCACCCGTCCACTTTTCCTTGGTTCGTCCGGCGCTGATGTCTTGCGTTTACAGAGCTATCTCACGGGACTTGGGTATTTTCCCAAGGAGCAGACTCCCACCGGATATTTTGGACGGATTACCCAAGGCGCTGTACGAAAGTTCCAATGCGCGGTCATCAATGTATGTTCGGGAGAAGGATATGGCCTTGTAGGCCCACGTACCCGCGCGGCATTGACCATCAGTCCAGAAATACTCAAAAAACTCAAAGAGTTGTTGAAGAGATTTTAGTTTTGCTATACTATCTTCTGCATGGGAGGCGAACATACTCGGCGTATTGAAGAGCTAGACAAAAAGGTCCACGCGCTTGTGGACCGTCTTTGACCTCCGTTCCCAGAAAGAAAAACTACTCCAGCTTGAAGAAGAAACGCGACACGAGGAATTTTGGCGTGATCACGCGCGTGCCCGGGCAGTCGGAGAGGAGATCAAATCACTTAAAGAATTAGTTCAAACGTGGGAAGGCCTCATCTCTGATGTGGGAGGTCTTAAGGAGCTTCTCGCGGTTTCTCCCGAGACAGATTTTGAAGTGGAGATCACGCGTTTTGAGTACCAGTTTGAAAAAAAACGAAAGGATGCTTTGCTCTCGGGTCCGTACGACAGAAATAGCGCTATTCTCTCATTGTACGCTGGCGCTGGAGGACAAGATGCCGAAGATTGGGCGGCGATGCTACTGCGCATGTACAGCCGTTTTGCTGATAAGAAAAAATGGCGCGTGGAAATACTTCATAAGCACGTCAATGAACACGGCGGAATAAAAAACGCTACGATAAAAATAGAAGGTTCCTACGCCTACGGTTTTTTGAAGGGTGAGATGGGAGTGCATCGCCTTGTACGTATCTCTCCATTCTCGGCAAAAAAACTTCGCCACACCAGTTTCGCGTATGTCGAAGTGCTCCCCGTGCTCCCTAAAACGAACGACGTTGCGATCAGAGATGAAGACCTCGAAATTTCTTTTAGCCGCTCGTCCGGCCCGGGAGGGCAAAATGTCAACAAGCGCTCAACGGCAGTACGTCTTCTCCATATCCCAACGGGAATTCAGGTCCATGTTGACTCGGAGCGAACGCAGGCGGCAAACCGCGAGGCGGCCCTCTCGATTCTTCGCGGAAAACTTATTACAATACGAGAAGAGTCCCGCAAGCGGGAACTCGCGGGCTTTAAGGGAGAAATCCCCGTAAAGATCGAGTGGGGGAACCAGATCCGCTCGTATGTGCTCCATCCCTATACTATGGTAAAAGACCATAGGTCCGGAGTTGAGGTCAGCGACGCCGGGTCAGTATTAGAAGGAAATCTTGATATATTCGTTGAACATGATTTATTTCGATAACGTTTCAAAGGTTTACAATACCAATTCAATAGCGCTCGAGGGGATTACTTTTTCGATTGAACCCAAGGAATTTGTAGCACTCGTGGGGATGTCGGGAGCAGGAAAATCAACTATCATCAAGCTATTGCTTGCCGAAGAAAAGCCCTCCTCGGGCAAGGTTTTTTTTGAATCCCTTGATATACACGATCTCTCAAAAAACGAAATCCCGATAGTTCGCAGAAAAATAGGAACCGTTTTCCAGGACTTCCGCCTTCTTCCAATGAAAACCGCTTATGAAAATATCGCCTTCGCGCTTGAGGCCTCCGGCAGGGATGACGAAGAGATAGCGGCAGACGTTCCGCATGTGCTTGAGCTTGTGGGGCTCGCCGAGAAAGCAGATTTTTTCCCGCATGAGCTTTCAGGGGGACAGCAGCAGCGGGTCGCGATTGCTCGCGCGATAGTGAACCGGCCTGAAGTGGTTATCGCGGATGAGCCAACTGGCAACCTTGACCCCGCGAGCACCTGGGATATTATCCGCCTTCTTGCTAAAATTAATGAGCTTGGGACGACGGTGGTCCTTGCCACTCACGACAAAGAAATTATTAATGCCATTGGCAAGCGTGTCATCACGCTTGAGGGTGGCAAAATTGTCCGTGATGAGAAAAACGGACGTTATATCTTATAATACCCAATGGTTTTAATAAATTTCGAACGAATTGTAAAAAACGGATTTATCAATTTCTGGCGCAATGGCTGGGTGTCGGTGGCGACCATTCTTGTGATGGTGCTCGCACTCTTTATGGTAGGTAGCCTTCTCATGTTTGAGGTGCTGCTCACTTCAACGCTCGCGAATATCCAGAAAAAAGTTGATGTGAGTGTGTATTTTAAAATAGAAGCGCCTGAAGAGGAAATTTTGAAAATAAAAGATCTGCTTTCGCGTTTGCCCGAGGTCGACTCGGCTGATTACATCTCGCGCGATCAAGCGCTTCAGGCCTTCAAGGAGCGCCATGCGGGCAACGCACTCATATCGAGCGCGCTTGATGAGCTTGGGGACAACCCATTGGGGGCCACCATACGAATCCGCGCTAAAAATCCATCCCAATATGAGGCCATAGCGGCGTTTCTCGAAGAGGGGAATTTCGATTCGATCGATAAGGTCAACTATCGCCAAAATAAGATTGTGTTCGATCGTCTCGCCTCCGTGCTCAATATTTCGCGGAAAGTCGGAGCGGGGATTAGTTTTGCTTTAGGGTTCATCGCGTTTTTAGTGGCGTTCAACACGATACGCCTCGCGATTTTTACCTCTCGAGAAGAAATTGGGATTATGAGGCTTGTTGGCGCTTCAAATTGGTTTGTTCGGGGGCCGTTTCTCGTGGAAGGCATTATTCACGGGGTTTTTGCAACGGTGCTTACGCTTCTCTTTTTTTGGCCGTTAACCCTTTGGATTGGACCAAAGGCGCAAGTTTTTCTGGGGAGCATCAATATTTTTGAGTATTTCGTTTCAAATTTTTTCCAGTTTTTCTTTATATTGCTTCTGGCGGGCATTATCCTTGGCGTCTTGTCGAGCTTTATTGCCACCCGCCGCTATCTTAAGATATAATCTCGGATATTGCGGGATCGCCTGCCTGCGCAGGCAGGTCTAACGGCAGGACTATCTGGGTACTATGTGGTACGTATATATTATTAAGAGTAGCAATAAAAAATGGTACTACGTTGGTAGTACAAATCGGCTCGAAGCGCGGGTCAAAGAACATAATGCTTATTCTGTACGATCGACAAAAAATTATGCTCCGTTCCAATTGGTTTTTCAGAAAAAATTTAATGTCGAATCCGAAGCGCGAGCTTACGAGAGACTATTAAAGGATAAAAGGATAGAAAAAGAAAAAATAATCAAGAAAATCGAACAAATATTGCGGGATCGTCTAACGGCAGGACACGTGCCTCTGGAGCACGGTATCTAGGTTCGAATCCTAGTCCCGCAGCCAACAAGGATAAGGTTGAAAGATTGCCTCGCGGCTTCGCCGCTCGGCATTGAATTCGGCGAGGATTTGCCAGTCATTTTTGAACGAAACCGAAACCGCTCGCTCCGTGAGCTGGGGGTTCGAGCCGACTTTTTCAAGATAATTTTTCTTTTCAGAAAAATTATCTCCCAAAGCGACAGAATTGGCTTGGTGAGCGGCTAAAATGAGATTCTTCGTCCGTTCGAGCCAGCGATTGCCCTTTCGCTCAAAATCTTTCAATTTCTGTTCTAAATCAATCTTGCGTGCGAGGATTTTGTTTTTCTTGGCGGTATATTCCTCGCCGGTGATGGTCTTTTCCAAATGAGCGTCCAAAAGCGTGTCCAACTTCTCCTCGCACGCCTTAACCTCGTTTTTGAGATTTTGAGCGAACAGGGCATCAGATTGGGCGGTGGTCATTTCTTCTTTATCCAATTCCGTCAGCATCGGTTCCGCCCAATCTTCCGGCAAAGAAACTTTTTGAAGGATGTCGGAAATCTGCGAGGCGAGAATTTCTTCGCGGATATAG
>CAZZGX010000004.1:0-11906 GCA_964653715.1 uncultured Candidatus Saccharibacteria bacterium
TTTAAAAAACAGTACCTTGTCGTCTTTTGGTTTTATGCCGATACCGGTAGCGGGATCTTGGCTTAATTTAACCAGTCTTTGCTGTTCCTCGTTGGTGACGGGCAACGTTCCGCCCTCTACAATCGTTCCTCCGCCCGGCGCGCCCGGATTGTTGCCGCCATCGGTGTTTGGCGCCCCCCCGCCGGTCGAAGGAAGCCCTATCCCAAAAAACGATTTTCCTCCGGTCGCCTGGCCACCACCTTTTCCTCGTAAGAAAAAATAAGCAACAAGCACAAGCACTAGTAGGGCCACAACGACAGCTATTATGATTTTTGCAGCGCGAGACATGTTAAAAGCAAGTAAATTTTCCTTCTATCTGACCATTAAGAGTACACACTTCACAGTTTTGACCCTTGCTATTGCAAAACGAATTGCCCTCTACTTCGCATCCAAGTGTGCAGGTTGGGCGACTTGGACTAGTGGCGGCTTGAACGCACTGAAATGTTCCACCCTGCTTTATACACGCTTGTCCGTCTTGGCAATGTCCCCGATATGCTTGACTACACGCACCCCCAAAAGCAGACGTGTCTTCCTGGTTTACGAACCCGACGGGTTCGAGGTTGAGTTCTAGATTGAGTAGATTCGGGTTGATGGTTCGTAGGATTAATACCGACGTGATCGCGAGGAGAAGTCCGAAAATTGCGTTCGTCATGCGATCTTTCGCGCCACCCATGCGGCTAGGGTTGCCACCCGATGCCATATATTCGGCGGCTCCAATGACAAACACGACAAGCGCCAAGCCCGCGGTGACCGAGAGAAGCACCGGAAAAAAATACTGAGCGTAATCCACAATAGTGTTGGCGCTCGTTTTTCCTCCTGGAAGAGGAGCGGCAAATTTGTACTCGGCGGCCACAGCGAAAAGTAACGGCAGAGCGAGAAGAAAAATTGTTGCAACCGTAAGCCGTTTCATTTCACGTTACTTGAAAATATTTAATCTCATTGTAGCATTCCCGTCGCGAAAGGGGTTGGAAGGATTTTTTAGATTTGCCGAGATGACCTCGGTGCCGTAGATATTTTCATCAGTAGAGAGCCGCAACACGGGGCTTGACGAATCCCCTCCATCAAAGGACTTTTCGTTTACAGTCCAGAGGTATTGCAGTTTTGAAAATTCGCGCGTGGGCAAAAAGAACGGTTCGAGCTTTATGGTAATTGCCTTGCCGCTTCGGATATCGTACGAATCAATCGCGCGCGAAAACTTTTCTCCCAAGAGCGGGTCCAATTCATAAAAATGGAGCGCAGGGTCATAAACAGAAACCGTTATCGTATTCTGGCCGGCGATACGTCCTTGGTCGTCCGTGACCACCACCCCGACCCGATAAGACCCCCCAGATCCGTATGAGGTAGAAAGTAAGAATATATCTTTTCCTCTTCCCGATTGGGTTGCAAGTTCGCGCCCATCAATGTTCCATCTATACAGAAGTTCTTGTGACGAAAAACGCGAGCGGCCGATCAGAAATTCCGGCACCGCGTACACCGAAACTTGAGATGTTGATTGCGCAAGCGCCTTGCCCCGATACCAACGCGGCGTGTAGCCGTCCGATGACCATGTCATATGAACAATACCCGGGTAGATCGTTCTTGAAACGTCATTGGAGAAGCCATTGCTTGAGACGATTACGCGAACCGTGTCGGCAGCACCCAATGCTCCCGCTACAAACGAGTAGGTCGTTTTACCTTTGCCAGAGAGAACCAACTTCCCGTTGCGATACCAGCTGACGGAAGACGACTGTAAATCGGCAGTGAAAGTAACTGCGATGGCCTGCACGGTGTCCCCCGGGCGGACTCCTTTTGGACTTAGCACCAACTCAAGATCGCGCAGCGGCTGATTGGGAGGCTTGATACCAAGTGTATTTCCATTGACCAAATCAAATATACTCAACGGAACATCGTGAGGAATTCCAAAAAGATCAAGAATGGAATTTCGCAAGAAGATTTGATCTTCAGTGGTTGGCTCGTAGGGTTGTGTTGTGGTTGATGTTGGGGCGACTTGGGCACCAGCGATAGAAAGTACGGTAAAAATTCCGACAAGCGCGAGAACCACTATTTTTTTATTGAGTAAATTTTTCATAGAGCTTTAGCTGCTAATTCTCCCCCAGGTACGCTTGACGCGGTTTTTTGCGCGACTTGCTTAACTTTTTCCCGAAGCACAAACGTCACAACAAAACCCGAAAGCCCCGGCATAAAAGGAATGAAATCCACAAACATAAATCCGAAGAATAAGTTTGCGTTACTATTTTTTGCATCAAAAATTGAATAACCGTTCAACAAAAGCCACGTGTATATCGTCAACCACCCAACCAGCTTTATAAGCCAGTTTACCAAGAAACCGATCCAAAATAAATCGAGAATAATCATCGGCAGGTCAAAAAATAGGAACATAACAGCGGCGAACAGAAATCCACCAAACAAAGATATGCCACTCTGCTCTTGCCCAGAAGATGCCGCCGCCCCCCCGTCGGCTCTCGGAGTATTATTTCTTGCTCTCTGGAGCTCACCCGCCCGCTGTATTTCTTGTTCATCTGGCATATTATGCTTCTCCTTTTGAAAACTCGTCCTTTGCTTGTTTTATGGCAAGAAGCTCTTTGGGATCGGAGGTAATGATTTGATGCTCGGTGTAAGAAGCCTGGATTTTGATCGCGATATGCTTGAGCCCCGCGAAAAATATTCCTTCCCCAACATCTGACTCAAGAAGGAGAAACTTTTCTTCTTCGGTAAGGTTGAAAACATCCTGCACCGCGTTGATTGAGGCGGGCGACTGCTTGAGAAGCATTTGAATCGACGAGTTGGTCACGATCGGCTTGCCGTAGGGCGACTGCATAAAGTCAGCAACATCCTGCGTGATCGTGGCAAGGCCTAGATAGTATTTGCGCGCGCGCTTTGCAATGCCGTAGAGAAATGAAGCGCTGTCGTTTGATTTCATCATGACCCACGCTTCGTCCACCACAAGAAGTCTCTTTTTGAGCGAGCGGCGGATGGCGCCCCAGATGTAGTTCATAATGAGATACATGGCCACGGGGCGAAGCTCTTCTTCCATGTCGCGCACGGAGAAGACGACGAGCCGCTGATTGATGGAAACATTGGTCGGTTGATTGATGAAGCCCGCCCACGTCCCCTCGGTGTATTTTTTGAGACGCGTTGAAAGACTTTCACCTCCTTCCATATTCGCGAGTACCAAGGCGAGATCCGAAAGTGTCGGCGGAGCAATTTGTGAAAAATCAGAATCGGCCGTGATGTCCTTTGATTGATAGGTTTCCGAAATAGCGCGATCGATTACCGCGTCTTCTTCTGGGGAGAGTCCTCCCAGCATGAGACGGAAAAGTCCCACAAGACCAATAATATGCGAGCGCAAAACGTCGTTTGGCGATTCGTCCTCGCGCGGGACGGGCAGGTCAAATGGGTTGATATGGTGTTTGGACGTAAGCGACACGTTGAAATAACGCCCACCCACCGATTCGGCAAGGTACTCATACTCCCGCTCGGGATCGATGACGATGACGTCCGTATCAAACATGAGTGTGCGCAAAATTTCGAGCTTCATGGTGTACGATTTGCCGGAGCCGGATTTCGCGAACATAATCGAGTTGTAGTTTTCCATGCTGAAGCGGTCGAACAGAACCAGCGAGTTATTGTGGCGGTTGATGCCGTAGAGAATCCCGCGATTGGAGGTAAGGTCAAACGATACAAACGGAAAAACGGAAGACGCGGGAGAAGAATTAAAGTAGCTATGGACCAGAATCTGATCCGTGCCAAACGGAAAGACCGAATTGAGCGCCTCTTTTTGCTGGAAGAGGGCGGGCTTTGTGTACACAAGGCGCGCCTCGAGCATCGACTTGATCTGCGCTTCGTTTTGGTTGAGCTCTTCCACGGTATCGGCGTAGATTGTCAGATAAATGGCGAATTGGAAAAGTTTTTCCTGCGCCTGCGAAAGCTTGTCTCGCAGACTCTCGAGGTCACGGTAAGCCGTATCGAGCATTGGGTCGCGCACAAGTCCCTTTTCTTCGCGACCCGAGATTTGCGATTGGACTTGAGCAACTTTTTTGCGGAGTTGCCGGAGCACCGTTCCGGTATCAACCGGATGGATGAAGATAGCGATATCAAAAATTTTGTCGAGATTGATGACGGAGGAAAACCAGTTGGTCGCGAGATACCGCGGATAGGCGAAAACAAAGATTGTGCGGGCCAGTTTTTCGCCGAGGCGCACGGAATTGGCGCTTACCTCAAGCGCGGAGGGCGCTATGATGTCGCGAAGCTCGAGGAGCCCCGACTGGTAGATGTCTTGCGGAAAAACCGGCAACGCCTCCGCTTCGGTTTTTGGAGATGATCGAAAGATATCAAGAAGCGCCATATTATTTGATCTCCTTTTCAAGAAGCTCTGGGGCCTTGCCAGTCTCCGCGATTCCGGGGTTGTACATTTCGTAGTAGAGCTCGATCAGCTCCTCGGTATTGAGGGGGACGGAGCGCACGCCAGTGCGGGCAAGGCCGTCGATGACGACGCCCGCTCGCTGTAGAAGTTGCAACCGGAACTCTTCAAATTTCGCGGCGTCAAAAAATCCTCCTTCGCGGCTCGGTTTTCCAAAAAACGATCCTACCATACCTTTAATACCGCCACTTTTGGTGCTGAGGGTGATGGCAGGGACAAATGAAACCACGACATAAAAAGTTTTCGCCACGATGTTTGAGTTCTCAACAAAATCCTTGACGAACGTGATGTATTCCGAAATTTGTATTTTCAAGAGTTCGTTTGTTTCGAGTTTTTTGCGTTCCCGCAGGGTGTCGAGGTACGGCGCGATATTGAGCTTTCGTGATTGGATGAAAAATTGGATCGAGAAATCGAGGGAGTTGAGAAAATTTTGATACTGCAAAATAATCGCGTCTTGCTCGTCTCCCGATTTGAGCGCGAAATTGAGGGAGGAGACCATGAGAACCATGCGGAGCGAGCCGTCTTTTAAAATCAAAACGCCGTTTCGAATTTCTTCGACCGGAATAATTTCCTGCGAAGCCTTTGAACGAGCCGAAATTGTTGATTGGGCGGGAGGCATCAGCGTACAATTTTGTTGTTAATGTCGAGCGACCACGAAAGATCCTGCAGTTTGCTTTTGGTGAGCTTTGGGGCGTAGTATTCGTTTTTGACTGCCGTTATCACGGTCTTTCTCTCTATTTTTTTATCTTCCCGTTTCCATATATAAAGGCGCGTGTGAAGAATATGGGCGGCGGCGTTGTTGACGACGACGACGAAAGGTTGGCCGTTGTATTTAAAAAACGCGAGCGCACCAAAAAATCCTCCGCCAATCCCCGCAAGCGGCCAAAAAATAATTTTAGGGATTGGCAACACCCAGAGAATGACGACGAGCGCCACCCCCGCCACGACGTAGACAAATTGTTTAACCGTGAGCGGACCAAAGATCTTGTCTTCAACCTCGATAAATTGTGGCACTTGAAACTGCTGCATGATGTTTTACGGCTCGACGGGCTCATGGTAAGGATCACTTGGATTGAGGGGTGCCGCTGGTTTGGGTGCTTGCGGCGGCGCGATTGTTGGTGTTGCGGGGAGTGGAGGAGGCACAGGAACGGTCGGCGGAGTTAAAATTGGCGTTACTGGAGGCGGCGTGGATGGAACATACGCGGGGGCCTTCGGTATTTCTTTTTTAGGCGCCATAGGAGGAGAAATTTTTTGTGGGAAAATCATCGGGGCAACAACTGGCGGCGGCGCTGCAACGGGCGGGGGCGCAGGTATTACCGGCGGTTTTTGCGGTGTTTGAGGAATTGAAACTTGGCGAGGCGTGATTGGTGGCAGCGGTCTCGAGAGCGGTACTGCGGGCTTGGAAGCAAACGAGGGGGGCGCGAACGATTGCGATTTTTGCGGTTCAAGTTCAGACTCGTCAGCGCCGTGGAGATCGGCAAGCTGCTTGCGGATTGGTTTGAAAATGCTGTCGTTGAGCTCATTTACAATTTCGTTCGCTTTTGACTCCGAGATATCGAGCTCGCGCATGAGTTGGCGTGGAAAGTCGCGTGGATGAGTCATGCCGAGCATGAAATAGCCGACTTCATCTGCGAGCTTGCCGATTTTGTCGATGAGAAAGCCGTATTTTTTGCCGAGCTCCTCGATTTTGTCGGCGCTCGCCTCGGCAAACATAACCTCCCGCACTGCCGGCGGAAGCTTCTCGTACCTTTTTAATAATTCTTCGTGTTGGTCACTCATGTTTTTTTGCGATATTATTCCTTTTTGGTACTGCCGCCACCGTCATTTTGCGGAGGCTTGTCCGGTCGAGCCTTCTCCAGCTTTTCTCCATAACTAAATCTAGTTAGACGTTCTCCTTTTTGTAGTCTAGAGGAAAGCATGATTCCTCCCGGCGCTTTCGTTATCTTGTCAAACAATGCCTTATTTTGTCTCTCGAGTTTGCCGCTACTTCTTGCCTCGGAAAGTACGTTTCCAATTGCCCTCGCTGTTTCGGCGGAGTCGGCAACTTTTCCAACCTCATTTATACCAAACTTATTAATGATATGTTCTTGGATATTTACGTTCGACTCGATGGCTTTTGCCGTCATAAAACCCTTAAGCTGCGAATCGTTTAGGTCTCCCAGAAAATTATCTATTTCCGTTTGATCGTGAGGATCATGTTTAAGAATTGTCATCGCGTCCGCGATATTACCAGAGGCGACAGCAACACTTCGTTCGTATTTCTCTTTTCCTGTGCGATCAGTTGATTGCATTGATCTTGCAAGTCGGACGCGTTCTTCTGTAGAAGCAAAATGTTCAAGAACTTTGTTTTGCTGTTTTTCTCCAAGGCCTTTCCAGGCTTGAGCTTGGGCCCCCGCACTCATAGAACGAAGCATCGTGGCCGCCTCTCTCGGAGCCATATTTTTCATTCGCGCGGCTTGGCGACTTGCAATTTCCTGCCTATCTCTCGCGTCTTTTTGTACCGATGCGGCGAGCGGCCGGAGCATTTGGTGTCCGAGAATGGGGATTTTAGAAACCTGTTGCCAAGCCTTACTCTCGAGCGCTTTTTGGGCGATGGGGGACGCCACGTACTTATTGCTGACGCGTCCAGCGTATCCTCGCGCCCATTTGGCGCCCGCCTTCCCAAATTTCTCACCGACGCTTGCGCTATGCGACGCCATGCTGCGTGCCACGATGAGCGCCGCGTAGGTCATGACGGCGAGCGCCAAGTACCCAAGTATAAACGTTGCCTTGCCCGTGACCCACGCCGTTGTGCCACCGCCAGTATTATCGGTAACGCCGCGGAAAAGACCTCCCATAACTCCCTTTTGTATCATCGTAAGGACGAGATATAGCATAAACATAAAGGCGGGGTAGAAAAACGACTCGGAGATGAGCCGCTTGCCCCACATTGAAAAATAACTTTTCGTATCCGGCAAAACCCAGAACAAAAATGCAAGCGGTGACAGAATCAAAAGTATCCAAAGAGTTACAATGCGGACAAGGAGCATACCGGTGGCGAGAAATAACACAAAGGATAAAATAAGGATAAGCACAATGCCCATAAACTCGCCAATAACTACGTCCAGCTGCTGATCAATAATCTGACCAAGACCATTTGGGTCAGTTGTCCCTTCAAGAAGTTTTTGAGGTTGAAACCCGGCGACCAGCGCCGTTGAAATATCTCTACATTCGCCGACATTGAGCGGGCAGTCCTTATCGGTCCCCGCCCCGCCCATGTGGATATAGAACGTGTTGCCGAGAACGTTTGAAATATCAATGACAATTCCCGCCAAGGGCAAACTAAAGTTTACAAGCAAAGCTGAAATCACGATCCGCACGAGAAGCTGTTTTGATCCGTAGCTTTCGAGTCCGAGAATAATGCCGAGCGAAATGATGAGCAGGAGAAAAATATAGAAAAAATTGGCGACGTTTCGCGTAATCTCCCATCCGATGTTGACAATGGCCTGATTTTGAAAAGCATTATTCTGGACGCTCAATACGATATTGAAAATTTTTCCCACAAGCCACAAAAGCCACGAAACACCCCAAAGAACCGCGTAACCTATCCAGCCAATAATTCTAACCATGCAAGCACCGGCCTGGAATTTTAGGAGTTTGCAAGGGCTACCACCGCTTCCCAAGTCTTTATTCTGTGCCGCGGCGGCTTGGAGGTCACCATACACCGCACCATCATTTGCTCTTAGCGCGGACGCCTGATGCCAATAAAACGAAAGTGCCACAAATACAACCAACGCCACTATCAGAAATTTTTTGTTTTTTATTTTCGCGAGCATAAAATATATCAATTGCCGCCAACCTTTGACAGTCCTATTTTGAAGGCCTGGTTAAGCGCGGCATCGACGATGGTCTGTATAACCTCACTCATCTCATCTGCTTGGACGACTTCTTGCACGTCCGCACTAAGGACACTGCTTACGCGGTCGCCTATGGTTTTGCCGGGTGTTATCGTCGCGTACTTCACGCACGGCGGCGGACCGCCGCCGTATGGCTCCGCTCCCACCTCAACACATTCTTGTTTTGACAGGAATCCGTCGCTCCAGGTAGCTTCTTGTAGTCGGCTTTGATACGCGGTGTCGTATCTCTGGTCAATTTCGTCGAGAAGTCCCCAGTACACTCCGTAAAAATTATTATTTGACTGGCGGGCTTCGAGAAAGCGGTCGAATCCGCCCGCGCTGAAATCGTCCGAAAAGCGCTCAATATTTTGCTGAATGTCGCTTATACTGCAACGAAATCGAAACTGGTAACCCGCCCCAACACCCCGCGGCACAAGGAGTTTTGGGAAAAGACCACGAAAGTCCCTACAAAGGAAATCCGGATTGCCCGTAATGTCGGCGCTCAATTGGTTGATGAAGTTGCTTGCGGCAATATTACCCACCCCTCCAAGGAAATCCTCGGGGTTATCGATGAAGCTCGGGCTTCCTTCAAAGTCGTTTTGAATCCAGGCAATCATAGAATTTCGAATTTCCTGCAAAGCCACATGCGCTATAAATCTCGCGATGCCATCCCAAGAAGGAGAAAAGGCATTTAATGCTTTCTTGCCAATTTTAGTCGCGAGACTCACTATGCCATCGACACTCGTCAAATCACCCAGACTACCAATTTGGAACTCTTTGTCATGATGGTAGCCCGAATCCCCAAGGGCGTTAATCGCGGGCACCGGTCCGTTGAGGCCGACGTCCCATGTGGGTACAACAGCTTTTACGTCTCCAGCAAAAATAATAAAGGAGGAGAACGCGAGCGATAGGGAGAAAAATATTTTTATGCGAACATTCACGATTTTATTTTTTCAAAATAGAGTTGGAGAAAATATCCCGGGTCGTCCTTGGTAAATACAATGTTGTACGCTGTGGCGATCGCCTTTGCGTTCTTGAGCAAGGTCGCGGTTGCGGCGGCTTCGGCTTCGTATTGGCTCATGCCGAGCGCTCCCGCGATGGGGTCGTCGCGATAGTTTGAAATTGCCGTGAGTGCTACGGCGGTGTTCCAAAAAGAATTTATAAAATCGAGATGCACCTTCGCGGCTTCCTGCGGCGGGTTGATCTTGGCAAGTTCCTCGGCGGCAGAGCGATAGCGATAAATATATTTTTGAAGCTCGTCTTTAAGCGCGTTCAAATCATTTTTATCGGCGCCCGCGATTTTATAAATAACCAGCACCTCATTTTCGTAACCAGGACTTTTTGGATCATCAGAAAAATATTTTTTGACTATCCCGGAGAGTTGATTGAGGTATTTGTGCGGTGAGACCGCGTTGTCGACCACGAGATTAGTATCGGTGTATATGTTTAAATTTTTGCTGAAAAAGTTTTTTGTGTTTTCTGCTACTTCTTGAACAAGCGCCTGTTTGGTTTGGTCGTCCATCGTTCCCCCCGCCTGATATAGCGAGGCAATATCTTGCAAAAGCCGCCCAGTAAGCGCCGGGCTTCCAATGGTTTTTTGCAAAGGAAGGGGCTCGGCTCCCCCGCCGATGTTTGAAACTTGAGAAGTGTTTTTTAAATCAGATGCGTCAGTATTTTGCGGTACCGTTTCTATGGAGAGAGTCCCCGTCGCCTCTTTTTGGGGTGGTTTTTGGAGCAACCACAAACCTCCTCCAACGAGGGAAAGTGCCGCCGTGATGCTTAAAAGTTTTTTTGAAGGTAGGTAATTCAAAGCTCGGCGGGCAGAATCCGCCATAGTTATTATACCATTCACAAAATGTTAACACTTTGTGGATAAAGCCTTATTATATGTATAATAACTTTAATGAGACCTAATCTAGGCAGTATAACTTGGTCCCTCGGAGCGCTTTTCCTCATTGCTCTCGCTTTTTTTGCATTTCTCGGGCCAAAAAGCCCCGTAGTCACGGCTCCGGAGCCTCAAACGCGGCCCCAAAAACCCCAGGTGAGCGACAAAGTAGACATTTTTGGCAAAAACGGCAATGCCGTCGAAGGCGAACGGATACTCGATAGTATCGTCCAGCCCTTCGCGCCAATTACCGACATATTTACGAACCCAACGAAAAACATCGGATCACCGTCGGTGGGCACCAAACGCCAGTTGAGCCAAGCCGAAATTTTCAACATACTTTTCCCCGATCATTACATCCAATCGCTTTTGCGGATTCAGGATAGTTTTATTGGTTTTGGCTGGATGAAACTCGAGAGCAAAAGAGTACTCGATACGGAAGAGAATTTGTTTGCCTTTTTAAACGACATAGTCGAAGTGATGGCATCAAGAAATTTTTACTTGCAAGATCAAGCAAAAATGGCGCGCGACGCTCTTCATATTTACTATCCGCGGGTCGTTGCGCAAAAAAAGGCAGAACTTCAAAATCAAACATCTTCGCTCCTCGACTCTTTTAATTTCGCAAAAGCGTCGCGTGGCGCGGCAAACAGCTCGTCCCTAAACTATCTTGCTACGTTCATCCCCTTGTTGCCGTCAGTAGCCGAGGCAGAAGGAGCCGGGCAAAACATCCCGGGAATCTGGGAAACATCCCCGACGTGTTTCAAGGGTCTTCAGCCGCAAGCGACAAACAAGGGTTCTGATCTCTACTCATTTTGTTGCAACTGCGGATGCAAGATTGAGGGCTATACATGCAACTATAAACCGGACTGCGGGCCGTATGCCGGCCAGCAAGGAAATACCGCGGAATGCGATGTTCATCTCGGATGTCTCAACTCATCGTGCGATGGCCAGTACAACGCGATTTGGGATGGAAATGACGGCATTACAACACAGAACTTCGGTACCCTGACAAATAAATGCGGCTGTGACAATCCGCAAAAAACTCAACAAGGCGGTGGCGGCAATTAATTTTTTCCTTTCACGATCGCCATCCACTCTTCGCGCTCCAGCTCCTGCGGCCGTTTTGTGGAATTGATGCCGAGCGAGCCTCGGAGCATTTTTCTTTTTTGAGAAAACGCTTTTTTCGCGATCGCGAAGAAATCCGCCGCGCGAATGTTGTTTTTCGTGAAAAATATGTCGCTGATATTTTCGATGACGATGAGCGCCGAATCGACATTTGGCCTTGGATTGAAAAAAGATCTCGGAACTTTGCGGATAATGCGCGCTTTACCGTAGCACTGGACCGAGAGCGCCAAGAGATTCATGTATGGCGGGGATGCTACGATCCTTTTTGCGACCTCACTCTGGACGAGAACGGTTATCGAGATGGGTCGAGGGCGATTTTCGAGAAAGCGGCGGAGGAGGAGAGACGTTATATAGTAAGGAATATTAGCTACAATCTTATATTTTTGATCTCCCAAACCAAGCGCTTGAGCCGTGTATTTTAAAATGTCTCCCGAAATAATTGAGACGTTTTTTTGATCGGCAAATAACCCTCGAAGATGCTCAACCAGGCGAGAATCTTTCTCGACCGCGATAACCTTTTTCGCGCGTTCTCGAAGCGCTCGGGTCAGTACTCCTTTTCCGG
>CAZZGX010000005.1:0-11306 GCA_964653715.1 uncultured Candidatus Saccharibacteria bacterium
CTGATAAAATAGTAGCAATAGATTTGGTCGTCACATTTTGGAATTCATCAATATAGAAATAAAAATCTTTCCTTTTTTCTTCAGGAATATCGGTTCGTGAGAGGGACGCCATGAGGATTTTCCCCACAATCACAAGCCCCAACAGATAGGAGTTAAGCTCGCCCAAGCGACCCTTGGAAAGGTTGATGAGCAGAATTTTTTGCTCATCCATTGCTTTTCTGAAATCAAAAGAACTTTTGTCCTGTGCGATAATGGGGCGCATGATTTCATTTGCGAGAAATGTGTCAAACTTTGAGGTAATATAGGGAACCACGTTTTGCAGACTTGCCTCGCCCCCCGCTTTTTCGGCGATTTTGCGCCAAAAGGTTTCAACGACAATATTTGAACATCGCGAGAGTTTGAGATCACGAAACTCCTTATCGACCATGACGCGTGAGACCTCAAGAAGCGTATTGCCCGAGGCGGGATCTTCGAGTACCAACATCGTCGCGTTTCGGAAATACTGCTCGAACATTGGTCCCATGGATTCCGGAACGGCACCGTAGAGCTTTTGAAAAATTGAAAAGAGTTCGTTGACCACAAATGTTTTCTGTTCGGGAAAACGAGAATCATATTCAAGAAAATTTAATCCCATTGGACGCTCCGTATCAGCCGGATTGAAATAGATGACATCTTGAAAACGGTTTTCGGGAACAATTTCGAGAAGCGACTCGACATCTTGCCCATGCGGGTCGATGAAGCATACGCCATGGCCTTCAGCAATATCTTGAGCCGCCATCTCCTTCAAAAAAGTAGATTTGCCCGTCCCTGTTTGCCCTATGACATACATATGCCGCCGACGGTCGTCAGGCGCTATATATATTTCGCGCCGCATGCCACGAAAAACATTAGAGCCGAGACGAAGACCCGATTCGGAAGCGTGCGTCGGGGGCGGCGCTTCGCGCGCGCGGAGATACATGACCTTTGGCTGAGCAAATCCTGCGTATGGCAAATGGTAGAGCGTGGCAAGTTCAGTCGCCGAGAGATACAAGGGGCCCTTGGAAGGCAACCTGAATGAAAAATCATACAGCATCTCCTCAAGCGCTTTCCCTCGAAGGCGCTCAAATTTGATTTCGTTGCCCTGTGTGTTTGAAAATTGAGCAAAAGCGGCTTCCAAGCTTTGAAGAATAGATGCGGTTTCGGACTCTGTGGCAGAAGAAGCAATAATTCGCAAATCGACATCAAAAGCCCCAACGGACGCTTTTGCTTCAATCTGCTTGGCAAGCTCTTCATCGCCGGGTATTTTTTTCTCATCCTTCTTTTTTGCAGGTATACCTTTCATAAATTTTTTAAGCTCATGCCGTGCTCCACCCAGCACCTCTTTAAGTGACTCGCCCGATCGGATTTTTTGTGCGGCCTCCTTGCCAGACGCGTAGCGCGTTATCACGGCAGGACGAATGACAAACTGAAGGGCAGCGCCATCGCCTATCTTTTTTATTTTACCGAAAGCGCCCACGAGCATCCCCAGCGGATCTTCGCCAAGCTCGCGATAGGTCCGTAAAGACAAAATTGCATTTTTGTTCAGTGTTGCCGCCGATCCAGCGCTCATTCCAGATGGATGAAAAATATTGTAATCTTGAGATTCTTCAACTTTTGCCGAAGGAAAAAATGAATGCAGTTCGCCTTTAACAAACGCTTCATAGATTCTCGGGGTAGAGACATAAAAGATAGCCTCCTCGCCCACATGAGGCACGGCAAGCTCAAGCGTGAGTGTCGGCTGGCCATAACGCAACCTGTCCAAAGTTGAAATTCGCAGCACCGCGAGTGCGGCGTAAAACTGTTCCATACCGATCATGACGTCTTTCGGCTCTTTTTGTTTTGCCTCACCGGCACGCGGGAGTTCATCTTGAGCCACAAGCACTCGAAACAAAATCCGATCGAGAGCTCCTGAAAGTTCGTACTTCTGCCGTGCCCGCCAAATAAAAAAATAAAAAAGACCAGCAAGGACAAACGTTACCGCTCCCAAGAAAACCGGCAGTAATGCAAAAACTTCAGCCATGCTCAGCGAGTAATCCTTTCGCTCGCAGCTCGTTTACAAAATGGTCGGCAAGCGTGTCATGAAACGCATCGATAATATAAGGATTATGAGTGCGCCGTGCTTCGGAAACTCCTTTTTGAAGTCCATGTTCAAAAACAATTTTTACAAGAAGATCAACGGTGTTCGTAAGATTCGGAGGTACCGCGCCGGTAGCTGACGAGGGAGGGAGCGGCGGGGGCATCGTCTGCTGAATATGACTCGTGATTGTATCACGGGCGATTGATTTGATGTCCCGCTCTTTCAGTTCAGTTTTTTTCTCCAAAATTTTTCGCTCGAGATACTGAATTTCGGCTTCGGGTGACTCAAATTGCCCCTTTTCTTCCATAGGTCCCAGTATAGCATAGAGCCCCAAAGGGAGTTATAATCAAAAACAATGAACAAGTGGCTCCTCGTTCTCATAATTGCGCTTGCGGCATTTTTTCGGCTCTGGCATTTGTCATCGACCCCCCCGGGGCTCTTCCCGGACGAGGCCATGAACGGGAATAATGTTTCCGAAGCAATTGCGACAGGCAACTATAAGATTTTTTACCCAGAAAACAACGGCCGGGAAGGCCTTTTCATTAATCTGCAGGGGCTCTCGATAAAAATATTCGGCAATACCGCGTTTGCGTTGCGATTCATGGCGGCACTCTTTGGAATTGCGAGCGTCACGGCGCTGTATTTTTTCGTTCGTGCCTATTGCGGCGAGGAGCGTATAGCGCGATACGCCGCTTTTTTTATGGCAACAAGTTTTTGGCATATTGACCTCTCCCGTCTTGGATTTCGGGCAAATATGGCGCCATTTTTTTTGACCGCGGGGCTTGCGTTTCTCTATTCTTCGTGGCGACATGAAAAAGAACGTACGCACCAAAAAACTCTTCTCATTGCTGCTTTTGGCGGACTTATGTTTGGCTTGGGATTTCATTCCTATATTGCCTACCGCATAGCACCGGCGCTTCTCATTTTTCCGCTGGCGCTTTTTATAAAGAAAGCACATGAAAATCCCAAGCACTGCGCACTCTGCATACCGGCACTATTTATTTTATTTGCCATTATTGCGGGCATCCCGCTTGGTCTTTATTATATAGAACACCCGGGAGATTTTTTCGGTAGAACGTCACAAATCTCAATTTTTAGTGGGGGTCATCTGATCCGAGATTTTTTCCTCAATACCGGGAAAACGATCGGAATGTTTTTCTTTGCGGGAGACTTTAATTGGCGACACAACTTCGCGGGAGCTCCTGCGCTTTGGTGGCCCGTAGCCCTTTTGTTTCTCGTGGGCATCGTTCAAACGATCCGAAAAAAATATTTTTTACTCATGGCATGGTTTCTACTCATGATGCTCCCCGTCATCATTTCATCTGAAGGAATCCCGCACGCACTTCGATCGATTATTCTCATCCCGGTTGTTTTTGCAATGGTTGGTATTGGCGCAGAATATGTAAGTGAGCTTTTCCCCCGCCGCGTTACTACGATTGGATTTTTTATTCTCGCACTCCTTGTCATTTGGCACTCCTATAATACTTATTTTATCAAATGGGCAAATCGTCCAGAGGTCAAAGCAGCCTTTGAAACCGAACTTTACGATACCGGCCTCTATCTCAACTCGCTCCCTGAAAATATCAGAAAATACGTTGTTACTGACGAGGTCAAAAAAATTGATAGAACGGGTGCGCCTATGGCGCTCGAGCCGATTCTTTTTGTCACAAAAACATATCTCCCAGAACCTGAAGGAGCGCGGAACATTTTTTATGTAACACCGGATGCGATTTCGAAAGAAAATTGCCAAACAAACTGTATTATCGTCCCGATCGGGAACAAAGAACATACGATCGAGCTTCTCAAAGTCGGGCTCGGCGCCATTCGGCTTGAAACACGCAATAATATTCTTGTGGTCGTACCGCAAAATTCAAATCTATGATGATGTTCTCAAAAACTGCCGCGACCGGGATGCTCTTTATCATGTTTTGCCTAGTACTTTTTTCATCATGGCAAGAAAGCGCGATTTATGATGAAACGGCGCACATCGGCGCGGGCTACTCGTATCTTACCCAGAAAGACATGCGACTCAATCCAGAACATCCCCCGCTCGTAAAAGATTTGGCGGCACTCCCCCTCCTTCTTCTCAATCTGAATTTCCCCACAAATACCGAAGCCTGGCAAAATCAAGTAAATGGTCAATGGGATCAGGGAGGCGGGTTTCTTTTCGAATTTGGGAATGATCCAAATAAAATTCTTCACTATAGCCGCTTCCCAATTATGCTCTTGTCGATCGTCACAGGCATCATTTTTTTTCTTTGGGTACGCTCACTCTACGGCAATCAGATAGCGCTTTTAGCGCTCTTTTTCTATACTTTTTCTCCAACCATTATCGCCCATTCACGATACGTAACGACAGACATTGCGGCCACATTTGGCTTTCTTGCCAGTATTGCTACATTTGTCCGATTCCTTGAGCGCCCAAGCCGCAAGCGGCTTTTTGCGGCAGGAATTGCATTCGGCGTCGCTCAAGTATTGAAATTCTCGCTTTTTTTGCTTACTCCAATTTTCTTGATTCTTGGCACTTTCTGGATATTCGCCAATGCCACAAAATGGAAACAAGAAAACCCCGACAAAACACTTCTTCGAAAGGCAGTCTCACTCTACCTTAAAATCGGGGTTATTTTTCTCATGGGCGCCAGCATCATCTATGGAGTATACGTATGGCATATTTGGAACTATCCCCAAGCACGTGAGCTTGCGGACGCGAAAGCCACTCTCAGCGGGTTTCGGGTCCGCCCGTTGGTCTCGCTTGATTTTTGGCTTATCGGGCACTCCGTAACACGGCCATTCGGACAGTATCTTTTGGGTCTCATGATGGTTACTCAAAGAACTGCCGGAGGCAACAGCGCTTACTTCTTCGGACAAGTTTCATCGGCCGGCTGGCATCAGTATTTTCCAACTGTATATCTTCTGAAAGAACCTCTCGCGTTTCATATCTTAACTCTTCTCGCGTTCGGTCTTGCGCTTTGGAAAGTTTTTCGAGCTCGAGAAAAATCGTTTTCGGCGGTGCGAACGTGGCTTCGAAATAATTTTGCGCTATTCGCAAGTATTTTTTTTATCCTTTTTTACTGGACTTCATCCATCGCAAATCCTCTCAATATAGGAGTTCGTCACGTGCTTCCTACGTTTCCATTCATCTACATTCTTGTAGCGCGTGAACTTGTCATGTGGATAACGGGACCGAGATTACGTGACACAAAAAACGTTGGGGATTTCTTCGTGACACTTGTAAAAAAACTTATTACTCCCCTGCCGAAAATATTTCTTGTTGGGTTATCGCTCATCTGGATCGCCGCGGAGACACTCGCTAACTTTCCCTATTATCTTTCATACTACAATGAACTTGCGGGCGGGACTGCAAATGGATACTATTACGCAACTGATTCAAATTATGACTGGGGGCAGGATCTCAAACGACTCGCGTATAAACCTTTCGATAGCCAAAACCAAAAAATTTATCTTGACTATTTTGGCGGCTCGACACATGACAACGGCGCTCAGCGCTATTGGCTTGGCAACCGTTTTATCCCTTGGTATTCAAGCTATGGTCCGCCGCCTTCCGGATCCATTTTTGCGATATCGGCAAATTCTTTAATGGGTAACCAAGCGACACCGGTAAAAGGTTTCCCCGCACCAAACCCTAAAGACACGTACTCGTGGCTTCGTGACCTAAAACCGTTCGACCGAGCAGGATCGTCAATTTTTCTCTACCGCATCCAGTAACTAATTTTTGAATTTATAGAAAATTTTGTTTCCGAAGCGGAGATCGATATAATCGAGATCTCCAACGCGATCTTTAATTTCGCGGGAGAGTGTGAGTATCAGATTTTTATACGTAGCTTCGGGATTGTTGGAACCGAGAAGCAGAATGTTCCATCCGTCCCGCGTTTTGATTCGTAACGTTTCGTCCTTTTCATCAATCATGAACTGGAGACTCTGAAGATTATCGTCTGAGAGCGCCCGCTCATTGAAATACGTGATAAGCCCCATAATCGCTTGTGACAAATACCGGCTACCAACTGTATAATCAAGAAATCTTTTATCAAAAATCTTTGGGACAATAAGCCCGCTGAAAGTGGGTGCTGACTCAAAAAGCACTCCTTCACGGTCAACCCAAAAACATTCTTCGGGTTCTTTATGGCAAAGGACTCCCCACGGTTCATACTCATGAATAGTAACGACAATTGTATGGAAAAATTTTCGCCGTACCTCAATGGCCTTGAACCCTGAAATCGAATCCTTGAGACCCCGAGCAATCCCATCCGCGTCTACCGTCCAGATAAAGTTTTTCGGAAGAACCGCAAGATACTTCTCTCGGAGAAGCATCCAAACATTTTGTCGAACAGTTTCCTCCGAGATGCGCTGGGTACCCGAAATTTCTATATCTTGAATTTTAAATCTCTCCGAAAAAAGATAAAAAAGACTCCCCACAAGAACAACAAGTACCGCGAGCGAATAAAAAAATGTTTTTCTAAAAAACCGCTTGCGAGAATGTGCTCGCTTTTTTGCTTCTAACCGTTCTCGCAGCTGGCTTGTCATCCGCGACGAATTTCGTTTTTGCCCATGAGCGGCTGCAATGCTTCTGGAATTTTTACCGAACCGTCTTGCTGTTGATATTGTTCAAGGAGACTAATGAGAATACGCGGCGTTGCGATCGCGGTATTGTTGAGGGAGTGTGCAAAACGAAGATCGCCGTCCCCGTTGCGATAGCGAATATTAAGTCGCCGTGTTTGAAAATCGTGATAGTAGCTTGAAGAGTGCGACTCACGGTAACTTTTTTCTGATGGAATCCACGTTTCAATGTCGTAGGTTTTTACATGCGCGCGGCCAAGGTCTCCGGCTGAGACCAGAACGACACGGTAATGGAGCCCGAGCGCCTGTAAAATTTCTTCTGCATTTTTCGTTAACGCTTCGTGCCACTCAACAGATTTTTGATGATTGTTTTCAATAAGAACAAGTTGCTCAACTTTCAAAAATTCATGAAGCCGGTAGAGACCTTTGGCATATTTGCCGTAAGCTCCCGCTTCCTTGCGATAGCAGGGGGAAAGTGCGACATATTTTTTTGGGAAATCGGTCTCTTCAAAAATTTCATCCGCGTGCATTCCCATAAGCGGAATCTCCGCGGTGCCTGCCAAATATTCATCGGTATCTACTTGGTACACGTCTTCACGCGCTTGCGGAAAATGTCCTGACCCAAAAAGATTTCTTCCGTGCACCAGCGCCGGCGCCATAATAGGCACAAATCCTTTTGTCGCCATATGATCGAGCGTAAAGCGCATAAGCGATTGGATCAAAAGTACCGCGTCATTTTTCAGAAAATAACCGCGCATGCCTGACACCTTGACTCCGCGCTCAAAATCAGCAAGTTCGAGTTCTTTCAAAAGCGCCGTGTGACCTTTTGGTTCAAAAGAAAACGTGGGCGGCTCACCCCAGCGCCGTATTTCTTTGTTATCAGCATCCGAAGAACCTTCCGGGACTGAAGGATCGGGGATATTCGGCACGTCATACATTTTTCCCTCAAATTCTTCTTCAAGAGTGCTAAGATCCTTTTCTTTCACCTCGAGCACGCTTTTAAACTCGCGCATTTTCTCAATAGCCTCCCTTTTTACCTCCTCATCTACGATCTTGCCAATTGCGTCTGATGTCGTGTTGAGCTCGGCACGCATGGCCTCCACTTCCGTTCGGAGTAAACGGCGTTTTGCGTCAAGTTCAAGTAAGAGATCTACATTAAATTCGATCTTTTTTTTGCGCGCGGCGTCCCGAACCAGCGAAGGATTTTCCCGTATGAACCGAATATCGAGCATAGAGACATCATACGGGAAACGAGGATTTTTTTCTACTCGACTATAAACGTGCCCTTCATCCCGCGTTCGCGGTGATTCGCTACGCTACAGTAATATTCAAACGTCCCCGCCTTATCAGCAATGAAATCCACCGAGCTTTGACCTCCCGTATTTATCCGCTCGGTGCGGACGTTGTATTCATCGATCACAAGATCATGAAATCCATCGCTATCTGAAAAGTTGATGTGTACAGGGTCACCCTTTTTCACCGAAATTGCTGAAGGTGAAAAAGAAAAACTCTTACCTACGATATCAACCGTCTTGGTCGAAGATACTGGCGGCTCTGGGGGTGCCGTCTCTTGAGAAGACGGGGGTGGAGGATTGTTTATGATGCCCGTATTTTCCGGGGCATTGGCAGAATTTTTAAAATACACAAACGCACTTACAATGATGAGAATGACAATGAATATGGAAATGAAAATTTTACTCATAGTATAAAAAGTATCCTCCGCCAAGAACCGGAAGTCAAGTAATGTTATGCACAAATAAAAAAGCGCCGCGGGGGCGCTCTATATTGCTAGTACCGTATGTTTAAAAATTTGTTTGACGGCTCTCTGAGCGCGGTTATCAGTTTCAGAAAGCCAGTTGTGTTTGATGGGAACACCTTTTATCCGACACGTACTGACGGCTTTCCCATCTCCGACATAAAAGCCGACATGCTCGTTTCCCCGCCGTTCTTCCCACACAAGGATACACCCCGGAGTCATATGGGAGGTGTCCACTCCATACCAGCCAGAATCTTGACTAAGAATATCCGAAAGAAAACTTGTAACTGTAGCGCGACGATCTTGACAGAGGCGCTTGCCATTATGCCTAAAAAGCAAGAGTATACTCGAGGTATAAAGAGCGCAACCAAATCTTCCTTTGTCTATAATATCTCTAACCCGAGGGCCATCTTCCCACAATGAGACTGAAAAAATCTTTGACTCAATCGAATTTTCAATCGTAATCAAAAGATTGCGACGCACAAGCTCTCTCATGAGATCCCTCCAAAAAAAAACTCTATCACCAAGATAGCACGCCAGCACTAAAAATGCTACTTTTTATTTTCCGGTCGTTCCGAAGCCACCACGATCGGGCGCTTCGAGGCTTTCAACCTCCTCCCATTCGATGCGATCGGAACGGAGAAAAATTCCCTGCACAATGCGTTCACCTCGCTCGACCGTGACCGGCGCCTTTGTATAGTTATAGACAAGCGCCTTATATTCATCCCCCGATCCAGAAAAATCACGGTCGCCAATGCCAATGCCGTTTGCGATCATAATCCCCCGCTTCGGAGTGGAAGAACGTGATGCCAAAAGGAGCATATGCCCTTCGGGCGGCTCAAGCGCAACATTCAACGGAATCAGTGCCAGCGCAAACGATTCAACCGTGACAGTTTCCCTGCAGTAAAAATCAAAACCGGCCGCTCCCGCGCTATGGTATTCAGGGAGCGGCAACGATTTGTCGATTCTGCGAATGCGTACTTTCATGCGCTATCTGTTCAAAACTTCGGAAAACCGAAGAATAGGCCAGCGACGCCGCTTTGCAAATGTCCGCAAACGGAAATCCGGATTAACTGCGATCGGGTTACTCACGATTTCAAGAAGCGGGACATCTTGATATTGATCGGTATAGGCATAAATGGCCGTGGGGTTGCGCCGGGCGCGCCATGCCTCTACAATTTTGTGTTTGTTCCCGCCGACAACATCGCCATCGATATCTCCCGTGTAGACGCCTTCGCGAGTCCGAAGGCGCGTAGCGATAACCTCCGAAAGTCCGAGAAATATTCCCACGCGCTCGACGAATGGCTCAAAAGAACTCGAGAGAAGAATCACATCGTGCCCGTTTTTTTGGTGTTCTTTGATGCACTCGACTCCTTCGCGATAGATTTTTTTATGAATGCGTTTTTTAAAAATCGCATCGAGCGCCGTGTTCATTTTTTCGCGCGAGATGCCCGCGAGCTCTCGAGCGCCTTTTTTTGCAATGACATGAAGGTCGCTATAGGCGCCGACTTTCCAAAGCACGTACCAAAAACCCGCGCGCAAAAGCAAAACACCCGAAGCAAGGCGCATTTTGTACAACTCCCAGATGATCATCGAATTGATATTGCCTTTTATCAGCGTGCCGTCAACATCAAAAAAAACAACTGACTTCATGGTCTCCAGTCTACACGAAAACGATTTTTTATGATAGGATTTTCTCTGCGGGCCTGTAGCATAATGGCAGTGCACCCGGTTTGCATCCGGGGTGTGGGAGTTCGATTCTCCCCAGGTCCATAAATTAAAAAATCGAACTCCGGAGCTCACTTGAGAGCTCCGCGGGCGAGCTGAAAAAGCGAGCGAGATTCCCTGCCTGCCGGCAGGCAGGTCCCCAGGTCCATAAATAAATAACAAAGAACAGCTAGCTGTTCTTTATTTACAATAGTTTTTTAAAGGGTGGGAATCGGTCGGGATCGATCGTTCGTGAAAAACACGTTCTTTGGGCATCGTGTTGCCAGTTATCAGAAAACCCATAATACGGCGCTGGGATTGGCTTAGTAGCCGCCGAAGTAGATTCGTCCTTGCTTGACGTTTTAAAAGTTGCACAAAGCTCGAAGGATATGCCTCCGGTTACGCGATATTCATAAGATGCTCCTGTTTCGGGATCATTTGGCGGAGTAAATCCGCGAAGTTCGTCTTTCAAATTTTCAAGCGAGCCGGGAAGTGCTTCTTTTGCCTGCCAATACTGCACGATCTCTGATTGCAGTGTTTGTAAATCATTTACGCGCTGATCATCAAATCGCACCAACCGCTGTGATTGCGGCGAGCCCGCGATGATAAATCCCGTGATAATGATTATGGTGGAAATTGTGAGCACCCCCCAAACAAACAGTTTCATTGTTGGATGGCGCATTGCCGAAATAGTACTGCGCAAATTCCACGCGTAGTACGCAAACACCGAAGCCGCGATCGCGAGTATTGAGACTACTTTGAGCAAAAATCGAACCGTGAGCTCCCCTTGCAAAAAACTATAGAGAAGAGACACGACATCGATGACGATGGCGATTACCGTCAAAAAAAGAGTGAAGTACAAAAGCCATTTTCGCGTTTTGAGCTCGCGCTTTGGCGGGTGTGTTTCTATATCTTTTTGAAGATATGAAGAAAGCCATACATAAAGTGGCAAAATGACGACAAACATGGCAAGCGGCCAGCGAAGGCCTTCTCGCGCGTATCGGCCAATGTCTCCCGAGAGCGGATCGGGAAAGTAGATATTGATAAAACCAAAAAGGAGCTGGGCTACGGTGATAACGGACGTGTAGAGAAAAATGATTGCCAAAAGATGCGTAAAAACATCTCGCGGCCCGGTTTTGTTGGTATCATCCATGGATCCTCATACTACCATGA
>CAZZGX010000006.1:0-4520 GCA_964653715.1 uncultured Candidatus Saccharibacteria bacterium
GTACTGGCGCCGTAATGGTAGGCCGCTTCCCGTCCGTAGAAAATAATGAGTGCTTGCGCAAGAATTTTATCTTCCAACTCCGCGCTGAACAACAACGCTTTTTTTGCCTCGGCAAATACCCTGAACTGCTCGTATAAAAACTTGTACGAGAACGGTACGAACTTTTGCCTCTTTGAAGTCATGATCTGAAGATCGTAAAAATTCTTGACGGCTGCCGGATCCTCTGTCGTAGTGATTTTAATGCCCAACGTTTTTGCTTTTTTGAGTTCGTACCTTGTCGCTTTCCTCATAGTGGACAGCAATGCTTCGTCAGGTTGTGTAATGTCCAACTGAGACGTCAGTTCCGCATGCAAGTGCATCGGCGCGCTTAAAAATTTGTTCTTCCGAAAGAGGTTTTTCGAGAACTCATTGGATTCCAGTTGGGGCCGTACTCTGACAAAAATACAATAATCGGCTTTTGCCAAGCGCCGTATCTCTTCGATAAAACCATCAACGTGTTGACGATCAGACCAATCAATGATCGGTCCTCCGGGTACGGTAAGGTACCTGCCCCTCTTTGCGTCTTCTACGATTGACAGCATGACACCCGCCAATTGATCATCGTGATAAAAACCGGTGCGATGAATGATATTGCCTAACGATTGGTGAAATTCTCCCCAATACCAAGATTGCAGGAAATTTGATTCCGGATGGGTGTTGAGGAAATCTTCCCACATATTTTTATCGTTTATTGTCTTTGCGGCGACGGCAGCCATGTATTTATTTTTCGAGCGATGATCTCCGCTTGCCTTTTTGAAATATTTTTATGGGTCGGTAGATTCAACATCTCGTCGGATATTTTTTCAGACACGGGGCACTGATGGTCGTACGCCACCAGATGCATATATTTTTTGGGGGCGATTGGCGCGTCATACCAGATATCCGAAACATAAATCCGGTGTTTTTTAAGATACGCAATCAGCGCGTCTCTGTTTTTTATCAGGAGGGGAAATCGTATATTGGTAGACCAGCCGATCTTTTCGGCGATACTCGGTTGCACATATCGAGGGTTCAAAGCTTTATGGTATATTTCGGCTATATCCCGCCTATGGCGCAACTCCTTTTCTAACGACCGGAATTGCTCATAGATGAGATCGCAATACCATGGGGGGAGGTCATGCAGGGTGTCGGAGCTTCCCTCCCTCATCGGGGCAGAAAGCAGACCGGCCATTGTGAGTGACGCGTGCGCTAATTTACCGAATCCTATGCCGTGTGTTTTTCGTATGAGTACGGTGAGCAGAGGATAAAATTTATCTCTGTATTGCCACCCGCGGTTTACCCGGCTCAATTTTCTGTCATGAACATTTCGGTATCGCTCGTTTCTGATTATGAGTGCCCCTCCCGAAATGCCGTCGATGATCTTGTCTTGGCTGAAGGATAAAACGACAAAATCTCCAACCGTGCCCGCTTCGCGTCCGCTCCGGTATGTTGTACCGACGCTATGGGCCAGATCTTCAATCAGGATAATGTTTTTCTGTTTACAGATAACCGCGATTTTCTCAACGTCGCACGGATAGCCCAACGTATTCTGGACAACCACCACCTTGATGAGAGGATTGCTTTGTAGTTTTTCTTCCAGGCCAGCCGGAGAAAAATTAAAATCCGATTCGGTTATGTCAATGTACTCTATATGATAGTTTGCGTTGATGACCGCTTTATATACGGCGTAGCAGGTGTATCCGTTGATCGCGACATGGGTACTCTCGGGAAGACCCAGAATATTGAGCGCCAGCTCCAATGCTTCTCTGCCTTTATAGAGCAGTATCGTTTCCCCTTGGTATTTCTCGTCGAGGTAAGATTTTAATTCAAAAGCCACCTTCGCGTCATGCCTACGGAGCAGGACTCGGAGCGCGATTTTTAGGTTGTAGTTTGACCCCAAAGAATTGAAAATGCTCATACTTGGATTTCCTTTACAATGTGTGCGGCAACTTCTTGAGCATTCGTGAAGTGAGGCGAGTGTCCGGCGTTTTTCACGATAGAGAGTTTGGAATTCTTTATTGTTTTGTGCATGATTTGACCGTCCCCTAATGGAGTTATGGTGTCGTTTTCTCCCCAAATAATCAGCGTAGGCGTGGTAATGAACTTCAACCGGCTCGTGAGGTCCACCGAGATAAGATTATGCATGGTTGCCCTTATCTGCGGGGTCGCATTTTTATAGTCGTGTTCCCGCGCAAGCCGATACAGCAGATTTCGGAGTGTGGCCGAGGAGGTTAGTTTTTTGCCGAGTTTGGCGGCCATACCGAAAACCCGGCGTTTTATTCGTATCGGTAATTCGTTATGATATATACCGGCGCTGCAGATTAAAATTAAATGGCTCAATGTGGCGGGGTATTTTGCGGCGTACGCCAAAGCAATGCGTCCGCCATTTGAATGCCCGATCACAATGGGTTGCGGTTCTCGATCCAATTTTGTCTTGAGCCAATCCACATAATCATCCAACTGCCATACTTTATCGGTGGTTTCGGTCAATCCGGGGATGGGGAGAAGAACCAATTCAAAACCGCGCAGGCCCAATTGTCTGGCAAGCTCGTTCCATTTTTCGGTCGTGTAGGTCCACCCGTGCAAGAGAAAGATTTTTTTCATAGTCCCCATTGTTTTCTTCTTATCTGCCAAACCTGTTCGCGTCGGCAGAGCCTGGTGACATCGTTTTTATCGGACAAGAGATGCTCGATGATTCCTTCCAAAAATCTCGCTCCTTTAAACAAAAGGGTCTCTCCTCCCCGGAGATTTTGGATGATATAGTCGAGCGCCTCTTTTGGCAATTCAAATGCAACGATGGTATGGGAATCGGCAACCAACGGCAGTAGTTTGGGATAGGTGTATTTCGAAATTCTGGGGCCTACGAGAATTATTCTGGACGTTTCGATGGATGAGATAAGCTCCGCAAGCCCCTCGTGTTCTTCCTGTTCTGCGCTGCCCAGTTCTAACATGTCGCCAAGAACGAGCCATTTTGCTTGTGCCGGATACCGGCCAAAGGTTTTTATGATCGCGCTCATTCCCTCGGGCGTTGCATTATAAGAGCTGTCAATGAGCGTCGTATTTTTTATCCCTCGCAGGATCGAACTTCGGCCGGGGGGTAACGAGAATCCCGCACATGACGCGTCGAATTCAATACCCAGATACTCGACCAAAAGGCGGGTCATCGCAATTGAATAAAAAAATTCTCTGGGAAGAAGATAATCAAAGCGATACCGAATGTTATTGATCTCAAATACGGTGCCGGTTTCGGATACTTGGTAATTATCGAGCTGATCATTGCCGATAATTTTCACCCGTCCTTTGCACCGGCTTTGCTGTTCGATCATGAGTTTTATATCTCCATTGATGATGGCGACATTGGTGGTGTGCTGAAGCAGATATCCGAACTCATGCGCGATGGCATTTTCAATCGCAGTAAATTTCCGTCGTTTGATGAAGGTATCAAAATTCATGCCATGAGTTTTTCCCGTATTGAGCCAAAGCGTTACTTCCGGTTTCAGTAAAGTCCCCAGGAACTCTCCTTCACCCGGTCGGTCGCAATCCGCTTCCACAACGTACATTTTTTCCTTGTATGGTTTTTTAAACGCGCGAAACGGCGCGGCGAGAAATAGCAGTATCCATTCGCTCGGAATCAATTTTGTCCTTTTCAGACCCAATATGTCGAAGGGTATACCGTAGGTGCTATTCGCGCGATGGGAATATCGGGCCAGCCCTTTGAGTTGCGACTCGATCAGATGCAGTAATGTCGTCTTGCCGCTCGAGCCGGTGATCGCAATTATTCTCGGCCTCCAAACGGCTAATTGAATGTTTGCAAAAAATCTAAAGTAGCGAGCTATGACAAAATATAGTTTTTTCTTGATGAGCCGAATCATAGCAAAGATATTAAAAACCGGAGTAGAGGTTTATCGAGTAAAAGTATACCATGAAGACGCCGCATTTTCAAGATTCTGTATCCGCTTGCGCAAATTGCAGCTTTTTGGTACACTCCTTACTATGTTTGCAGTCATTAAAACCGGGGGAAAGCAGTATATTGTTGAGCCGGGAAAAAAGCTCAAAATCGAGAAATTAGACGCGCCGGAAGGCGAAGTAGTGTCTTTTGATCAAGTGTTGCTCGTCTGCAAGGGGCGCGAGGTTGAAATTGGTACTCCGATTGTGGAAGGCGCCAAAGTCGAGGCAAAAGTGCTCACGCAGGCACGCGCCCGAAAAGTAATCGTATTCCGCTACAACGCCAAAACCCGCTACCGAAAGAAAAAATGCCACCGCCAACATTTTACCAAAGTGGAAGTGGAGAAAATAGTTGCGAAGTAATCCCATCTGAAAAGACGGGATTATTATTCCGCAAAAAATGGTCAAGGGTGTCTAGCACACTATCTCCTATTTGTCAACGCACTCTTCAAGGTGATCTCGTCGGCGTATTCTAGTTCGGAGCCGAGGGAGAGGCCGCGGGCGAGGCGGGTGATGGCGAGGGCGGGGAATTTTTCCTTGAGCGGGGTGAGGATGCG
>CAZZGX010000007.1:0-12766 GCA_964653715.1 uncultured Candidatus Saccharibacteria bacterium
CTAGTTAAGCCCGCAAGTTGCAATAAGGATATCTGTATTACGACTTGGCACAAAAAAGCGACATAATCAGGCTATGGATGCTCTTGCAATATAAAGCCAATAAACCCCCACACCAAAAGCTTTGGTGTGGGGGTAAATCGAGCATTCTCTCGGCGTTTCCGAAATAGTACACTTTTGTATCATTGCTGAAAAGCTGACTGGAGATCCGGCGGCGGATTCGTTTTGCCCCTCGCAAACACCAGGGAAGTCCCCCGGACTTCCCTTTACTGCGTAAACCTCCAATCATCTTATTTCGAGCGAGCCACTCTTCCGGGGAGGCAAGAAATATGTATTAGTAATCGCACTGCTCCGGCGGCAGGATTCGAACCTGCGACCAAAGGATTAACAGTCCTCTGCTCTACCGCTGAGCTACGCCGGAATACTACTTCATATTAGCGCAGGAGTGCAAAAATTCAAGATCAGTATCCCTGGATTTTTTTAGCGCTTTCGTGCTGGCGGATTTTTTCGAGCGCTTTTGCTTCAATCTGGCGAATCCGTTCTCTCGTTACGCCAAATTCTTTGCCCACATCTTCAAGCGTATGGGTAATCCCATCTTCCAAACCAAAGCGCATTTTTAAAATTTTCTGCTCTCGAGGAAGAAGATCCCTAATGATGTCCCGAATATGGTCCCTCAAAATTCTTCGGGACGTCTCTTCGGATGGGGAAAGAATCTTGTCATCTTCTATAAATTCGCCAAGTGTCGAATCTTCATCATCATCTCCCACCGGCGTCTCGAGCGAAACGGTATCTTGAGAAATTTTCATAATATGATGCACTTTTTCCACCTCAATCCCCATCTCGGAGGCGATCTCCTCGGGAAGCGGTTCGCGTCCCAAATCCTGCGTAAGGCGTCGACGCACCTGCTGAAACTTTGAAATTGTTTCCACCATGTGCACTGGAATTCGAATCGTGCGCGCCTGGTCCGCAATGGCGCGCGTAATCGCCTGCCTGATCCACCAGGTGGCATAGGTTGAAAATTTGTAGCCTCGGCGCCAGTCAAATTTTTCAACCGCACGAAAAAGTCCAATGTTTCCCTCTTGAATTAAATCAAGGAGCGAAAGGTTTGATGAGCGGCCAACATAACGCTTTGCGATAGAAACCACCAGACGCAAGTTTGCCTGTGTCAGTTTATTTTTTGCTTCTTCGTCTCCCTTCTCAATACGGCGGGCGAGTTCACGTTCTTCCTCCGCCTTAATGAGTGAAATCCTGCCAATTTCCTTGAGATACATCTGCACGGAATCCTGGGAAGCGTCTTTTTCGACCCGCTCGAGTCCTCCTTTTTTCTTGCTGTGCACTCCCGCGTCTTTGATCTCAATCAGCTCCTGCGTCTCAAGCACATCTACTCCAGCCGATGACAAGCGCGCGTACAAATCTTCAAGCAAAAAAATGTCATCCTCAATCGTTGGGAACACCTTCAAAATTTCTGTGTAGGTTAAAAATCCGCGCGTTTTTGCCCGCGCCACCAAATCCACAACCAACGCTTCAATCTCGGCTTTTTTCTTCTCGGCACCCGTCAGCTTGCGAGTTTTTTTGACAACCTTTTTTTTGGCCGTTTTTTTGCGAAGCTTTCGCGGTTTAGAATTTTTCTTTTTTGATTTTTTTATCATAGTGTTTTGAATGAAGTGAGATGACGCTCGCCAAGTGCTGGGTTAGCTCCTGAAATTTTTTCACATGGAGTTGTGTCTCTTCTTTTTTACCGAGCGCTTCAAGCCGCTCAATCTCAGAATGAAGATTCGTGAGCTTTTCCTTGAGCGAAAGCTCTCGCCACGCATAGAGCAACGCCAAAAACTCCTCCTCGCGATGCTCAATGGTTTCGGCCGCTACTTCGGTCTCAAAAAGATACCGTTCGGCTTCGTGCCTGAGATCGTCCGGTAGAGATTTGAAAAACTCATCTTGTATAGCGTGAATATGATCTTTTTGCAAGCGTTCGGAAAGTTCTCCAGTCGCGAGCAGCGAACAATCCGCTTTTAGCGGCAAATCGCCGAGGATCATGAGACGTGGCTCAAGAAGCGCCCATCCAATGATCCGCTCCTCAAGCCGCGCTTTACGGGTAAGTTCTCGCGGTTCTTGCGCAAGAGGGATCTCGAGAGTTGCTTCGGAGGCGCCTCCCTGCTTGTATTTTCCAAGTTCTTTCCAGATCGCTTCTTCGGTAACCTTTAAAATTCGTGAAAGCTCGCGAGTCCAATGCGCTTTTTCAATTTCATTTTGAAGACGCGAGACAAGCGGTAGCACAATTTCGGCAATTTTTTTCTTGGCGAGTACATCCGAAGGCGAGAGCGTTCCCAGCGCCTTCTCGAGAAAAAAAGCGACGCTCTCTTTTGCATTTTTGACCATTTCAATCCAGGCCTTGGGATCTTTGAGGACGACATCAGCAGGATCCTTGCCGCCGTCAATATCAACGAGCTGGACATGAAAATCTTCTTTGTACGCAAGCTCCACCGCGCGGCGGGAAGCCGCGATCCCCGCGTGGTCCATGTCAAACGCAAAAATTAATTCGCCCGCAAGGCGCCGCAAAAGCCGTAAATGATCCTGGGTGAGCGCCGTTCCCGAAACAGCAACGGTATACGAGGCGCCTGCCTGATAGGACAAAATAGCGTCAAGGTAACCCTCGACAACGAGTGCTTTGCCCGAGGTGCGAATTTCGGTTTTTGCTTTGTCGAACGAGTATAAATAGCGTGACTTATCGTAGAGCGCGGTCTGCGGGGTATTGATATATTTTGCGCCCTCACCTTTTTTTGAATCAGGAGGAAAAATTCTGCCGCCGAAGCCGATGACACGCCCGGATACATCTTCAAGCGGAAATATGATCCGCGAACGAAACCGATCATATGGCCCGCGGCTTCCTTCCACCGAAAGACCAGCCTTTTCAATTTCAGAATCCGTGTAGCCTGCGCGGCGCAAATACTCCCCCGTAACACGCCAGCCATCGGGCGCGAATCCAAGTCGAAACTTTTTTATGGTTTGAGGCGTGACCCCGCGCCGCGAGAGATACGCGGATGCTTCTTTTTCGGCGCTCAAGTTTTTTTCAAAGAAATCTGATGCGGCTTCGAGGATTTCATAGAGACGGGTCTTATTTGACCGCGCCTCAACGTCAAAATGCGCGAGCTCGACGCCAGCGCGTTCGGCAAGCATCCGAAGCGCTTCGGGAAAATCAAGCCCGTCCATTTCCATGACAAATTGAAAAATATCGCCGCCCTTGCCGCAACCAAAGCAATGCCATGTCTCGCGCGTTGGTGAAACATAAAACGAAGGAGTTTTTTCTGAATGAAACGGGCAGCGCGCCTTGAAATTGACACCCGCCTTGTCAAGCTTTATGTAGCTCTGAACAAGCGTTACCACATCGAGTCGGGATTTTACCTCTTGGGCGTTTGTCATATTATTTTTTCTTAAACCGAAACAGCGAACGCCTACCGACTTTTATTAAATCTCCGTCGCCGATGGAATCCCCTGCCGCAAGCCGCATATCTCCTCCAGCGGTCATCTTGCGGACACCACCCTGATCCAAAAGTGCGCGTATTTTATTTTTAGAAAGCTCCTTACCATACGCATCTCCAAGAGCTTCGAGAACACCCCTGGGCAATGACGCCCTGATAAGTGTTTCGTCCTCTTTACTATATTCTTTCTTTGAAAACCGCCGCTCAAAATTTTGAAGCGCTTCATGCGCATCTTTCTCGCCATGAAGCAAAGAAACGACAAGAAGGCCAAGCTCTTTTTTGAGAGCAAATGGATCTTTGGAAATCGCCTCGTCGAGCTTTTCGATTTCGTTTTCATAAATATCTCCAAAACTTATGAAGTAGCTCAAAATGAGCTTGTCGGGAATCGACATAATTTGGCCAAACTGCTCCTCGGCCGATGCCGAGAGTGCCACATAGTTGTTGAAACTTTTTGACATCTTGCGGCCATCGCCCGCAGTTCCCTCAAGAATCGGCGTCATGAGTACGACTTCCGGAATACTGCCCGCGGCAGACATAATATCGCGCGTCTCCATAAAATTGAGCATCTGATCAATCCCACCCACTTCGATATCCGCCTTCGTCTCGAGCGAATCGATCCCCATCAAGACAGCGTAGTTTGCTTCGCGAAGCGAAACTCCAGCACCCAATTTGATGCGAGCGCGAAAATCTTCCCGCTGAGCCATGTCTCCAAAGCTGACCGCGCCCAAAACCTTAAAAAAACTTTCGAGTTTCATCGAGCCGAGCCATTCTGAATTTCTGCGAATCGTTACTTCTTTGAGATTAATGAGCGGGGCGATCTGCGTGCGGTAGCTTTTCATGTTTTGCTCCACATCTTTTCGTGAAAGCTCTTTACGCTTTTCCAAACGCCCCGCGGGATCGCCGATCTGGGCCGTAAAATCTCCGATAATAAAGTGAACCTGATGTCCTGCCCGCTCAAAAATATTGAGCAGCATAAGAGGAACCGCGTGCCCGAGATGCAGCTCAGATCCCGTAGGATCGACGCCGAGCTTGACTCGCAGTTTGCTTTTTTTGGAAAGCAGTTTTTTGAGCTCTTCTTCTTTGATGATTTCTTTGCACTTGGGACGCAAAAGAGGCAACAAATCTTTTGCAAGCGGCTCCCGTCTACGGCGCGCGAGTAGGGTAAACCAGGAAGTTTCCATGCCCTTTACTATAGCGGGACTTGGGTAAAAAGAAAAATCAGCGGCTAGAAGGAATGTCCCGGAGAGAAGAGAAATTGAATCGCCAGAAGCCGAATCCTTTGGGATACCAAACATTGAGGAGTACAAGGAGAAATACAACAGGCGCTATAATCGCGACAAGACTTAAAATCTTTCCGCGCTTATGTTCCACCTGTGCATAAATAAACCCCATGACTCCCACGAGCATGACGACGGGCATTCCAAAAAGCGTGGCAGAAAGAAACGCGCCGCTCAAATAATCGCGAACCGCCTGTTGAAGCTGACTCGCAGGGTATAAAAGAATAAAAAGCGCAAACGCGAGATATACGAACCCAAAAACAAATCCGACGATCGCGTAAAAACTATATCCCCGATCCCCCCCACCAAAACCCATTTGTGTCATATAGTTACTATACTACAGATCTGAAGCTTTATACCCGAGCTCAGCTATGTTTTTGATAATGGCATCTTTGGTTACCTTCCCTGGATCGAATTCAAATGTTCCATGTTTGCCCTCGTAATCGACAAAAACGGATTTCATGCCATCCATTTGGGAGGTCAACATCTGAATTCCTGTCGCGCACGCTCCGCAATGCATTCCTTCAATTTTTAGATCAAGCTTTTCCATAAAAATCTAACTAGATTAGTAATAATATATTATGTACCTTCCTTTGTTATCCGTTCCATCGGAGGAACGTATCGCCGAAGAAGCAGGGAATTCGCAACGACGGATACAGAACTAAATGCCATCGCAAATCCGGCAATTTCTGGACGAAGTGTCGCCTGTGAGAAGTTGAAGAAAACAGCCCCAAAACTTCCAAGACTTCCCGCAACACTGACTACCCACGGAGCAGGAATGCCAAACGACGTTTGTGTGAAGAGTAAATGAATCCCACCGGCAACCGGAATCGCGAGCACGTTATAGAAAAACGCCCAGAAAAGATTTTGCCATACTTTTTTGATTGTTTTTCCTGAAAGCTGGATTGCGGTCACCACGTCGCGCAAATCATCTTTTACGAGAATAACCTCACCCGTTTCGATGGCGACGTCCGTCCCGGAACCGATCGCGATGCCAATATTTGCTTGCGCTAAAGCTGGCGAATCGTTGATACCATCCCCCACCATAGCGACACTTTTCCCTTCTGCTTGAATTTTTTTGATGACGTCGGCCTTTTCCTGCGGGAGAACTTGGGAAAGTACCCTGTCAATCCCGACTTGTCGACCAATTGCGGCGGCAGTTTTTGGATTATCACCGGTAATCATGATAATCTCTTTGCCCATTTTTTTGAGCGCTTTGATCGCCTCTCCCGCGTAAGGTTTGAGCGTATCGGCCATCGCTATGAGCGCCGTTGGTTTTTTGTCGACCACAAGCATAACCACCGTCTTTGCTTCGTCTTGAAGTTTTTCAATTTGATTTTGGTGCTCGCTTGTTTGAAGTCCAACCTTCTCGATATATTTTTGATTGCCAATGAATATTTCTCTATTGTCGACGGTCCCTGTGACACCATACCCTGAAACCGCTTCAAAGTTCTTTGGTTCAGCGAGCGCTCCGGCCGCTTTGCCTTTTTCTATAATCGCGCGAGCGAGCGGATGCTCAGACCCAGTCTCGACTGACGCGGCATAGTATAGGGCTTTCGCCTCATCGATGTCTTTTGAGATCATCACGAAATCCGTAACGATCGGCTTGCCAACGGTGAGCGTTCCGGTCTTATCAAATGCAATCGCGGTGACGCGATACGCTTTTTCAAGCGCTTCTCCGCCTTTCAAGATAATCCCGAATTTCGCAGCGCGTCCAATGCCCACGATGAGCGCGGTGGGAGTCGCAAGTCCCATCGCGCAGGGACATGAGATGACCAACACCGCGATCATACGAATGAGTCCCGCGCGAAAAGGCAAGGCCGCGACGAAATACCATCCTACAAACACGAGAAGCGATAATACGATGACAGTAGGAACAAAGTATTCACTGATTTTATCAACGAGATTCTGGATCGGCGCGCGAGAGGCCTGAGCCTCCTCAACCATATTGATAATCTGATTCAATAGGGTGTCTTTGCCTACTTTTGTTGTTTTGCATTTCAGTAGGCCCTCTTGGTTGATTGTGGCCCCTATGACCTGATCACCAACAGTTTTCCCTACCGGAAAAGACTCGCCAGTCACCACTTTTTCATCGATATGCGATTTGCCTTCGATAATCACTCCATCAACTGGAATTTTTTCTCCCGGGCGGATCACCACAACTTCATCAACTTTTATCTGGTCGATGGGTATCGTTACTTCTTGCCCTCCGCGGAGCACATGGGCATCCTTTGCCTCAAGTTTTAAAAGTTCTTTTATCGCAACAGAGGCGCGTCCCTTAGCAACAGCTTCAAAATAGCGCCCAAGCAAAATAAACGAAAGAAGGGCTGCCGAAGACTCCCAAAACGGATGATCGATATTGAAGAAAAGAAAACCGATGACGCTATAAAAATACGCAGCCGACGTGCCGAGCGCTACGAGCACATCCATGTTTGCGACACCAACACGGATCGCCGTAAATGAATTTCTATAAAACGGCCACGCGATGACAAACTGGATTGGCGTGGAAAGTATCCAATAGAAATAGTTGAGATCAAGGCGAAACGGCGGATGCCCGATATCAACAAAAAGACTCGCGATCAACTTTAGGGGCTGTGCGACAATCCAGAAAAGATACCCGGCAAGATATCCTCCATATGCAACAAATCCGCTTCCGACGAGAGTTGGCTGCTGTATATTAATAAAATCAAAAAACTCATGCACGTGCGTCATGTTGAACATGTGAATGAGCATATAGTAAACGATGATTGGGGCTGCCAAGGCAAAGCTCGCGACGACGCGTCTGCGCGCCTCTTCAATTTTCTTTGCTTCTTTCTTCTCTTCGTCTTCCGTGCCAAGTGCCGCCTCCTCGGGGCGCACAAGATCGTAACCGATTTTATGCATTAGCTCATCCACTTTTTCGAGAGAAACTTTTGCCTCATCAAACTCGATCGCGGTCTTCTCGGCGCCGTAGTTCGTCTTGATTGAGATAACACCGGGTTGCTGCCCCACAAGCTTGTCAATCAAAATAGAGCACGAGGCGCAATGCATTCCCTTTACCTTGAGAACAAGCTTTTTCATAAATTATTTCGCATCACTCACGAGACTTTTAACTTGGATCTTCCCGATCATATCGAAATGAGTCCGATGCTTTCCATCGACGTCCCCCTCACCACACGGGACAGAACAATAAAAAGGAAAATCGCCTACTTGGGTAACGGTAAACTCTACCTTGATGGTGCTGTTTGCCGGCATACGTTGTGAGACGCCAAACGCGTCTATCGCAATACCGTGATCGTAACTGTCTTCATTGATAACGGTTGCAATCACTTTGTCCCCGCGCTCTGCTTCAATCGTCTCCGGTTCAAATTTCCATTCATCTTTCTTTGCGATAATCGTAATTTCCCTCACTTTGCCAGTCGTGACAGGAATAGATGACTTCGGCAATAAATAACTTTTATAAAAGACTCCTCCTCCGATAATCAAAACTCCGACAGCGATAAGAATAAAATATTTGTTCATAGCATTATACTGTTACATACTTTTTAACCCGTATGCTCAAAAGCGTCATAATCACAAGCGAAACGATGACCAAAATCCACTTCATCGAATCAGACGAAACACGCGTGATAGGCTTATCTTCTACCTTGACCCAGAAAGCGGCAGTGAGCGCTTCATCCGGCGGAAGCGCAATACCTTGGGGGCGAAATTGGGCAAAAGCCTTATAAAGACCGGTTTCAGGGAATGTTACCTTGAACAAAAGACCATGATCGCCGCCCATAGGCATAGCGGTCCCGCCCGCGTCTCCTTCGTCTCCATGAGCAAGCGCTTCATTAAAAATCGATATCGTGCCCATATGATCATCGCGTCCTTCCGGATGAGTATGAATAAACTGTTTCCAGTCATCTTTGATGACCGCCAAATGCATCTTAGCTCCAAGATAATCCTCGAGCGGAACCTCCGCGCCCACAAGCGAATGAATATCAAAAGTAACATCCGTCACATATCCTTTGGCAACCGGCTCATTCATTAAAAGCCCCACCTGATACTGATCAACCATCACGTTTCTTGAAAAACTCACCTGCTTCTCTTCCGTTGGGCCAAACCCGCTAACCGCGACCTCTGGGTGACCGAGTGTATGGCCAATCCCATCTTTTACGATTTGCGACCAAAGTTTATATCGGCCGGGCTTTTGAAAAACATATTGAGATGTCATCGTCCCTGCCGCTATACCGGGCTCTGGATGAATATGAAAAAACTCATTCATATCAGAACGCACACCGATCACGTGCATACGTTTTGTGTGCTCCAATTCAAGCTGAGAAGGCGGCAGGGGGGTTCCGGGCGGTTTCATGTTCACAAAGAAACTAAGAAGCGTGGATATCCCTGTTTTAACTGGCACCGGAAATATATCTAAATTTACTCCAACGCCATCTTTGATCTCCCCCTCTTCGTGGTACATATTCGGAGCGTGTGCGTGCTCCGCCATCGACATACTTCCCGCCATCGACATACTTCCCGCCATCGATGTGCTTTGATACAGAAACCGCATAGGCAAAACATAAATAACCGTAAAGGCGAGCGTCACGGAAAGTATCGCGAGTGTTGAAAAACGCCACGGCATAACGCGTCCTTCAAATTTTTTCTCATCCTCGGAAAGGCTCGCGAGATTATTTTCTTTGCGGCGATAATACCACCAGAGAGGCACGACCCACAAAAGTGCTAGAACCCAATTACCGAGCCAGAGCGGTAAACCAAAGAGACCGGTTCCCATCTCAAGGCCGTGGCGGTGAGGTAACCCCGCAAAGTTAAACATTTTAATGACCTTACCGAGAAACTGCTCCTCGCCCGTCAAATCTTCGAGTAACGTATGCTGTCCTGAATTCACCCACCACGCGTGCGAGAAAAGACCCAATACCAAGATAAACGCGGCGACAAACACCATCGCCCAGCCAGTCCCCTTTTCTATCTTTTCCTTGCGCGCCACAAGCCACTGGAGTCCATTGACTCCCAATATCCCGAGTACTGCAAGCAACAAAAGCGGAATAACGCGTCCGATCGCATGGGCCAAAAAGAGTGTCCAGCCATATAATACGTTCCCCGAGGTAATAATTTCTATAAAGATGAGGGGAGTTGCCGGGTGCGGGCATCCAACGCCAACATTTCCAAGGAAAAGCCCGAGTAAAAAGGCTTTAATATAATCCTGCTGTTTTTGGATAAAGGCCGGAGCCGAACCCGTATAACTCGGCATGCGGAAATTCGCAAGTCCAATCTCGCCCAACGCAAAAAGATACGCAAAAATACCCGCGAAGAAGTACACCCAATTTTTTATGATATCAAACGACTGAAGTTTTACTCCAACCTGTGACGCGGTAACTGTTTCCTTAATGGTATTGCCAACTATTGCCGCAACCACGCCATAGGTGCTCAACATTAAGACAACGCCAAGACTAAAACTCAACGCAATGCCCATCCCCTTGAGCCCGCCCTTACTCATGGAAAGCGGGACGATGACAAACGCGAGCGGTAGCGTGCATGGCAGGACAATCATTGTCAAACCCATCGTATAACTGAAAAGATACCATCCCAAGCCGCTTCGCTGGGACGAAGCGAAAAGAGACGCCCACAAAAATCCAAATATAATGAGCGCTACAAGCGCGACAATACAACCAATGAGAAAAGTTTTACCTCGTCCTTGGGGCATACGGTGTATCTTCCATAAGTAAAAACCACAATCCTAAAGATGCGCCGAGTACGCCGATATCACGGAATGTCACTGAATCAATACCCACGAGCAGAAGTATTAAAAAAATTTCTATGGCTGATATGAGTCCTGCCACTTTTCCAACCACGCGGGGCAAAAACCACATAAGAAGCGCGAGACCGAGCAAAAATTCTCCCGCTCCTTGAATTTTTAAATAAGTTATATTGCCCACGGTACTATTGATCGTTGATTGTATAAATTGGGGAAGCGGCCGGAGCGCCCAAGTCCATCCTGTCGGATGCATAAAAATATCATACCCAGAATAAAGATACATGCCTCCCAATCCTAGACGCAACGCCCATTCAACCATTTTATTTTTATTCATTAGTTATTCAGAAACTTCCTTGAGCTTCGCCAAAAACTTATTTTTATCAAAACCCCCCGTCGCCCATACTTCGCCGTTTACAAAAATCCCCGGCGAGGCAAAAATCATATGCTTACTTGCGAGCTCTTGCCCTTCCGGAGTAGTGATACTTGTGTTTTTGTAGCGCACATTTGGCCATTCTTTTTCTATCGAATGCCAAAATGTTTCGAAAGCCTTACAGTGCGAACACCCGGGCGAAGACAGCTCTTCAAGCATTACTTCTCTCATTACTCTTTTATTATCCCGCAAAATCAAAAAAGCGCCAATTTGGTTTATCCCCAATACGAAAGTGGGGCATTGCGCTTACCTGTTTTTGGAGGTATATGTTATTTTCTCTTCCAAAATTTGAATTTTTCAAAAAACAAAACCCGTATACCAAGCAATTCGAGACCAACAAGTGCTATCCATGAACCCGGCGTAAGGGGAGTAAAAAAAGCGGCAAGTCCAATAAGAATTAAAACAACACCAACCACTTTTTTGATTCTTGGTCTATTATGGATATATTCTTTAATGGTTTTGAGTAAGTTCATACACATTTAAATTAACTTTCTTCGGTAAAAAAATTTACGAGTTTCCTCTGCGAATACTATTAAGGTCGCGATCGGCACGATACGCATCCAGTCGGAAAGAGTAAGCGGTACGGTTTTCAAAAATGTATTCATCACTGGTGTATAAATGGCAAGCAGTTGAAGCGTAATAACAGTGATAGTTGCCCACACTAAGTATTTGTTAGAAAACGGATTCATTCGGAATATTGACTTGTTTTCCGACCGACAGTTCCATGCGTTGAACCACTGAAAAGCGGCCAAGACGGTAAGCGACATTGTCCAGGCTTTTGCCAAGTCCGCCTCGTAGTAATTCTTGAAAATAAAGAGCGTACCGAGAGCCATCGCCAGGGACATGAGCACCATTCTTTTTGCCATCAGTGTATCAACAAGATATTTTTTCGGTTTCTCAAACTTGCCATCAAGCAAATGCTTTTCTTTCGGTTCCATAGCGAGGGATACATCGAGAAATCCGTCAGTGACGAAATTCAACCAAATAATCTGCGCCGCTAATATTGGCAGTGGATATCCCAAAATAAGCGCGCCGATAATTGTGAGCACTTCGCCCATGCTTGTTGAAAAAAGATATAAAATAACCTTTTTGATGGTTTTATAGATACTGCGACCCTCTTCAATTGCTGAAACGATACTCTCCAAATTGTCGTCGAGCAAGACTATATCAGAAGCCTCTTTTGCAACTTCGGTCCCGATGTTGCCCATTGCTACTCCCAGATCAGCGGCCACGAGCGATGGCGCATCATTCACCCCGTCTCCGGTCATAGCCACCACTTCTCCTCCTGCTCGATACGCCCCGATGATTCTCATTTTGTGCTCTGGATTCACCCGGGCAAACACCGATACAGTATTGAGCCCTTCAGATAATTCCATGTCGGACATTCCGTCAATCTCCGACCCGGTAAGCACTTCGTCGCCCTCATGCCAGATACCTATTTCCTTTGCTATGGCTTGAGCGGTTATCTTATGATCGCCGGTGATCATCACCACCTTTACTCCAGCCGACTCTGCCTTCCTTATAGCCATCGCCGCTTCCGGCCGTGTTGCATCTCTCATGCCGTAAAAACCCACAAAAGAAAGATTCCTTATCTTCTCCGGTTTAAGAGTTTTCCCTGCATCTGGATCAATAGCAAAGGCCACCACTCGCAAACCCTCTTGTGACATTTTATAAAAAACAGACTCAAGATTTTTTCGTTCCTCCTCTGTCAGTTCTTTCCGTTTGCCATTCGACCAAACAGTATTTGATAATGCCAAAATAACTTCGGGCGCACCGACAGCGGTCAGAAAGTTTTTGCCGTCAACCGCGTGAAGCATAGCGTGGTATTTGAGCCGGTAGTCAAATGGGATTT
>CAZZGX010000008.1:0-6338 GCA_964653715.1 uncultured Candidatus Saccharibacteria bacterium
TTCGGATCAAAATTTTTGTTGAGAATGTTGCCAACTGCACGGTATGCATACGGAGATTCTGCTTTACGCGCAACATCACGGTAAGTCACAATCTTCCCTCGCGAGATTTTTCTTACGACAGCGAGAACGCGGTTACGAAATGTCATGCCTCAAGTATATGGTATGATGACCGCACATGGATAGGCATCGCATTGTAGTTGTTACGCCAACATATAACGAACGCCAAAATATCGTCTTGCTTGCCGAGAAAATTTTCGCGCTTGGCATACCAGAGCTTTCTGTGACAATTGTGGACGATAATTCGCCCGATGGCACGGGTAAACTAGCAGAAGAGCTTAGCGCCCGCTATCCTCTGCGCGTCATTCATCGCGAGAAAAAACTCGGCCTCGGGCGTGCCTATGTTGAGGCCTTTCGTAATGTTCTTGAAAATGAAAAACCGGAAATTATAATTCAAATGGATGCCGATCTTTCGCATGATCCAAAAGCTATTCCTTTATTTTTAGAGGCGATCAGCGATAGTGACGTCGCACTCGGCTCCCGCTACATACCCGGAGGAAGGATTGAAAACTGGAATACGATGCGCCAGTGGATTAGCAAGATCAGCAACGTTTACGCACGCATTGTACTCGGTCTTCCCTATCGAGATCTTACGGGCGGGTACAAATGTTTTCGGAAGGAGGTTCTTGAAAAAATCAATCTCGACTCTTTGAGTTCGGTAGGATACAATTTTCAAATTGAGACGACATATAGGGCGCACAAAAAAGGTTGTCGTATTCGCGAGATTCCTATTACTTTTACCGAACGAAAGAGTGGTGCCTCAAAATTTAATATCGGCATAATACTCGAAAGTTTTATCAAAGGCCTCTTGTTGCGACTTCATGATTAAGAGACAAACGCGGACAATACTGCTTATCATTATTCTCGTGGTCGCCGCCTCGCTCCGATTTTTCGGACTTTCACGCGGCGACACTATCAATGATGAAGTGCTGTATGGATTTCGAGCGATCGGCCCCATGGATTTTGATGAGGCCGCCGAACAGACAACCCCCTTCGAATGGTTTGACGGGCATATCCCTTGGTGGGCGTATATCTCGTTCCACGATCATCCGCCTCTTGTATTTTGGATCCAGCACTTCTCACTCAAAGCTTTTGGTGAAAACAATTTCGGGCTTCGATTCCCTTCAGCGCTTCTCGGGGTCGCGTCAGTTTGGTTTCTCTTTCAGATTGGATCAATGCTCTATTCGGAAAAAGTGGGGCTTCTCGGCGCGGGGCTCTTGGCAATTTCGATTAATAACGTCTACGTCTCGCGGCTCGGCCTTCAGGAACCTTTTGTCATCTTTTTCATGCTGATCGCGATCTATTTTTTTCTCAAATCGCTTAAAAAAGACTCTTATCTCATTTTGACGGGTGTCATGATAGGACTGGGAATGCTTGCAAAATATACGGCGTTTATTCTCGTCCCAATTTTTCTCACGTATTTGCTACTCTTTCGAAAAGATTATTTCAAAAACAAAAAATTCTGGTTGGGGGCGCTCGTGGCACTAATAATCGCGAGCCCAATTATCATCTACAACATAGAGCTGTATAGGGCCGTGGGTCACTTTGATTTTCAGCTTGCGTTTATCTTCCATCAAAACCATCCGGTCTGGCAGGTCTCCCCCGGCAAAGAAATCGGCTCGCTTGGGAACCGCGTAAAAAATTTTCCGATCACGATCATGGAAACAAATTCGTGGGCGCTTCTGAGCGTTTTCGCTTTTGCGCTCGGGGCTTTTTTTGCCTCGCTGTACAAAAACTATAGGGCGACTTTGAAACTGCACTCACTTGCCATAATCTCGTTTGCGTATCTTTCCGGGCTCATCATTTTTTTCATCGGTGATTCATACCGATTTCTTACTCTGTTGGGGCCTTTCATCCTACTCGCGTGCGGGGTTTTTCTTGCGTGGCTCTTGCGATATTCGCCAAACTTTATGTACGGTGCGGCGGCACTTTTTGTTCTTTTTGAAATTTTCTATACCGTAAACTCGGTCATCGCGTATTATCCAGCGGGCTCCACGCCATGGGCCCATTCCAAAGTACGCCTCGAAAATTTCAACTGGGGCTTCAACAATCTCCAGCCATATCTTGATCGTGAACTTGGCGGCAAGATGCCGGCAGTCGCCTTCGAACAAAAGTATAAATTTGTGGCGGCGGTACAAGAACAGGCACTCGATGCTGATATCGCTCAAAAATTGCCTCGCTACTCTGCAGTCATCATATACGACGGCAATATTAATTCGTTCGCTCAGCTCTGGAATCTTGATCGGCTGCAAATCTATCACGCTTGGCCCGTACTCAAAACTGAAACATATATTGGCTACCTTTCTGAAAACCGCTTAACCGATATCCAAAAAGATGGATTTGAAAAACATTATTTCATAGCGCTTGGCAGTACTCTTCCTGTTAAGAGTGCTGACAAGCTTACGCAAACTGGTGCCGCCTTTGAAAAAGAACTTCTGCGTCGAGGAATCGGGCACGAAAAAATTTACAACCGGCGTGGCGAGGAGGCTTTTCGGGTTTATAAATATTAAAAACTAATCCTTGATCCGATAGCCAATTTTGAAGAGATACCAGACAAGCCAGCCAAGAGAGATAACGAGTACGATAATAAGCACAAAGCCAACGGCACGGTTGGATTCGCTGATCCCAAGCATCGAGTAGCGGAGCCCGTCGACGAAATAGAAAAATGGGTTGAAACGCATGATAAAACGAAACCGCTCGGGCATCATCGTGATCGAGTTGAACACTCCTCCCAAAAACGTAAGGGGGCTTATGATGAAAACGCTGGGGATTGAAAGCTGTTCAAAACTTTTTGACCAAAGTCCAACGAGCATTCCAAGAAGCGCGAATATGATCGAAATTGAGACTGTGTAGAAGACAAAGAGAAAGAAATGTTGAATTGTGGCAACCGTAAAGAAAAGCGCCATCGCATACACGCCGAGCCCAACAATAAGTCCTCGAGCCACGCCACCCGCGACAAATCCCGTAATCATCTCAAGATAAGAAAGCGGAGCCACTAAAATTTCCTCGATATGCCTCACAAAACGCATAAAATACACGGAAGAAGAGGAATGCATGAAGGCTGAGTTGATTAAATTGAGCATGACAAGACCTGGTAAGACAAAATCAATGTAGGAAACCCCTTGAATGAGGCCGATGCGCCTGCCCACAATCTGCCCAAAAATAAGGATGTAGAGCATCGCCGAAATCCATGGCGAAAGAAGGGTCTGAATCCAAACACGCAACATTCTCCCTACCTCGCGCAAGACGAACGTATTAAGTCCCACCCAATTGACGCGTTTTGTATTATTTTCCATTTGTATTTTTTGTTACCTCCAAATATTTTTGCTCGAGCCGCCTCCCGTCTCCGACAAAATCTTTTTTGTCACCGATCGCGGCGATTACTCCTCCGGCAATAATAGCAATGCGATTGCATAAAAGCTCGACCTCCTCCAAATAATGAGAGGTAAGGAGTATTGTCTTACCGGCCTTATTCATCTCTTGAAGGTAGCGCCAAAGATCGTGCCGAAGTTCAACGTCCACACCCGCAGTAGGCTCGTCTAAAATAAGAAGATCAGGATCATGGATCATCGCGCGCGCAAGCATCACGCGGCGCTTGAGCCCGCCTGAAAGCGCCTGAAAAGGCTTATCGCCGTGCTGACCCATCTCAAAGCGCTCTAGTATATCGTCAATTTTCTTTTTGCGCTCGCTTCGCGGGATTCCATAATATCCGGCTACGTAATACAAAATATCGCGCGCGGAGGCAAAAATATCCACATTATATTCTTGCGGCGCGAGGCCGATTTTTTTGCGCGCCTCGCGATATTCTTTGACTACATCGATACCAAAAACTTTAATTGTGCCGCTATCAAGATTCGAAATGCCGGTGACGCATTTGATAGTCGTCGTTTTCCCCGCGCCATTCGGGCCCAAAAATCCAAAAAATTCTCCCTTGGGTACGGAGAAAGAAATGCTGTCTACGGCAATAGTGTTGCCATATTTCTTGAGAAGATTGTGTATCTCGAGTGCTTGCATGTTTAATTATTTTTATTATAACAAAATTTTTTTCTTGGACAAGTCTTTACTAGAGAGATATGATGCGCATATGGGAATTGTCGCGTCTCTCTATCCTCTTGGAACATTTATCAATAACCTCTACATCGGGGATCTTTTCGATGTTATTATTATTGCCCTTCTCATTTACACCGCGCTTTTTCTCTTTAAACAAACGCGGTCATTTTTTGTGCTTATCGGGGTTGGCATTCTTCTCTCGATCTACGCTATGGCTCAAGTGTTCAGATTGTATCTGACCGCACTCGTCCTCCAATCGTTTTTCAGTGTGTTTTTGATTGTACTCGTGGTCATCTTCCAGGAAGAGTTGCGTCGGTTTCTGGAATTCATTGCGGCAGTCGGTACCCGCCAAATACGCGCCCAGCAGGCTGTAGCAGGCTCGGATTCAATGAATGAAATGCTGCAGGCATTCGCGTACCTTGCTCATGAAAAAATCGGCGCCCTCGTTGTACTGCGCGGGCGGGAAAATATCGACCGCCATATCGAGGGCGGAACGCTTCTTGACGGCATTATCTCCGAAGATCTTATCATCAGCATTTTTGATCCTACCTCACCCGGACATGACGGCGCGATTATTATTTATAAAGACCGAATATCAAAACTTGGCACGCACTTGCCTCTATCCAGCAACTTCAAAGAGATCGGCAAACACGGCACGCGTCATTCGGCGGCACTTGGCATCGCGGAACACTCGGACGCACTCGCTGTCATCGTCTCGGAAGAGCAAGGCACTATTTCTATCACCCACAGTGGCCGCCTCAAAACTCTCAAAAATATCGAAGAGCTTCGGGAAGAGCTAACCGAATTTTTGAAAGAAACATCTCCCGATCAGGCCTACAGCGCTCTGGAAAATCTTATCAAACGCAATTCAATCGAAAAAGTCGCGGCGTTGTTTCTCTCTGCGCTTCTCTGGTTTTTCTTCGCTTTTCAAGCCGACTCGGTGCAACAGACATTTACGCTCCCTATCTCTTACCGTAATGTGCCCGAAAATCTCATCATCGAAGATTCACAACCTCTCCAATTGATAGTAACCATGGAGGGTCGCGGTAAATTGGTTTTCGAACGCTCGGATCCAAATCTTTTCGGAATTACCGTGGACGCTTCGAATATTTCTGATGGTAAAAATACCATATCAGTCAATGAAAATATGATCTCGCGCCCGCTCAATTTTTCCGTTGTTAATATTTCTCCGCAATCCATTGAGATAGCCGCGAGACGATATCAGACGATAACCGTTCCGATTGAAGCTCGCGTCGAAGGCTCTCCGGCCGCCGGCTTCGCTCTTGGTGGCATCATCCTGACTCCCGGATCTCTCACACTCCTTGTCCCTGATTTGGGGCGACCTCCTCAATCAATCCCGACACATCTGATCAATATCTCGAACATCCGCGAAACAAGCTCTTTTTCGACAACAATTGATCTTCCAAATAATTTTCGTCTCAAGGACCCCGCTCAATCGGCAATCAACGTGAGCGTTGAGGTACGAAAAAAATAAATCTATTGCAAAAACGTATCGGCAAGCGCTGATAGGCGGTTCTCAAAAATCGCCTCCCGGATTTGACGCATGAGATCGTTGAAAAAGTACACGTTATGAATTGTTGCAAAACGTCCGGCATCCGGATTTTTTTCTTTAAAAAGTTCATTGAGCCTACTAAGTCGTACTCCCCATTCGCGGCATACGGGGCAAGAACAATCATCCGCGATCATACCTGAATCGTTTTTGTACTTCCCTTTTGTAAGGTCAACCCGCCCGCCTCTTGTCCATACAGAGCCATGCCGCGCCTCCCGTGTCGGGATCACGCAATCAAACATATCAATCCCCCGCGCCACTCCGTCAAAGATATCCTCAATTCGCCCTATACCAAAAAGGTGGCGTGGCTTGCTATCCGGAAGCTCCGGAATTAACCAGTCAAGTTCTTGTCGGGTATTCGTTTTCGAATCGCCAAAGGAACTGCCGTACGCCCCGCCAATCGCAAAGCCATCGAAATCAAGAGCACCGATAGCGCGCGAGCTTGCTTTTCGTAAATCCTCAAATGGCCCTCCTTGCACCACTCCAAACAAGAGTTGATTTGATTTTTTTGCCTCACGCGAGCGCGCGGCCCACCGATGTGTTCGTTCCATTGAAGTTTTTGTGTAGTCGTAGTCGTGGAGCGGAGAGGTCGGCTCGTCAGAGGCGACAATGATGTCGGCTCCGAGCTTTTCCTGAATCGCAATGGATTTTTCGGCGTCGA
>CAZZGX010000009.1:0-12252 GCA_964653715.1 uncultured Candidatus Saccharibacteria bacterium
AGTTGGATGATGCGCGTAGTCATCCATTATGACTATATCTGCCTTTTTATCAGTATAAAGTTCCATGCGGCGACGGGTACCACGAAATCTAGAAAGTGTTTTCAAAATCTGCGAACGATCTACGCCTAAAACTTCAGCTGCGCGCAAAACTCCGAGAGCGTTTGTGCGGTTGTGCGCGCCCCAAAGCTCTAATGACATTTCTTTTTTGAGACTCTCATCGAAATCTCCATCAAAAAAAACAACGCGAGCATGCGTACCTGAATTTTGCAGAAACTCCCGCAAACTTTCATGAGCCACCACATGCGACGCTGTACCCAACGATTCGAGTAAGATCTCGAAAGTTTTTCTATACGCGGTCTCATCCGGATAAAAATCAGGATGGTCGTATTCAATATTTGTGAGGAGTAGTAGATGAGACTTGAGCATGAGGATTTTTGCCTGATACTCATCGCCCTCCGCGACCATCCACCCCAACTTGGCGGTCCGACCGCCAAGTTGGGTTTTCCCCGCCCGGGCAGTTCTCTCCCATTCAAGAACCTCTCCTCCAACGACAACTGTCGGATCAAATCCTGCGTCTTCGAGAACCCGTCCCATCATCGCTGTACTCGTCGTCTTCCCGTGCGTGCCTGTTACTAAAATTCCTTTCCGGGAATTAAACATGTCCCTGAGCGCTTCTCCGTATGACAAAATTTCTATTCCTTTCGCGCGCGCGTCTTTGAGTTGCGTATGATCGAGAGTATAAGCACTCGAGTAGATAACTTGGGTAACACCTAGCGGGAGAGGTATCCCAAAAGAAACAACCCGAATCCCAAGATCCGCGAGTATCCGATCGGTAAAAAACTCTTCCTCGGTATCCGACCCAGAGACCTCCTCCCCCCACTCCTTATATATAGTAGCGAGACTCGTCATCCCGACACCCTTAATGCCTATAAAAAAATACTTCATGCTTAGCAGCTTAGCTTATAAGTTGTTATTCGAGCCAATACTGTTCAATCTCCTTAGAAAGAGCCTTCCGATCGAGCATACCAGCTAAGGCATTCTCCGCGAAACTTGTATACTCTTCAACATCCGAGAACTGTTTCATGATAACATTCTTAACACAGATACTTTGCGCACCATGTGATTTCTTCATATACTCGCCCCAACTTGATCGCACCAACTTAGCAGCTAAGCTGCTAAGTTGGTGGACGCGATAATTTAAACTTACGTAAGCACTGAGGTAAAGTAAATACTCGTTAGAATCAATGTGGATTGCCTTATATGATCCCTGGAATAATGAGCCTGTCCTCCTGTTGGCTTTGTTGAAATAATGAGTGTATCCTGTCCCCAATCGATGCATGAATTTCTCAATCCCCTTTTCAGAAACTTGCTCTAAAATCATGTGAAAGTGATTTTGGTTGAGACAATAACAAATAACATTCACTAAAGAATCTTTTTTGCTAGTCATCTTCTTTTGCTTTTGGAAAGAGAGTTGATATAAACTTCCAATGGGATCGCGAGTGTTAAATTCAACCATGCATTGGAGAAAGCGGTCCACGTCTGCTGGGCGTGAAAAAATACTGCGTTTATCAACTCCACGATTAAAAATATGATAAAACTCTTTATTGGCAAACCGCGTTGTTCGCATAGAGCTTCCTGTGAACTTATAAGCTTAGCTGCTAAGGTATGATACAGACTAGCAGGCAACGATTCATGACACAACAATTACTCGGCAACCCACTTAGCAGCTAAACTGCTAAGTGGGGAATCACCTGCTGACTGCAGTTTTGTGACTTTCCTACTTCTCAACCTGCTCCCTTTATATTATTAAGGTAGCGAGACTCGTCATCCCGACACCTTTAATGCCAACGAAAAAATATACTCTGTTTTTAATCATTTTGTACTATCAAGCTCGATCCATATACCACTAAAACTTACCACATCTCCTGCACGAGTCTCAATATGAAGACGAATGGTATTCCCTTCAGAATTAAGTTGACGCAATAGCTGAGGATCCCCCCAAGATGTTTCTTGCCGTGACTCTCCGTCCAGTCGCCATTCCTGGCCTAGTAACGCGCGATTTCCTTCAACTTGGGACCCTGGGATTATATCGCACCGAGCCCATGGAAATTCCTTTGATCCACTCACACGCTCGGTTTCCTCCAAAAATTGGACAATACATTTAAGCTCGCGAATAGAAGAGGCTGATTCATTACTCTTTAAATTAAACGCATCTGGGAATACAAAATCTTTTTGCTTAGGAATACCATCGGAAGAATCAAGATATCCGGAATCCGTTGCAAAACCGGGATAAAGAGGTTTCTGAACTTTAACAGATGGAATCATAATAATAGCTAAAATTGCTACACTAAAAAAAATTTTGCGCACATCCCGCGCATAATTCCCTATAACCAATGAATGAATAACTGAAAGCACCAAAAAAGAAATTACGTTACCGATAGCTCCAGCAACAGAATCGTCATACTTGCCAGAAAGCCAGCCAAGCTGATACAGTAAATGTTCGATAAGAAAATAAAGATCTTCCAACACAAATTTTGCGATTGGCAAGGCTACGACGGCCATCAAGATGACAAAAATGATTCTTCTTGGGAACAAAACATTAAATAAATAAAAAAGTTCAATTGGAATGATAACAACTGCAATAATATGGGAAAAATGGATAGGGTGAATACCGAAAATCGGCACCTCGATAAGAGGTATCGGAAAAAATAAATGTGGTATATCAAAAATTGGGAGGAGAATCCAAATAAAAACAAGGCAGAATACACCCCGTTCAATTTGTGGCAAGGAATATATCCCATCTCCCCACATTTGGCATGCTTTCCAGAGGACAAGAGAGAAAAAATACCACATGAGCAAAGGAGCAAGACCGAACGCTATCGCATAGAGAATTTCTCTTGAGAGCGAATCCCAAACTGGACGCGTGAAAAGAAGATACCCATGAAGATTAATCCAAAAAATTCCAGAAAGGACTAAATATGGCGCGACAGCGCCATATTCTATGGGACCATCGGGAATTTTAGTAAATGTTCGTTGCGGAGAAAAAAGAGCACTCATGGCACGGGTAAAAAGATCTCTGACTTCGGGATGCAATCTCATGTCATGCTTTTCCTAGGTACGCTAGATTACCAATATTGATAAGCATATTATGGAAGAAACGGTTCTCGCCGCCGATGCTACCTATATGTGCGGTACCGTGAATTTTATGGCCGCCCTTTGTTCCTTGAACAGAACCAACGCCAAGCCACATTCTTCCTGAAAAAAGCATACGGGCATTGACCTCCTGTTCATTAAAAAGAGCATCGATCTCAAGCGAAATATTTAATCGATCATTTATAAGGACCCAGCGAATAGGATACCGTACGAGTGTTGTTTGGCTCACCCAGTAATCAAGGGGTTTCCATGATACGGACTTGTTTTTAAATGCGATGAAAGCGCCGTTCACATCAATATAGCCTCCGTAAAGATATACGCCTACACGCCAAATAATAATTTCAGACGAATCATTAAAAACGAGATACATCCAATCACACGCAATACTTGCCAGATTACGCGGCATCGTAGAAGACTTGGCAATTTCATAACACCCGTCACCAATAAATTTTTTGGTCTTATCGTGAAATTGGATCGTTCCAGCAACAGAGAATCGCGGATAAAAAACACCAGCTGACCATAAAGATGTACCCATCTCCAATGAGAGCGGAACCGGACTTTTTTTGGGAGATAACGATAGAGAAAATTTTATATCTTCGCTATCGCACTCAACAATCTGCTCATCTCCGCACCATGTACCAAAATAAAAACTTGTTCCAGAACGTCGAAAAAAATGAGAGAAATTTGATTGTTCGTAAAACGTAAACGTGCGGCTCTCTGGGCAAGACACTGTTAAAATTCCATGTACCTCTGGAAAGCCAAGCCGCTGAATATAGGAAGAAAGGTGATGGCGTTCTTCAAAGTGAAATATTATCAGGTGAAGAGTTACCCTGACATCATCCGCAAAGCCATCGCAAGCAAATGCCCACCAGCTGCTTTTAAAAGGAGGCCACCATAATTCTTTTTCCGAAGGCATTTTTTCCTATATTTATAAAGATTTTTTATACGTATCCAAAACCTGAATCGCGCCTGCCGTTATAAGTTCTCGCGAACCGTAAAAAACTGGATTCACTAAATCAGGAAATATAACGGCATTATCCCAACCACCATCTTGCCGTTGCAGTTGTAGCAAGTTTGCTATAGCGCGGTCGAGCGCTTCGCCGCGATAATCCGTAAAGAGGAGAGCTCGGGCTGCCATAACATTGTTAAATAAATTTGAAGACCACGTCCCATCAGTTCGTTGAGTAGAAATAAGTTCTTCGCGGATAAGTGGAACTGAAGGCGCTAAGCAAGTCGTGTTAGAGTTTTTAACCCCACCGGCAATCGCAGCAAAAAACACATAGGGATTTCTGTAATAAAAAGTACATTGCGGATAAAGTTTTTTTTCAATGGTTTCATTGATATAGCTACAAAGCTGGGAAGGTTGATTTTTTTTGAGGGCAAAATAATTAAGAACGTCAACATTCACCATACAATCTACTCCCAAGTACTCCTTGCGAGTCAGTTGGTCAAGCGTGACGCCTGCAAACGCTTGCCGATCTTGCTCTGATTTATTCCATGTGTCAGATAACCAATTGTAATAAAGACCATCGGCATTGCGATATCGGTCAAACTCCTTTTCATCATTAGGAAAAGAAATATTATTTTTAAGTAAAAATGACGATGTCAGAGCAGTATCGTCGATATCGGGCGGGGTCCTTCCATAGCGTGGATCAGATTTATAAAAGAGGCCCCATGCGCCATGCTTCGCCCCTTGAGCCAATTCCATTCCAGAAAGAATAAACGGGATAGCCTTTTGTGCAATCTCTTTAATGCGAGAGTCTTCGACTCCCTCAAGAAGAGATAACACGCCAGCCGTAGAACCCGCGGAACGTATAGGATCGCACCGTTCGGGTTGAGTATTGTCACAAATATACAAAAAAAATTCGCCACTTGATTGTTGTCGAGATTGCAAAAACGATAAACCACGATCAATGGCATTTTGGATTTTATCCCCCTGATTTTCATATAGTACAGTGCGGCTAGGGATATAATAATAGATAACAATGCCTACACCGACAAGAAGAACCCCGAGTAACAGTAAATAAATTTTTCTCATAGAAAGCCGAGTATTTTCATCATACCAACGCCAGCATATACAGCAAACTCCTCAAGATGCCAAAATGAACTGAAAATTGTTTTCCTGCCGGATGCGATTGCCTCGGGCGAAGAACGCCAAACAGCGCGCGCGCGGAAAAACCAGAAAACAATGGACAGCAAAAATATCCATGAAAAATAGGCGCATACGGCCCCAAGGCCGATGCCGACCATAGGCACGGCGCGCGCGCACCAAAGCGCACGGGAAAGAGATATTTTTTTCACTTCCGTAGAAACAAGCGCGTCGTCGACAAGATGAAGTGCCTCTCGATACCACACAAACAAAAAAACGATCGCGGCGACCATCCATCCGAATTGGCCCGGATATCGTACGAGCACAAGTCCTTGAAAAAACAAAAAATAAATACCGATGGGCGGAGCGAAAAAACCAAAGAAGTGCCGCCCTTTCAGGCGCACGGGCGGCAGAGAATACATCATGCTTAAGGCGAAAGAAGCCCAGAGGAGCACGAGCGATATCTTTGTCGCATCAGAATATCCGAAGGCGATAAGCGCGCCCGCGGCACATATGCCCGGTACAAATCCATACAACACATTCATGCGATTTGATCGACGCGCCTCGTTTTCTTCACCCTGCAAGAGCGCGTCGTAGTAATCATTTAAATAGGAGGCGGCAAGAAGGCCAAAAAATATAATCAAAAGATCCCAGAGAAAAAGCGCCGGACGAAAAACTCCGGATAGGGCAAGCCCGAATATGGGGTACAAAAGCAGACGTAGGGAGCTAATCTTTGTGCCCTTTGTAAGTCTATAAAGACCCAGGAGCGTCATGGAGTGTTGAGATAAGTTCAAAAACCGTTTGCCGAAGTCCAGCAGGCAATCGGCTTCGCCGCGCCGTATTCAAAGCCGCGCGATATTTTCCTTCTAGCTCACGCCGAGGCGATATGCCCGCTTTTTTCAAAAGACTTTGTTTATCTTCTCCTGTATCAGCGACATCATCAAGCAATTGGAAGTATACGCCAAGTGCCATAGCAACCCTGCGCGCCGAAAGAACATATCCTCTATTTCCTGCAATCAAAAGACCCATAACAAGCGGCGACTCAAAACTATAGTGCGCTGTCTTAAGCGAATACATGCGGTATAACTGCCTACTCGCAATCCGGTGCGATTTTTGGTAGCTAAGATCCAGCACCTGCCCCCCTCCGGTAAAAATTGTCGCTCGCAAAAACTCGTAAAGCGCTGGCAAGGTATTTTTATTCTTCGCGCACGCATCGGCAATAAAATAAATGCCAAGCGAAAGCGCGATATCCCCAAAATTAATCGCCTGATATTCGCCTACCATCCTATGAAGCGCTGGCTTCCCGCGACGAAGCTCCGCTTCATCCACAATATCATCGTGGATAAGCATTGCCGCGTGTGCGAGCTCGATTGCTATCGCAACGCTCCAAAGCATATCCATAATAGTATTATTTCTACGAAAACGCCGATCATATACGCCCGCCGCCGAGAACAACAAAAACGGTCGTATGCGCTTTCCTCCACGGAGAATATATTTTTCAAGCTGAGGAAAAATATCCTTGGGAAACCCGCGGCGCGAAAAGTGTTTTTTTATACATAATCGATATCGTTTGGGAAAGATTGTCTCAAATTCTTTCTGAAATTCGTGCAGTTGCCGTACAAAAAGAGAGCCCATGTGCATTATGCTAGCACGCAATACCTCCAGAGGTGAATGGCACCGATATCTAAAAAAAACCGGCGATTACGCCGGTATTGTCGAGACTTGCTTACCTGTAAGAGCAGTTTGGCTAGGGCATTAACACTGATGCAATCGCAACACCTGCCCGATTCGCCAATATCTGTTGTCCAGTGGCATTTGGATGCAAGGCGTCCGTGAACTCGTCACTCGGGAGAGAGAAGTCAACAAAGGAATTCGATCCACCCGTCACGAGTGACGTAATCGTACACGCATCGTCGGAGAAGCATCGTAGCCACGGACAGGTGCCATCCCCGAGGCAGGGCGTGACACTGTCCGGCACCGGGCACGTGTAAAGCGTCGTAGCCAAGATTGGCACCCCGTGCGCCACCGTCCGCACTTTGTCGGCCATGGCTTGGAGATTTGTATAGGCCTGCTCCATCGTATACTGCGGCTGGGCGTGACAAGACATCTCCTGCGTCACCGGATCATAGTTCGCTGTAACCGCATCGTTTGCACCTTCCTCGATCAACACTGCCTTCGGTTGCGGCGGGTTGCAACCCGACAAGAGATTCGTCAACCGCGTGAGTCCCTGGTCGGTGCGCTCGCTACCTACGCTAAGGCACTGCACGTCCCACTCGGGATGGGCAATCTGGAGATTGTCGCAGTAGAGTCCAGTGACTGAATCCCCGAAGAGCCAGATGAGTGGTCGGTCACCGGCCCCACAGGACACGGCAACAGCGAGTATGCAACTTAAATGAATTACGTTTGGCTTATACCTCATCCAAAACATCCACCGCGTATCAAGAAACTCTTTCCTAGATTGATTTTGATCCACTGCTATTCCCCCTTTCTAAAGAAGCATCTGTACCTCCTATAGCACGGGGGAGGAAGTCTGGCAATGGGCGGATTTGTTTTAGATTAAAAGATTAAAAAGCTCCTACCATCTTATTATAAGCCGCCTGAGCACGTTTCTGTTGACCAGCTGCATTAATATGAAGCCCATCTGAAAGGTAATCCTCAGGTTTCATTATAGTATAAAAATCGATGTCAAAATTTGTAGGGAAGTAATAAAGTTCCAAATAATCTAGCGATCCAATAAGGGGATTTAATGTATCTGTGGTACCAAGTGGTATTATCCTCGGCGGAGTGAGCGCAATATATACCAAAATACCTTGCCGCTCCAAATTTGCTTTTAACTCGGCAAGGGCTGAAATAATGGTCTCTGCTGGGTATGCGTGAATTACATCTACCGTGCCGAAGGCTAATACCACGCTGTCGGGTCTGTCATTTCTTTCCATCAGCGAACCAATTTCATCATATGCATCAAACCATTTATCGTAGTCCACTGCAGTAGCAAGGCCAATAGCTCGCGAAACAACGTGTACGTCTTGGCGTCCGATAAGGGTCTCTAAAGCAATAGGCCAACCAACACCAGTTTCAGTAGAAGTGCCGTACGGATTTACTCCGCTGTTTGAATCACCTAAAATACCGATGACAATTTTACCGTCGCCATTTATGTCTTGCAGGAGCAGGGTAGCCGAAAAAATTCGAGGGTTTACAATTTGAAACTTTTTATCACTGTTTTGTGATGCAAGGAAAACTGTATTGCGTGCTACTTTTAATGCTAAACCCTTACCACCTGCGAGAAAACTCATTGCAGGGCTAGGATGAGATATATCTTTAATATCGAGCACCGAAAACCCTGATTGATTCGCCACAAATACTTTATCTTTATAAACTTCCACATCCGAATTGTTAAAACCAAGATCAAGAGATGCTACTAACGAAAAAGTTGATGTGGCCCCCGTTTTAAAGACAAAGAGATCGGGGTTTGAAGCATTATTATTAGTTACGGCATAGAGCGTACCAAAACTATATGCGATGCTATTCATACTAACGTCGCTCGGGGTACGAAAAGCGCTGACCTCCGTAATATTTGATGGTTGCTGCTTATTAATATTAAGCGATAAAATTTCTTTTCCTCTGCGAAAAGTTGCGAGATATGCCGTTTCCGTAAAAGGCTCTCGTACGACAACGATGTCTTTCACCGCGTCATCGAGATTGTAAGAACCAAGCACTGATATTGACATCGGGTTCGTCACATTGAGTATAAAAAATTCATCTTGCCCTAGGGTAGTGCTCCGACTTGTGCCTAAATACGCGCGGTATCCGAGGGCGTATACTGAGAGGCCTTTCAAATTCCCTGGCGCATTAAAAGTACTAACTTGAGTTGGCGATGTTTTATTATTTATGTTAACAACTACGAGCTCTCTATGAGGATCACCGGTCGCTAAAAAAGCAAAGTCCCGATTTACATATATTTTATTTACAGCAACCCCAATATTCATGGATGATTTTAGAACTGGACTGGCTGGGTTTGAAATATCAAAAATATAAAACTCAGGACCGCTTGGATTATTATCAGTTACCAAATACGCATAATTATCGAATACAAAAACATCATTCGGAAAGATCGTGCTGTTGTCACTATAACTTCCCAATAATATACCAGATGGTCCATTGCCAGTACTACCTTGAACGCGCTCTCTGGGTAAAACAATACTAAACGACCATAGAGCCAAAACCACAAGAAAACCCGCGATGCCAAGGCCCAGTCTAAATTCTTGCTTTGCAGTCATAAATCAAAAAATTTAAGACTTATAATATCTACTTATAGAGTAGCAAGCCGGCATTTGGAGGCAAGTATTAAAATTTATGTTGCGGGAACGTCTACTGGAGGTAAAGGTTGTTGAGTAATACCTGAATCAGGCGGAGTTTCTGGAGGAGGAGGCATTATTTCTTCAGCTGGCTCTGCCGGTGGCGGTACTGTGCCAGCCGAAGCCTCCGGCGTAGGCTGGGGAGGATTTTGATTGACTGCATTATCTAGGCATGAACCGGGCGTAGTCGCAATCTGTCCATTGGTCACGCGCACGCAAAATGCATTACCATTTGCCGAGTCAAAGAGCGTAACCCCTGTTGGCGTACTTTGTTTACCGACCTCCAGTTGAGCAGTTTTAACAGAATCCGCCGTAATACTCTTTACAATCATGTTGCCATTTTCATCAATAGACCAGTTTCCGGACGCGGAAGCGATTGACTTAATATTATAGATACTTTGATTGTTGAGATCCAAAGAAAATGTGGTTTTTAGTCTGCCCGATTGCTGATCCACCACCCAAGACTCGTTGGAAAAAGTACTATTACTATCAGCAATCTGAGTATCTAAATGGCTCCAGCCCATATTAATGAATACGAGCAATTTGCCGGTAACAACTTGGCGATATTCAACAACGCCTGTTTGTTCATCTTTGATTTGCGCGGTGGCCGTGGTGGTGCTTGTCACTCCGTCAAATGGCGTAAGCGCTATCCCAACTGTTGGCCCATCTCGAGTCGCCCTCATGGCAATACCCGGCAAACTTGATGAAGTAATGCGATCTCCTATACCAATGGGGCCGTTCTCATTAGATATTCTAATGGGCACGCGACCAGAAAGAGCGACAGGCAAAGGATGGTCCTTTCCCATGATTTTATTTAAACCGGTTGATGAAAAATCACCATAGTTATTTGAAGTTACGCCTATAATAGTCCCCTGATATGGCTCTGTTGATTTTATAAGCTCAACCACTTTACCGCCCGTCGCTCCGGAAACAACAGCGCCGCCATCATCAAGAAACTGCTGATCCACAAGTTTTGTCCCCGTTACAACAAGATCTCCAAAATCTATATCGGCAGCTGTGGGATATGCCTCCGCGTAGTCAGCCGCGGCGCTGCCGTTGCAATCGTTAATCCATCCATTTGCATTCGTCGCACCATTCGACTGACAAAGAGCCTTTGTCCCGCTCGAAACATAGCTGCCGGAAGCGATGCGACCGCCAACAAATAAATTCCCCGATGACGTCGTAACATAGGGAGAAGTACTTGCAAAACGCGCGTCACCATCATCACTAACCGAGAATCGCGTCGTATTATTTTCCTGTAGAGTAATTAAATTGCATTTAAGAGTAGACGCGTATCCGCAATTTGTAGCCATATTTACTCCGATCGCTGTCGAAGTAGCGCTGAAATTTGTTGTCCCACCAAAGCCATCTCCTATACGAAGCAGTGAGCTCTTAACATGCGCCACCGTAGATGTCGCGATCACAATTTGTTCATCGCCGGTGTTGACTGGACCCCCAGAGCCATTATTCGCTCCCCTAATCCAAATCCTGCGGGCAACTTCAATAATTCCATCCGTTGAAGTGGCAATACCAACACCGAGCGCAGTGCCCGCATAAATATCGGTCCCAACATACAACCCAGCGGCATTGCGATCGCGAGCATTTGCGGTAGAGGTAGCAATACCCACTATAGTACCGGCGACCTGACCAACTCCAACGGATTGTACAAAAAAACGCGACACATTGTGTTCTTCTAATGCGAAAAGAGTACAATTTTTAACTCCGAAACCAAAAGAAGGGCAATTCATACCAGCTCCTATTAAGGCGCCCCCCCACGGTATGTCAATACCACCCTGATCAATCTGAGCATCATAATCATCCCTAAGACTGTCGCCAAAGTGTACGAGAGAGGTAGACGCGGTATGATTCATTGTAGTGGTTGCTACATAAATGACATTACGAGGGCTTTTCCCTGTAAACGAATCAAAAGCAAGGATTGCATTAGGAGATGTCGTACCAATTCCAAAGCGTCCATTATTGTAAAGAAAGAAATTACTGCCGATGGCGAGATCAGAATTTGAAGTAGTCGCGTTCCCTACTCCAAGTCCTCCGGATATATAAACATCCGATACAACTCCATTTGCCTGCCCACCAATGGAAACGTCGCCAGTCCCTGTGAGCGTCGGAGTCGAGGTACCAATGCCAACGCGGTTGTCAAATACTTTGAACGCGCTAGCCCCATTTGATTGCAAATCGATAAGCCCACAACTTCCGGCTGCACCAGTAGGGCATGTGGCAAGATTGACTCCAATCGCAGTCCCATATGCCGCCCCGCCCGAAATTGCATTTCCGACTCGTATGAGAGACGCCGTAGCGCTGTGAGCAACAGTCGTGGTAGCAACTACAAACTGTTCATCATTGCGGTTGATTGGAGTACCCCCCGACATAGTATTGGCCCCGTCGATCCAGATTCTCCGAGCAACTTCGACTACTCCATCTGATGTAGTCGCGTTCCCTACCCCAACTCCTCCGGATACAAACAGATCACTCTGACCTCGCTGAGAGGCCGACAGAATAGCCGTGCCAGAAAACGTACTGGAACCAATCACTAAGTCTCCTGGTTTTGATAGAAGATTTGAAGGAGTTGATGAGCCAAACGATACGACACCTTTTTGAGAGACAAAGATGAAGGGAGTTGTTGTTCCGTTGTCACCT
>CAZZGX010000010.1:0-25800 GCA_964653715.1 uncultured Candidatus Saccharibacteria bacterium
TGCTTATAGATGCAAGCAAAATACTGCTAAAGAAAATTATACTTAGGAATATCGCGAGTAAAACGTAAATTGCTCGCTTGTATATGTATCTTTCGTTATTCCCAGATTTTCTGCGTCGTAATAAAGCAAGCCCTATCATGATTAATGGGCTTGCCAAAAGCACCAAAAATGCGATCGGGAGAATCTTGTCTAAATTGACCTGCTGCAAAAAAGAACCAGCGCGTAAAAGCGGTGGGCACGGGGATGACCCTTGGGGCGTAAGCGATTTTAGAAATATTCCTCCCGCAATCATGGCAATCGGCCAGCAGGCTGAGATCAAAAAAAACCTCCTCGCTGATTTATCAGTACTTGTTTTGTAGATATCTTTTTTTCGCGTATCCTTGATGAGAAGAAAATAAATAGCAACTGGTGAGAAGAGGAGCAAATTTATTGCTATTAGAAAGAAGATTTCAAACCATTCGCTATGAAAAAGATTCATGGTTTTAGTTTACTGTGAATACCCGATTTGGCGAAGCCAGTAGTTGTTTTCCCATTCCCAAAGCGTTTTGGCCGCGAGAAATGCTTTAATGTCCCTAAAAAAATACGGAAATTCTTTGAGCTCAACCTCCCCTATCATCTTGCCCCAATCATGCTCGCCCTCGGGGCAATTTGGAAAACCGTTTCGCTTTCCGTTCCTCACCTTGCTCCTGCCGCCTTTTTCACGAAGCTTTGAAGCGCATCTTTGGCAAACTTTTTGCTGGTCGATCCGTAAAATCCAGCGCGTCTCAATCTCGCGCGGCAGGCTCAAGGCTCGTTTGGTTTCGTATTCCCTAAGCGCCTCGACATACGCCGCCGTCTGCAAATTGTATTCCGGATAAAATCCCGTCGAAGTTTTGATATCGAGAACGCCAAACTTGCCGTCAATTTCAGCAAGCGCGTCTACCGTTCCCGCGTAGCGATGCCTGGTGGACCATACCTGTTGCTCGACAAATTGCGGGTGAAAAAAAATCTTGCGTTCTTTATTGAATACTTCAAATGCCTCAACCGCCGGCCGTATTTCTTCGGGAACCGTGAACGCCTCGCCAATTGTGAGCTTTTGGACAGCTTCGTGCACAAGCGAGCCCTCTTCGGCAGAGCGGTTTTTGACAGCTTCTGCCGACTCAAAGCTCCCCATTTCGCGAAAAAAATTCTCAAGCGCGGGCTTGGACTTGATCTCCAAAATTTTGGTCACGCGCGGAAACCACGCTCCCTCAATCTGGTATCCATTTTTTTGCTTAAAGTCATCCCCATCCAAATGCCGCATTTCTCAAGTCTACCAAAGATTTTCCGAACTATCTACTGCCCCGTCGCCTCAAAAAATTTGAGAGTTGAAAGTATGGTATTTAAAATATCCTCGGCTTCTTTCCATGCTTCTGGACCATTAAATGTCCCGTAAAATTCTATATATTGGTCATCTTCTAAGTATACAAACGCCCGAGGACAAATTTCCCCGCAGCTATTGCCATTAAAGTCCCGAAGGCCATTGTGACCATTGACAATAAATTTATTTACTCCATCATTCAATTCAATACGATCAAAGTCTTCCCTATTCGCAATATCTATTGCTATGCCTAGTGCATCGGGCGGCAAACAACTCCCTCCGTGTCCACAAGGCCACTGGTCCTTCATGGAATCAGGATATTTTGACGGCCGACCTATAGAAAGTAAGTCGTCTTGATTGAAGGGATTTTTCTCTTGTACGAAGTCAGGTGGATATTTAAACTCAAACCCGTATTTTTCGTTGCGGTAGGCTTTCCAAGCTGATGTATCAATGCTAGCCGCAGCTGGTTTTTGGGGAATTACCGGCGCCGAGTTTTGGGCCTCAATGGCTTACGTTTCGGAGTCGATGGTGTAAAGCTCAATTTGCCACCAAAGAAACATCGCAACAATGATCGCAAATACAATTGACCAGATGAGCCAGCGATTAGGAAATATGACGCGGAACATATATCCAGTATACACCTACCGGCTTGACAATATAAGCATCGGGGATAGAATACAAATATATGAAAATACAAGAAAAAGTGAAATTGGGCGCTGCCGTTAAGTTGGGCGTAAGCAGACAGGTTGTCATCCCAAAGAAAATTCATGACCAGCTTGGGCTGGCAGCCGGCGACTATTTAGAGGTCGAGTCTTTTGATGGAAAGGTTATTTTTACCCCAAAGACCCTTATTGACAAGCACATCAATGCCAGTCTCGAAGATATCAAAAGAGGTCAGGTGTATGGGCCTTTCAGCTCGACAAAAGATATGGTTCGCTCTCTGCATACCGGCAAGAAAGCTAAAAAAGCGTGATACGCTTTCTCTATACCGAACATTTCAAGAGAAGCTACCGGAATGCGCCAAAAACAATTCGAGAAGCATTTGACCGAAAGGTATATCTTTTAGCAACAAACCTCCGCCATCCATCACTTCGAGCAAAAAAGTACGATGAGACCCGCGATATTTGGCAAGCACGTATTACCCACGACTGGCGTTTTTACTTCAAAATTGACGGCGATACGTACATTATGCTCGACGTCATCTCACACCCAAAATAAGGGTGTATTACTTTTTTCGCGCTTGTGCCTTCAAAATGGCATCAATCCCGGGAAGCGAGCCGTCAGCCAAAAAATCAAGCATCGCGCCGCCGCCAGTTGAGACGTGATAAAACTTGTGGCGCAATCGAAGCGTATCAAGAATCGAGAGCGTATCGCCTCCTCCCAAGATAACCTTGACCCCGAGACGCGAAAGAGTCCGGAGAAGATCGGCAGTCGCTTTCTTGTACCCCTTCTCGATATATCCCAAAGGGCCGTTCCAAACAATCAGCTTGCTAATGCGGGCCAAATCCGCAAGCCCCGCGATAGTTTCGGGCCCTATGTCATAGATCATGTCACTTTTCCTGATTGAGTAGATATCGCGCGTTTTATGTTTGCCGATCCAGGCATCGAGCGGAAAAAAAATCTTTTTGGAAAGCAAAAATTCCTTCTTGATACCGGGAATCGCCGTGGGCTCAAAGAACGATCTCCCGATTTCCATGCCGTGCGCTTTCAAAAACGTGTTAGCGAGTGCTCCTCCGATGAAAATCGCGTCCGCGCGTGGCAGAAAACTTTTCATAAGCGCGAATTTTGTCTCAAATTTGGCACCGCCGACTATGAGGAGAAACGGATGCGGCGGATTGAGCGCCTCTCTAAGCGCCCTTACCTCTCTTTGAAAAAGCGACCCCGCGTAGGAAGGAAGATAGCGCGGAATGCCCACAATGGAAGCATGATTTCTATGCGAAACGCTGAAAGCTTCATTGACGTAGAGGTCGCCAACTGAGGCAAGACGACGCGCGAAGTTGGGATCGTTTTCGGTCTCTCCTTTTTGAAAGCGGATGTTTTCGAGAAGAACAATTTTGTTTTTTTTGAGAAGATTTTCCGTTACATCCACAATCTTCGGAACAAAAAAAATCTTCTTTCCTACAAGGCGCGCGATCTCGGGCCAGATTTTTTTGAACGAGAGTTGTTTTTTGCTAACAGGATCTTCGATATGCGAAATGAGGACGATTGCGGCACCGTTCTTCGCAAGCATGTGGATTGTGGGTGCCGTGGAGCGAATTCGAAAACTGTCTCCGATTTTTCCCTTGCGGAGGGGCTCGTTGAAATCGACCCGAAGTAGAATGCGTTTTCCCGGGATACGGCGGGGAATGCTTACGAACATTGGAGTATCTTTGAAAACTCTCGTGGTCGCCTACTCTCTCCTCCCACCAAAAGTCCCCCGATCTCCCGCTCGGCCAAAAATTCACCAGCGTTTTTTGACGATACCGATCCTCCGTAGAGCACGCGAACACGACGACCTACTGATATCGAATAGAGGTCAGCCAGCACTTTTTTTATGTAGAGCGCGGCCTCCGCGGCATCCTTGGGCCGCGCGGGCTTGCCCGATCCAATAGCCCAGATTGGTTCGTAAGCGACTACAACGCGTGCGGCCTCGTCTTTTTTGAGCTTTGCAAAATCCGCTGTAATCTGTTTCTTTATAAAAGAAAAAAATGCGCCGTCGGCATCTCTTGTGGGCTCGCCTACGCAAAGAATTGGCCGGAGTCCCATTTTGATTGCTTGCTTGAGCTTTTTGGCGATTGCGTCGTCAGTTTCGCCAAGCCAGCGCCGCCTTTCAGAATGCCCTACGATGACGTACCGCACTCCTAAATCCTTGAGCATCGCCGCGGAGACTTCACCGGTAAAGGCTCCTTCCTTTTCCCAAAAAAGATCCTGTGCTCCTATGTAAAAAGTTCGGCTTTTTGGCAAAAGCGGTAAATAGGGAAAAGGCGGGGCTATTACGGCTTCGGACTTTTTTGAGGCGCGAAATGATTTAAAAAAATTGCGGACGTCGCGCGCGCTCTTGGGAAACATTTTCCAGTTGCCGACGATGAGTTTTTTGCTTGCCATAGGTATATATTATTTCACTTTGCGCAAATACGCGGCAGCTTCTTCGGGAGAGATTGCAAGCACCTCGACACCCGTCCCCAGCTCAACTCCAGCAAAGGTCGAGGTCTTTGGTAAAATTTCCACGTGCCAATGGTAATAGCTGTAATCCCCGCCTTCGATGGGAGCTGTGTGAATAAAAAAATTGTACGCGGGATTTTTCAATGCTCGTTTGAGCTTTTTGAGAGTACCGCTAAGCGCATCCGCAAAATACTTGAGGCTCTCGGTATTACTATCTTCAAAGCGCGCCTGATGCTTAAGCGGGAAAATGCGCACCTCAAATGCAGTATGCGAGGCAAAGGGCGCGAGCACGACAAATCCCTTATTCTGGTAAATGATACGCTCCTTCTTTGTGATCTCTTGCCGTACTACTTCGCAATGTACGCACTTTTTGTGTTCATTCCAGTAAAGCTTCGCCCCCGAGAGCGACCTGCGCACATCTGGCGGGATAATCGGAAGCGCTATAATCTGTGAATGTGGATGCCATACCGAGGCTCCTGCGGCGCGCCCGTGATTATGAAAAACGAAAATGTACTCGAGGCATTTTTCGCTTTTGTGCCACAGTATTCTATCTTGATACGCACGTACTACTCGTTCTACTTCTTCTGTATTCATATCAGCTAAAAATCTTGTATGAGAACGCGTGATTAAGACCTCGTGGAACCCGACACCGGCCATTTTTTCATAAAGCCCCTCGCGGAGCGGCACGGGGCAGGATCGCCCCGCGTGACGCATGACCGCTGGGAATTTATTTTTGACAACCTGCAACGCCCAATCGCGCGGCGGCTGGCCCGAACCTTCCGAACTTTTGGTATACCACAAAAGCGCTTCTCCGTTACCTGCTTTTTGCGGATCCTCAAATGGGCAATCTTTTTTGGGAACTGGGACATCTTTTGCAGATTTTGCAAACTGCTGCGGCCGCCTGCGCCTCCCGGGAGCGACGAGTACCCAGTCGCTATTTACAAGATCCCGACGCAGTTCGGGCTTATCGATCATATGCTCCCCGTATAAGCCACCAACGAATCTTTACGGTCTCAACCAGTACTCCGATGTACCCCGAGAGTTTCACGTGGCTTGCCTCATCATTGATCCAGTGTGCGGGGACCACGCTCATCCGAAATCCAAACTTGCGCGCGAGCGCCAACGCTTCGATGTCGAACCCCCAGCGGTCAATTTTTGCGACTGAAAAAATCTTTTGCGCTGCTCCTTTCCGAAAAGCTTTAAAACCGCATTGGGTATCCCAAATACCACGAACCGCCACGATTTGAATGAAAAGATTACCGAGGTCTCCCAAAAGCCGCTTGAAAAATGATTGCGCCACGGCTTGTCGGGCGCCCGCCGCATCCCGTTCTTCACGAGAGCAGATGACAACATCATTGCCGCTTTCAAAAAGGGGGCGCATTTTGTCAAAATGGCCGATATCAGTCGAGTTATCGGCATCGGTAAAAAGACGGATCTCGCCACGCGAGGCAAGCATCCCCTCGCGCACCGTATACCCCTTGCCGCGGTTTTCCTTCCGGTCGATAAGGCGCGCTGAATCCTTTCCTGCGATAAATTCGTTTACAACGCGGGATGTGTTATCCCTCGCTCCATCGACAACGACAAGAATTTCAGAAGAAAAATCTTGTTTTAAAAGATACACCCAAACGGCGTCGAGCGTTTTCCTGATTCTCTTCTCTTCGTTGTAGGCGGGAATGATGACGGAGAGATACGGATCCATACCATTACTGTATCACATCTTTCGAGCGCTCCAAATAACTTTGCAAAATGAGGGCGGCTGCGGCTGCATCTATTTTTTGTTTTTTTGATACACCGCGCTCCGCCTCTTTGGAAGAAAAAAATTCGTTTTCAAGCTCGACTGGTATGCCAATCACCTTGAGAGCCTCGGCAAATAATTTCGCGCGTTGTGTCATCGCGGTATCTTGCCTAGAAAGGCCAACGGGAATGCCGATAATTATACGCTCTACTTCTTCTTTTTTGCAGATGGTTTCAATATCCGCAAAAATATTCTTTTCGTTTCCCTCAAGAACTTTGTACGGCATTGCAAATCTTCTTGATTCATCCGAAAGCGCGAGTCCGACTCGTTTTGTTCCGTAATCAATGCCGAGGTAACGAGACATAGTGCTATTCTGTGATGATCTCCGTACCCTTTTTTGTAATGAGAATTGTATGTTCAAAGTGCGCAGCTCGCTTCCCATCAACGGTTGACCAGACCCACCCACCTTTGCTGACTTTGATACGTCCCGATCCCTCTGTCACCATCGGCTCGAGTGCCAAAACCATTCCTTCCACGAGCTGTTCTCCCGTGCCGCGTTTCCCCCAGTTTGGGATTTCCGGATCCTCGTGAACCGCGCGTCCCACGCCATGACCCACAAGTTCGCGCACAACCTCTAAGTTTTCCCCCTCGACGTAGGCCTCGACGGCTTCTCCAATATCTCCTACCCGTCCTCCAAACCGAGCGCTTTCAATCGCGATATCGAGCGCTTTTTTTGTGACACGGATCAATTTTTCGTAGCGTGCATCTATTGTGCCGACCGCGATCGTAACAGCCATATCCGTAAAAAATCCTTTGTACTCCATGCCGATATCAAGCCCTACGATATCGCCATCCTGAAGAATACGCGCGTCAGGTATGCCATGGACGACTTCATCATTTACAGAAACGCACAAGGAAGCGGGATACGGTTTTTGCGTTCCCTCTGTGCGATAGTTTTTAAAGGATGGCCGCCCGCCGGCTTCCCGAATCAAGCGCTCGGCAATCTGATCGAGTTCAATCGTTGTGATCCCTGGACATATTTTTGAAGCAACATGAGAGAGGGTGTAGGCGAGTTTTTTGCCCCCTTCACGAAGAAGTTCGACGTTTCTAGCGCCCGAAATAATCATTGCAGATGTTTCTCGATAATACTCGCTATCTCATTTGAAAGTACGTCGGGCGCCTTTTCCGCATCGATATCGTAAATCGGAATACCCACTGCCTTGAAATAATCGAGAATCTTTTCGGTCTGGCGGCGATACTCGACTAGTCGCAGCCGAATTGCTTCCTCGATATCAAGCGTACGGGTTACAAGCTTTCCGCCGCAACGCGCACAGTATGCGAGCTTTTCATTTTCCTCTGACCATAAAAGTGGTTCACCACAATCGCTACAAACCCGACGACGAGTATTTCTAAAAATAGAGGTTTCTTCGCGTACATTCATGTGAAAAACGAGAATCGAGCCCTCGCCATAGATTTGGAAAAGGTGTGGGATTAAAAATTCCGCTTCTTCACGGACACGCGGAGAGCCAGAGAAAACAATACCGCTGCCGGACGCAGCGATGCGGGTAACACCGTCGCGGACAATTTTTAAAACAAACGGAGTATCGGCAATATATCCCTTATCAAACCGCTCCCGCTCGATCTGAACAACCGGATCATCCTGCATTTGCGGGTTTTTGATCGCCCTTTCTATCTCTCTCCCCGTATCAAAATGATGGAGTCCCTCAAAACGACGGGTGATTTCGTTTGCCTGGGTTCCTTTGCCTGAGCCGGGTGGTCCGAAAATTATTATCGCGAGATGACGCGCCATGCTTCCATACTATTCATACTCCCGAAGAGTGAGCTGTGCGCGAATTTGTTTGATGGTTTCAAGAACGACAGAAACGACAATGAGAAGCGCGGTTCCTCCAATAGTGAGCGTCTGAACACCGGTAGCCGCCTGCATGATAAACGGGAGTACCGCGATAATGCCTAAAAACAGCGCCCCAACAAGTGTAATCCTCGTGATGAGTTTTGAGAGAAACTCCGACGTTGAAGGCCCCGGCCGGATCCCGGGGATAAATCCTCCCTGTTTCTGAAGATTGGAAGAAATCGCGTCGGGATCAAACGTGATAGCAGTGTAGAAATACGTAAAGAGAAAAACAAGAAGAAAGTAAAGCGTGCCATAGAGCCAGAGGTTATTGACAAAACTCGTGAGAAGATATCCGATCTTCGAGATTGTCGGATTTGCTGATGCTGTCAAAAAATTACCTATCATTGTCGGGAAGAGAAGGATCGAGAGCGCGAAAATAATTGGGATGACGCCCGCCTGATTTACCCGAAGCGGTAAGTAGGTTGAAACGCCCCCGTACATTTTCATGCCGCGAACGCGCTTTGCGTAGGAAATCGGAATGGGACGCTCGGCTTCGGTGATGACAACGACTCCCGCGATAACGATTGGGGCAATAACAAGAAATCCGATGACCGTAGGTAATAGCGAGCGATCAAACTGGAAAATAAGTTGTCCAATGTCGGCGGGAATTTGGGCGACAATCCCCGCAAAAATGATCAGTGAAACTCCATTGCCGATACCATACTCCGAGACAAGTTCTCCTATCCACATAAGAAAGATCGAGCCCGCCGTCACAATAAGAATATTCGTAAATGTGGCAAAAGCGCCAAGTTGCGGTATGAGTCCCTCGCGCGTAAGAAGCGCCAAAAGCGCAAAACCCTGGAGAAGCGCCAAGGGAATAGTAAGCAAACGAGAGTATTGATTAAAGCGCCGCCGCCCCGCCTCTCCTTCCTCCTGATATGCCTCTTTAAGCGAGGGGAAAATCATTGTGAGAAGCTGCATAATAATGGAACCGGTAATATATGGGCCAACACCGAGCATGATAATGGAAACGTTCTCCAATGCCCCGCCCGAGAAAATATTCAAAAGCCCGAAAAAATTATTTTGAAAAGCGCCTTTCAAACGCCCTGGATCAACGCTCGGGATGGGAATCGCGGCAAACAGCCGAAAGAGCGCCAGAAATCCAAGTACGACGAGAATTTTTTTCCGGAGATCTTTGTCCTTAAAAATAGAGAGGAGCCAGTTCATTTACTCCCTACGATAGCACAATCTTTTATCACGAGCGCATCAAGATAATTTCCCGGCGCCAAAATTTTGACTGCAGGGAGTCTGCCCTTGATTTTCTTGATAAGCCCACGCTCGAGTAATTTCTTAGGGGTCACAACTTCGCCCGACTTAAACTTTTTGGCAATATGCGCGGCCGTGACTCCCGTCTGGAGTTTTTTCGGCCCCGTATGGCGGTGTCCGCGGCGCTTGGGTATCTTCTTAATGAGATCGCGGATTTCCGGCCGAATACGCCGCCCGGAACGGGCCTTTTGGCCTTTAATACCCCGACCAGAAAAACTGCCGCGCTTGCCGCCACGGCCTACGCGCTTTGCCATTTTGGGCTTATGCCTCTGTTGGAGCGTGTGGAGCTGCATGATGTTTTAATTTTCTGAGCGCTTCTATCGTGACCTTTGCGTTATTTAATTTATTGGTTGAGCGCGAAAGAATTTTTGCGCTTGCGTTCTCAACTCCCGCAAAATCAAGCACCGCGCGTACCGCACCACCCGCCACAAGTCCCCGGCCTTCGCGGGCAGGCTTCAAAAGCAAACGCGCTGGGCCCAACTTCGCTTCTACTTCGTATGGGATCGAGCGCGACTTGGTGATTGGTACTGAAATGAAAGATTTTCGGGCTTCCCGAAGCGCCTTTTCAATTGCAAGCGCGGTATCAGCACCCTTGGCAACACCGACACCAACTTTGCCTGTGCGGGTACCGGCTACCACGGTCGCGCGGAAACTAAAGCGACGCCCGCCCGCGACCACACGCGCCACGCGTCGCAGGTCAATCAGACGATGTTCGCCCTCTCCCTCATCTCTTCGTTTTCTTGGTTCTCGTGCCATAGATATATATTAAAATTGTAAACCCCCCGCGCGCGCGGCTTCGGCAAGCGCTTTAACTCGGCCGTGGTAACGGTATCCGCCCCGATCAAACACGGCCAACCTAATTCCTTTGTCCTTGGCGAGCTGGGCAAGCTCTTTGCCGACAAGCATGGCCTTCTCTTGCTTGGTCGCCTTTTTTTCAACGGAAAGATCGGAGGCCGAGACAATCGTAACGCCGCGTGTATCGTCGATAAGCTGCGCCTGAATATGCTTGGATGAGCGCGAAACTGAAAGACGCGGGCGCTCCTTGGTTCCCGAAACTTTAGCGCGTACCCGTCGATGGCGGCGGACAAGTCGTACTTTTGTTACAGATTTCATAATTGTATATTATCCTGCGACGGTCGCTTTTTTGCCTGCTTTGCGGCGTATAACTTCGCCCATATAATGGATTCCTTTGCCTTTGTAGGGCTCCGGCTTCTTGAGCGCGCGGATACCCGCCGCAACTCGCCCAACTTCTTCTTTTGAAATGCCCGAGATGGTTATTATGTTTTTTTCGACTTTGAATAAAATCCCCTCGGGCGCCTTTACATTGACGGGATGTGAAAAGCCGAGTTGGAATTCAAGATCTTTGCCTTTTTGTTCCGCGCGGTATCCCACACCTTCGATCTCGAGCTTTTTTTCAAATCCGTTTATAACGCCTTCTACCATATTAGCGACAATCGCCCGCGCCGTTCCCCAAAGTTTTGAGGATTCACGGTTCTCGCGCCGCGGAATAAACGTCAAGATATTTCCTTCGGAACGGATTTCGATGTTTGGGTGCATGGTGAAACTCAAAGAACCTTTCGGTCCCTTGATCTGGACCGTCTCGTCAGTAATAACTGCCGAAACGCCTGCTGGTAAAACAACTGGTTTTTTTCCGATACGACTCATATTACCAAATTTCAAAAAGTACTTCTCCTCCAACGTTTGCTCTACGCGCCTCATCCGAAGACATTAAACCCTTAGACGTAGAGATAATCTGCAGGCCGTAGCCGTGTTTTACCGGATAAAGATCACTGGCTCTTTTGTAAATCCGGCGGGATTCTTTTGAAATCCGCCGCGTGCCGGAAATGCGCGGCTCGCCTTCGGATCCATACACAAGCCCCGCCTCTATCAGCCGGCGCGTCCGTTTGCCTCTTCGGTCGATCTTCGCGAGATATCCTTTGCGCTCAAGAATCTTTGCCACCTCCCAGAGAAGCGTGCTGTAAGGAATAAGCGTCAAATCGCGGCGCGCGGCTTGGGCGTTTTTGACCCTGATCAAAAAATCTGACAAAGGATCTCTTACCATGAGGATTTTCTTACGCCCGGAATATAGCCGCTGTTGGCAAGCTCCCGGAAACAAATCCGGCAAAGCCCAAAATCGCGCATATACCCACGCTTTCGGCCGCAACGAAAACAACGCCGCACAATGCGGGATGAAAACTTTGGTTTTTTGAGCGCGCGGACGCGCACCGACGTTTTGGCCATAATGTGACTATTCTAGTGAAAATTCATTGTTTCGCAAGGGGGAAGCCGAGGGAGTGGAAAAGGTGCTGGGCGCGATCTCTTGTGTGCGCGTTGGTTACAACCGTAACCTGAATGCTAAAAATCCGGCGTACGTCCTCGCCGATCATCTCGGGAAAAATAATGTGCTCGCGGATGCCGAGATTGAGATTACCGTGTTCATCAATGGCGCTTTCTTTAATGCCGCGAAAATCGCGCATGCGGGGAATCGCGGACCAAACAAGGCGCTCGAGAAAATCATACATCCGCTTGCCCCGCAACGTAACACGGTAGCCGATGATCATGCCTGTGCGGGTCTTAAACGATGCGATTGCGATGCGCGCGGGACGCGGCTCGGCCGCTTGACCAGTAATTTTGGCAAGCGCCGACCGTACCTCTTCCCGTTCTTTTTCATCCTTGAGGCGCCCGGTGCCAACGTTGACAACCACTTTTTCAATCCGCGGAGCAGCATGAACGTTGCCCTTGAATGCCGGGATTGTTTTTGTTTTATAAATTTCTTTGAGGTGTTTCATGTTACGTTATGTCTGATCCGCATTTTTTGCACCTGCGGGTTTTGACCCCGATTTCGATTCTGTAACCGACTCTTGTGCCCTTACCACAATTGGGGCAAATAAGAACTACATTTGCGGCCTTGACCGGATGCGTGATGGTGACGCGCTGACCTTTTTCGCCCGAGCGGCGAGGACGTGTATGGCGAATTTTCTGGTTGACGCCCTCAACCAAAATTTTCCGTGTATCAGGAAAAACGCGGATTACTTTGCCTTTTTTGCCGCGATCCTTGCCCTTCGCGAGAAACACCATATCCCCTTTTTTAATTTTTACTGGGGCGTTCATAGTACTTCCTCGGCAAGCGAAACGATTTTGATATAGCCGCGATCACGCAGTTCCCGTGCCACCGGGCCAAAAATACGCGCGCCCTTTGGCTCAAAATTGTCGACGATGACGGCCGCGTTGTCGTCAAAGCGGATGTAAGAGCCGTCTTTGCGGCGATAGGGCGCCCGAGAACGGACAATGACCGCACGGACGATTTCTTTTTTCTTGAGCAGTTTGCGGGGTTCGGCTGTCTGCACCGAAGCCACAACGACATCACCCAAACGCGCGTATCGTTTGCGTGTCCCTCCAAGTACCTTAAAAACACGGATAATTTTTGCGCCCGTATTGTCCGCGACTTTAAGGAGCGAGCGAGGCTGAATCATACAATCTCCTTTACAACAACCCAGCGCTTGTCTTTGGAAATCGGACGCGAGAGCCTAATCCGTACGTGATCGCCTTCATGAATACCCCCGACTTCGTTGTGAGCTTTGTACCGCTTTGAAACACGCATAAATTTTTTGTACTTAGGATGCTTTTTGAGGCTCAAAACTTCCACGACCGCGGTTTTTTTCATTTTGGTCGAGACGACTATTCCTTCCAGTGTTTGAATGTGTTTCATGGCTGTTTCTCCCGCAATAATGTCATAACCCGCGCTACGCCGCGCTTGAGCTCGCGTATCTCTTTTACGTTTTTTGAGCGCGCGCGGGCGTGGTTAAATTTGATCTCTGCGATCTTTTTTTTTGTACTCGCAAGAAGCTCTGTAAGTTCTTCCTTCGGTTTTAATCGTAAATCTTTGATTTTCATAAAATTCCATTATCGGGTCCGTTCGATAAATTTTGTTTTGATCGGCAGTTTTGCTCCCGCGCGACGCATCGCCTCGCTCGCAACATCTCTGGGAATGCCATCAATCTCAAAAAGGACGCGCCCCGGGCGCACCGGAAAAACATAATGATCGGGCGAGCCCTTCCCGCCACCCATCGTCACCTCCGGTGGACGCTTGGTCACGGGTTTGTCCGGAAAAATACGAATCCAGATTTTGCCTCCTTTCTGGACATACCGCGTCATCGCTTTTCGCGATGCCTCGATCTGGCGAGACGTAATCCACGCCGCCTCTTCGGCCTTGAGACCGTACCCGCCGAAGGCAAGCGTAATTCCGCGAAGCTCAACATTGCGTTTGCGAGAACGTCCTTTCTGCCATTTTCTAAATTTTACTTTCTTTGGAACAAGCATGCTAGTACATTATTGTTTTTTTTCGGTCTTCGTTTTTTTCTCTTCAAAGATTTCCCCTTTATAAATCCAGACGCGCACTCCAATCGTGCCGTAGGGAAGCAGTGCCGTGTCGCGAGCGTAGTCAACATCCGCGCGAAGCGTTTGAAGAGGAATCCTGCCTTTTTTGAGCCATTCGCGGCGCCCCATCTCGGAGCCATCGAGTCTGCCCGAGAGTTGGATTTTAACGCCTTCAACGCCTCCCGTATTCATTACCTTTTCTATCGTCTGCTTGAGCATGCGGCGAAATGGAAGGCGTTTTTCAAGATCCTGAACAACTTGGCGCGCCACAACAAGCGCGTCTGATTGCGGACTGCGGATTTCCTCTACCGTCAACTTGAGATCGGGAACGCGCATTTTTTTCTGAATTTCTTTTTTGAGCCGCTCAATCCCTTCGCCCCCGCGCCCGATAAGTAGCCCGGGACGGGGAGTTTTTATAATAAAGTTTATGGTATTTCGCGAGCGTTCAATTTCAACCTCCGCCACCATCGCTGGACGGAGTTTTTTGAGAAGCCACGCGCGCATCTCAACATCTTCTTTCAGAAATTTTGAAAAATGCTTGGTCTCAAACCAGCGTGACTTCCAGTCGCGAAGAACTCCGATACGAAACGAATATGGATGAACTTGATGGGACATATGATTTATTGAGTATTGAGAACAAGCTTTACGTGGCTCGTTCGCTTTCGAATAAGCGACGAGCTTCCGCGCGCCCGCGGCATAGACCTTTTGAAAACACGACCTTCGTCAACGCGTATATCGCGTATGTAGAGCTTCTCGGATTTTGGAATCTTAGCATTAGCGTGAGCGTTGGCAACCGCGCTCTGGAGCAACTTTAAAAGCGGGCGTGAGCCGCGTTTTATAAGATAGCGAAGTTCGGCTTGGGCGGCCGAGACCTCCTTGCCCTTGATCGCATCGGCCACAAGGCGAAGCTTGCGAGGAGCTATCCGTAAAGATCGAAGTTGTGCGGTTGCTTCAGCCATACGCTATTTTTTAGGAGCTACTTCAGCTTCTTTAACCTTGGCGGCAGCCTCAAGTTCTTTTTGCATTTTGCCGCCGTGGCGGACAAATTTGCGAGTCGGGCTAAATTCGCCAAGCCGGTGTCCTACCATTTCTTCGCTAACCAGGACCGAGATAAAATCTTTTCCATTATGAACGCCGAGCGTGTAGCCAACCATTTCGGGGGAAATCTGAGACGCGCGCGACCACGTTTTGATAACGGTTTTTGAACGCGAGCCCGCGCGCTTCATTTTTTCGAGAAGCTTGGGATCGATGAACGGACCTTTTTTTACTGATCGTGACATACTATTTTATTTTCTCTTGGGCCGGCGGGAAACAATAAAGGTTCTCGAATATTTTTTGCGCCGGCGTGTTTTGACACCGCGCGTTCCTTTGCCCCAACGATTTTTTGGCCGACGCGTGCCGCGGAGCTGCCGCCCCTCGCCTCCTCCGTACGGATGGTCAACGGGATTCATCGCCGATCCTCGGACAGTGGGACGGATCCCCATCAAACGCGAGCGCCCAGCTTTGCCAATCGTCACAAACATGTGCTCCTCATTGGAAGGAGAACCGACCGTGGCCCACACATTTGAGCGAACTTTACGAATTTCTTTTGAAGGGAGTTTCAGCGTTGTGTAATCGTCTTCATGCGCTACAACTTCCGCGGTTGATCCTGCCGAGCGCACGAGCTTTGCGCCCCCTCCAAGCTTGAACTCTATATTATATACAAAAGCTCCGGGCTGGAGTTTTGAAAGTGGGAGCGCGTTGCCCGGCTTTATTTCAGCGTCTGCCGAATATAAAACTTCATTTCCCACCTTCATCTCTCGACCCGCGAGTACGTAGCGTTTTTCGCCATCGCGGTAGATAAGAAGTGCTATAAACGCCGTCCGATTGGGATCGTACTCGATAGCGGTAATTTTTGCGGGAATCTCTTTTTTGTCATAAAAAAATGAAACCATGCGATATCGCCGCTTTGCGCCTCCCCCCTTGTGGCGCACAGTGATACGCCCTGCGTTGTTGCGCCCAACATGTCGCTTGAAACCGAATACGAGGGCCTTTTCTGGGTCCTTTTTGGTAAGAAGCGCGCGATAATCGATGACGGAAGAGCCGCGGCGCGATGGACTTGTGGGTCGGTATGTTTTCATATATTAAAAAATATCGATGGCTTCCCCTTTGCGAAGAGCCACCACCGCTTTTTTATAACCCTTTTTTACTCCCTCTGTCAACCCGCGTCGGCGCGGTTTTTCATGCGCTTTAGTAATCTGAACGGCCGCCACGTGGACTCCGTAAAGCCGCTCGACTGATTCGGCAACTTGCCGCTTGGTAGCATTAGGGTGAATGCGAAATGTGTATTGTCCATGCTCCGCGAGCATCCGCGCGCGCTCGGTTACATGCGGGGTCTGGAGCACAAAATGCTCCGAGATTGTCCCGCTGTACAATTTCGACTTTTCCACAAGCACTGGCTCTTTTTCGCGCACGCGTTCTTCGGGGGCATGATTTTTTTCATGCTTTTCCTGCTTCTTTTTTCGTTTTAAAAAATCAAAAAGTGCCATAGTGTTCCTATACTGCTATTTTTGAAACTGCTTCTTTGGTAAAGACAAGATATTTTGGAGTGGCCGCTTTCTCTACATTGAGGTTGCGTGCCTCTTCGGCATCAGCGTACGGTAAATTGCGAATGGCCCGAATAGTATTTGTCTTGGGCTTTTCAATCAAAAGAAGTGTTCGGCCACCGCGCCGTCCCAGCTCTTCGTGGCCGAGTGCGGCGCCAAGTATTTTTAAGAACTCCGCTGCTTTTTTGGTTTTACCTTCCTCGAGTTCAATATTCTCCAAAAAGAAAATTTCGCCTTCCTCTATTTTTTTGGAGAGAAGTACGGCAAGCGCTTTCCTCTTCGCCTTTTTGTTTATCTTTTTTGAAAAATCGCGCTCTTTAACCGGTCCGTGCGTGACGCCACCACCGATCCAGATTGGCGAGCGGATAGAACCGTGGCGCGCGCGACCAGTACCCTTCTGGCGCCAGGGTTTTCTACCTCCACCTCGTACTTCAGCGCGATCTTTCGTTTTGGCAGTGCTCTTGCGACGATTGGCGCTAATGGCATCAAGAGCCTCTTTCACCAAATCAGGATTCCAGCGTACAGAAAAGATCTCGTCGGGTACGATGATGATACCAACTTTCGCTCCTTCCTGATTGTAAAGTGCTGCTTCCATAGTACTTAACCTTTTATCTCAAGCAGCGTGCCTCTCGCGCCCGGAACCGCGCCTCGAACAAAAAGTTTGTTGTGCTCAAGGTCAACTTTTACGACGCAAAGATTTTCAATCGTGACACGCTCGCCTCCCATTCGTCCGCCCATTCGCGTGCCTTTAACAACTCTCTGGGGCCACACAGCGCCGATTGAGCCCGGCTCGCGGTGCGCGTGTTTGGTTCCGTGCGTTTTTGGAGCGCCCTTGAACCCATGGCGCTTCACGACTCCCTGAAATCCGCGACCCTTTGAAAAACCCGAAATGAAAACTTTGTCGCCCGGTTCAAAAACTGCAACAGAAATCTCCGCTCCTTTTTCAAAACTACCCTCCGGTTTGAATTCTTTGCGTGTTTTCCCAAATTGGACTTGAACCGATTCATATCCGTCCTTTTCTTTGGTTTTAACCTGTGTTACCTGTATCGGGCCCGCGGCAATAACCGTGACGGGGACCGCGGTCCCATCCGGTTCAAAAATCTGCGTCATCTCAACTTTTTTGCCTAATATAAATTTTTTCATAAAAAACACCCCGCTCGCGGGGGGCTTTCGGCACCAACCAGCCAGCTCCTTTCTAGAAATATCCTCTAGAAAACATAGTCTATTTGTAGCATAGAGATTTCCACTTGTCTAGAAGCGAAAAACTTGCACTTTGTCCTAGCTTTGACTATACTAAAAATAGCCCGATACGAGAGCCGTCCATGTGGGCGGGGTACGAAAGGTGAGTCTACGGACAAACCCTAGTACCCCGTTCCACGGGGTCAAATCAAAAAACCCAAGCAGCAATGCTTGGGATATTTTTTACAATTGAGATCTACATCTTCACTTCAATGTCGACGCCGGCGGGGAGATTGAGATTAGTGAGAGCATCGACAATTTTGGGAGTTGGGTCAATGATGTCGATGATGCGCTTGTGAACGCGGATTTCGAATTGCTCTCTCGCGTTTTTGTGGACGAAGGTTGATCGGTTGACCGTGTATTTGCGAATCTCCGTCGGAAGCGGCACGGGTCCCACAATGTTTCCGCCGTACCTACGCGCGGTGTCGACAATTTGTTTGACCGAGGTATCGATCACTTTGTTGTCGTAGGCGCGGATGCGAATACGAAGCTTACTTGACGATTCCTCGGTTTTTGCCATCACTACTTGATGATTTTTGTCACAACTCCCGCGCCCACGGTCTTGCCGCCTTCGCGGATGGCAAAACGCGTTTTTTCTTCGAGTGCTACGGGCTGGATGAGCTTCACCACAAATTTCATGGTGTCGCCGGGCATGACCATTTCGGTTCCCTGCGGAAGCGTCACCTCACCGGTTACGTCAGTAGTACGAATATAGAATTGCGGCTTGTAACCCGCGAAAAATGGCGTGTGTCGGCCGCCTTCATCTTTGGTCAAAATATACACTTCAGATTCAAATTCCGTATGTGGGGTCACTGAACTGGGTTTCGCAATAACCTGTCCGCGCTCCACGTCCTCTTTTTTGAGTCCGCGAAGAAGCACTCCAGCGTTGTCGCCCGCGATTCCTTCATCGAGCGATTTGTTAAACATCTCGATCCCCGTAATTACCGTCTTCACCGTCGGACGGAGACCGATAATTTCTACTTCTTCGTTGACCTTCACCTTTCCGCGTTCGATGCGGCCAGTCACAACCGTGCCACGACCTTCGATTGAGAAAACATCTTCAACCGGCATAAGAAAGGGTTTTTCGATGTCGCGGACCGGATCGGGAATATAGTTGTCGAGGGCATCTGCCAATTCAAGAATAGGTTTTATCGCCGGATCATCCTTGCTCTTGGCTTCAAGCGCCTTGAGCGCGGATCCTCGGATGATAGGAGTTTTGTCGCCGGGAAATTCATATTTAGTAAGAAGCTCGCGGATTTCACTTTCAACCAAATCCACAAGTTCCGGATCGTCAACCGCGTCAACTTTGTTGATAAAAACAATAATCGCGGGGACTCCGACTTGCCGCGCGAGTAATATATGTTCTCGCGTCTGTGGCATCGGTCCATCGGTGGCGGATACCACAAGCACCGCGCCGTCCATCTGGGCGGCCCCTGTGATCATGTTTTTAATATAGTCAGCGTGCCCGGGGGCATCGATGTGGGCGTAGTGGCGTTTTTCAGTTTCGTACTCCGAATGGTGCAACGCGATCGTAATTCCGCGCGCGCGCTCTTCAGGAGCGCTATCGATCTGCTCGACATTTTCAAGTCGAACTTTTTTGCCCGCAAGATTGAGGGAATGCAAAAGCGCGGCGGTCAGGGTAGTCTTACCGTGGTCAACGTGCCCAATGGTGCCGACGTTGATATGCGGCTTCGAGCGTTCAAATTTCTCTGCCATAAAAAATTAAATTTAATGAATAATAAATGAGATAAACGAAAGTAACTATTATGATAAGGAAAACCCAAACAGCTGTCAACACGGCTAAAGCGGCAGGCTCTCGAGCGGCATTTGCTCTAAGTCCAAGTCCTCATTAATTGCCTCCTCGGCAAGGCTTTTTTGCTCTTCTTCGCTATCTTTTTCCTCATTCATAAAGACAGAAGCTATTATACCAGCTCCGAGAGATTTGTACACCAAAACAAAAAAGCGGCTGGGCCGCTTGTTAGGATGCGAGAACTTTACGCATTGGGTAGTGGGTAATCCCGACTTCGAGATACGGCTCTCCCACAAGAAAGTACTCCTTGTCTTTGTAAAATTCGCGCGCTGGCTTTTGAGCGTTGAGCTCTATTTTTTTGCGTTTAAGTTTAACAGAGGTATAGCGTTCCATACTACTCAAAAGGGCTTTTCCAATGCCATTGCGTCGAAATGCATTCAGAACCGCCATTCTTTCAATCTTCACGATGTCTGCAGAAATGATGCGGAGACGTCCGGTAGCAACATACGAAGGTGGATTGATTTTCAGGCGCGCGCCAAAATGATAGGTGCGCGCATCGAAGTCAAATCCATCTCTGTCGGCGCCGTACGAAATGCACTGCTCTTCCTGAAAAACGATTTTACGTATTTCTAGACATTCCTTAATTGCCGTGGAGAGATCCTCCGGAACGGCAATATCTGATACAACAATGATCCTCCACTTCGGGATTGCCATCACTCCTCCTTTCAATGTTTCCAAGAAGAACGTAGCACGCCCGCAGGCACTTTGCAAAAAGAATTATGCCGGTGCTATTTTTTGCCAGCAACAATGAGTTCGGCGACATTTTTTGGGACCTCCTCATAAGAACTGAACTCCATCGTGTAAGAACCGCGACCCTCCGTCATAGAGCGAAGGCGCGTCACATAGCCAAACATTTCCGAGAGCGGAACTTTGGCATCTATTACTTTGAGATTCAATCGATCTTCCATTTTTTCGATGCGTCCGCGCTTTGAGTTGAGATCGCCCGTCACCTCGCCCATAAAATCGGCGGGAACTATTACCTCGACATGCATAATGGGTTCAAGGAGCACGGGGTCCGCGCGCCTTACTGCTTCTTGAAGCGCTATGGAGCCCGCGATTTTAAAGGCGGCTTCGGATGAGTCAACCTCGTGATACGAGCCGTCGTAGATGGTTGCCACGAGATCAATAATCGGGAAACCCGCGATAATGCCTTTGTCGAGCGCCTCACGAATTCCTTTCCCGACGGCGGGGATAAATTCCTGCGGCACGACGCCTCCCTTGATCCCATTTACAAATTCAAAACCGCCGCCGCGTTCTTTGGGTTCGACGCGGAGCCATACGTGCCCGTATTGCCCACGGCCGCCCGACTGGCGGATGTACTTGCCTTCCGCTTCGGCTTTTTTGCGAATAGTTTCCTTGTAAGCAACTTGGGGTTTTCCGACATTCGCCTCCACATGAAACTCGCGCTTCATGCGATCGACAAGAATTTCGAGATGCAACTCCCCCATGCCGGAGATAATCGTCTCGAGCGTCTCCTGATTTGAACTGATGCGAAATGTCGGATCCTCTTCCGAGAGACGGCGAAGGGCGATACCCATCCGTTCCTGATCGGCTTTGGTTTTTGGCTCGATTTTAAGATCGACGACCGGCTCGGGAAATATAATCCGCTCAAGCAATATCGGATGATCGGGATCCGAGAGTGTATCTCCCGTGGTTGTTCCCTTGAGACCGACGATCGCCGCGATCTCGCCCGTATAAACTTCTTTGACCTCTTCTCTGTGGTTAGCATGCATCCGCAAAATCCGTCCCACGCGTTCTTTCTGCTCCTTCGTCACATTATATATGTAGGAACCTGCCGCAAGAGTACCTGAATACACTCGAAAGTATGTGAGCTGACCAACAAATGGATCGGTTTGGAGCTTGAACGCAAGCGCCGAAAAAGGCGCCGCATCCTCTGTGGCACGAGTCGCTTCTCCTTCCGTTTGAGGGTCAATTCCTTTGACGGGCGGAAGATCAACCGGACTTGGGAGATAGTCCACAACGCCGTCGAGTATGAGTTGTACTCCTTTGTTTTTGAGCGCGGAGCCGCAAAAAACCGGAATCAGTTTGTAATGGATACACGCGGCGCGGAGCGCTTGCTTTAATTCCTCCGTGCTAAATTCTTTTCCCTCCAGATATTTATCGGTAAGAACCTCATCAGTTTCAGCGATTTTTTCAATAAGCCGGTGGCGCATCTCGGCCACCTGTTGCTCAAGATCTTGAGGTATTCCACCCTCATCAATTTTTTCGCCATGCTCACCGGAGAACCGAAATGCTTTCATTTGAAAGAGATCGACAACGCCTTCAAATGTTCCCTCAATGCCGATCGGGATCTGAACTGCCACCGCATTTGGCGTAAGGCGTTCAAGAATCGACTGAAGACTTCGATCAAAGGAAGCGCCCATCCGGTCAAGCTTGTTTATAAAACAGATTCGGGGAACTTTGTATTTGTCGGCCTGCCGCCAGACGGTTTCGGACTGAGGCTCAACGCCCGCTACTCCATCAAAGACGACGACACCGCCGTCGAGGACGCGGAGCGAGCGCTCCACTTCAACGGTGAAATCCACGTGTCCGGGAGTGTCAATAATATTGAAGCGATATTCATTTTCCTTGGTTCGCTTTTCGATAGGCACGTATGTAGGCGTCCAAAAACATGTGGTAGCGGCGGACGTGATGGTAATTCCCCGTTCGCGCTCTTGCTCCATCCAGTCCATGATCGCCGCCCCCTCATGTACTTCGCCTATTTTGTGCGAGACCCCAGTATAAAAAAGAATCCGTTCGGTGACGGTGGTTTTCCCCGCGTCGATATGGGCGATGATGCCGATATCGCGAATGCGCCGCAACGGATAATCTCGTGCCATAAAACTAGAAAATTTTTACCACGCGAAATGAGCGAAGGCTTTGTTGGCCTCAGCCATTCGGTGCGTATCCAATTTTTTCTTAATAGCGGTGCCTTCGTTCTTCGATGCAAGAATAATTTCCTCCGCGAATTTTTTGGCCATAGGTTTTCCTTTCTTGGCGCGCGAAGCGTCAAGCAGCCAGCGGAGTGCCAACGCCACGCGCCGCGCGCCGCTGACTTCTCGCGGAACTTGGTAGTTAGCGCCCCCAATCCGCCGGGACTTTACCTCCATCTGCGGGCCGACGTTGCTGATGGCCGAGGTAAAAAAAGAAACCGGATCTTCCACTTTTTGCGTTCTCTTAATTTCGTCGAGCGCGTCGTACATAACGGAGCGCGCCGTATTTTTTTTGCCCTCATGCATAAGATAGTTAATGCATTTTGCAACCAGAAAATCCCCGTACTGCGGGTCGGGAACTTGAACGCGTTTTACTTTTCGTTTGCGTCGCATAAAAAATTATTTCTTCGGGCGCTTTGCGCCGTATTTGCTTCGCCCCTGCCGACGTCCTTCAACACCTTGCGCGTCAAGCACGCCGCGCACAATATGATAGCGAACACCCGGCAAGTCTTTGACGCGGCCTCCACGAACCATCACCACCGAGTGCTCCTGCAAATTGTGTCCAACGCCGGGAATGTAGGCCGTCACTTCCATTCCATTGGTAAGGCGAACACGAGCGACTTTTCGAATCGCCGAGTTTGGCTTTTTGGGGGTTTGGGTCGTTACCTTAATGCAAACGCCTCGCTTAAACGGCGCGGGATACCAGACGCGCCGGTTGTGAATAGTATTAAAACCAAATCGAAGAGCCGGAGCTTTTGCTTTCTCCTCGGCGCGTCGCCGTCCTTTTCTGACCAGTTGCTGTGTTGTTGGCATACTCGTAATAAAAGTATATCCGAGGATACCAAAGAAAACCTCGTGCGTCAACAGAATTGAATAAAAAAGACCCCCAGTCGCTTTACGCGACTGGGGGCTGGACTTACTTGATGTGCCTTAGACTACTTGCAGCGGCACCCCACTGCCGGGTCGAGCTGACAGATCTGACCCGCGATTGCACACGGGCCGTTGTTGCAGGTGTTCGTCCCGGGGATGAAATCGCATTGGGTGGTCGTGTCGTCGAAACACCCACAGATGTCAACCGGTCCCGGGCGGCAAACCTGCCCAGCGGGACACTGCCCACCGCACATATGAGGCGCGATGCTATCGCATGGGTCGGGCGGGGTCTCCGCCTTGTACGCCGGTACAAGCAGAAGCCGTGTTGTCGTTTTACGCCGCACGATCATCTCGCCGCGAACGAACTGGTCGCCAGCGGAAAGCTTAAAGTCGGGCTCGGCGAGGCACTTGGCCTTGTACACAAAGAAGTCGTTGCCGAGGTTAGTGCCCAATGGCAACTGGCGCGGCTGTTTGTCCACGGGGATGCAAAACATAACCGGCTTGGGCGCGATCACGCAACCTTTCTCTACCGCGAACGGCGGAACCTGGTAAGGCGTAAGATCGAGCGGGTCGCCAGCATGCGTCGAGACGACGAGCGCACCCTTAACGAAGCTTACTTTGTAGCACTTGATGTGGTCGGCGATCGGCACCGTCTGCGCTACAGCCTTGGTCACCGCGATGCTGAGGAGCCCGATTCCGAGCACGAAAAAGGCCGCCAGCACAAGAACTATCTTGATTTTCCTAACCATGCATCCTCCTGGTTCGGCTTCCTACTATCATTTAGTGGGAAGCGGGTTAGAGCCACGCCGTTCTTGCAATCTTCTCCTTTCAGGCAAGACGGGTCTCTAGATCAAAGAACGTTATAGCGTTATAGGTTACACGATGCCTAACGTGAAGTCAAGGGGTTTTTATCCAAAGGTGAACGCGTGGACGCGGAGGCCGGGTTTTTTGATGGTAATTTCAATCGTGTGCTCGCCGTAGCCCGCTGGGTCTTTCACTATATTAAACTGGTCATCGCGATTTATGACGGACGTTGCCTCTCCATTTTTAATCGTAACGTCGCTCCCTGCCCACGAACCAAGTTTTTCCCCATCGCGGGAGATGACCAGTTCATCTCCGTTGCCATTGCTTAAAACTATATTGACTACTTTCCCTTGATATCGATAAATAATTTTCGCGTCGGCACTTCGCGCTTCTGCGTACTCGCCGACCATATCCCAATCTCCAACCAGATAGAGTGTGCCGGTATCAACGCGCGCTGGAACAACAAATGTCTGGGGTCCCGAAACACCGCGGGAGCCGTTGCCCAAAAATTCATTTCGCCCTGATCCAAAATATGTCTCACGACTTAATGACCGTGAGGGATCTACTTTAACGACATCGACTGGTTGTGCGATATCGGTTGCAATTGATCCTTGCTCATCCAGTACATTCATGCGCTCGGAAAGCAACTCCTGAATTTTGCGCTCCGTCTCTTCATACCCCCCTTCTCCGATATGGTCATACACCACATACCCATCAATATCTATCAAATATTTTCTCGGCCAAAAGCGATTTTTATACGCGTTCCATGTTGAGTAGTCATTATCCAACACTACAGGATACTTAATTTCCATCCTCTTTGTCGCCTCAAGAACATTCTGGTAAACTTTTTCAAACTCAAATTCCGGCGTATGCAATCCAATAATGACAAGCCCTTTGTTTTTATATTTTTCGTACCAGCTATTGAGATACGGGGTCGTGCGCTGGCAGTTGATGCAGGAATATGTCCAAATATCCAAAAGCACCACTTTTTTCCCTACAAACTCACCAATAGTTACTGGAGTCGCCTGCCCTGAGCTTGTCGAAAGGGTGTTGATAAAACCATTTGGAGTGGTAATCTCTTTCGCTAATTCATAACGTTTTGCCTTCTCCTCTGCAGAAATAAATTTACTAGGCATCACGTCTTTATTTTTCGCAACTATATTTTGTCGAGTAGAGGAGGCGGCATTCGGTTCAGACGAAGTTCGCGGTTTAATTGTTACCGCTTCAGTTCTGCCCCTCTCTACCTTTTGCGAATTGAGGTAGAAGATACTCCCGATAACAGCAGCGATAAGTATAACAAGGACTACCATTCTGGGAACGCTCGGGGTGTCCATACATTATGACAATGCTTCTTTTTTTACCGCGGTGGAGGCGAGATATGAAAGAAAACCAGGGATGAGCGGTAAAATGCAAGGGCTTAAGAACGAGCCGACTCCGGCGAGGAACGAAACCCCAAAGTTAAAGACTGTAAGCGAGCTGATGCCGCCGCCGATTGAAGTAACAAGATTCAAGCTAAGAAGAATATCTGTCAGAAATTGGAGATTCGCAACACGCGACAGTGTTCCGGTAAAAACCAAGACACCGAGCGCAATAAGAAGTACGCCAAAAAAGTATTGGAAGTAGAGGAGCTTCTTGCCTAAGCGATTAATAAGCGTCTGAGCTTGGTTGGTAAAAAGACCGACCAGAAGAAAAGGGATTCCGATTCCAAGCGTATAAGCAACGAGTAAGAGAAACGCGCTCGATGCCGCTGTTGTTGCCAATGCCAAGATCGCGCCAAGAGCAGCAGAAA
>CAZZGX010000011.1:0-22333 GCA_964653715.1 uncultured Candidatus Saccharibacteria bacterium
ATATGGGTTTGTGGTTTGAGAAGTTCCCCCATCAAGTTGGGTGGTAGTGCTTGGCGCCGAAGAGGTAAGACCGTTGGTACCTACTCTCTTGATCATGATGGAGCCGGTTGCTGGCGGTGGTGGAGGAGGCGGTGGGGGTGGTTGTATGCCAGCACCATACCCTGCGGGGAAGGGGCAGCCGTTGAAATTTACGTTGAGCCGTTTATGAACATTGAAAACCGAGGATGCCACAGTATCATTGACCCCTGCAACGATCGCGCCGTGAGGAAATTCGCCCGTTGATGGATCCCAGAGCGGCTGACCGGTGAGAACGCCGTCTCGGTATCTATACAGAATATTTGCGCCGATATCTGTTCCGTTCTTGCCGGCACCTTTCATGTTTGAGCCGGCGGGAACCCAAAGGAGACATTGGCCCGCGCCAAGTCCCATGCTTGTTGGTGCCGCCGACATTGAATGCTGAATTTTGCCTACGGCATCATTAAATGTTTCGCTTGGTGAATAATTGGGACTGTTACCAAATGAATTTGAGTAGTCAATCAAGTACGAGGTTACCACGCGACTATCGATAGTAAAACCAGCAAGCGCGTTACCAAAAGTCAGCACGTTATTTGCAAACAAACTGCAACCCTTAGGGTTACCGCTACACGGGGCTGGCTCACTTAAATCTTCGTCGGCGGCAATACCGTTGTTTCCTGACCTGTACACGGTCACGTGATCAAGGTTTGTGTTAGAAGCGCCACGCGCGTAGATACCAATCTCGCGCGTATTGGCAAAAACGGAATCCCTGATAAGATTATTGTCCGTTGGTTTGACGCCAGAGCCGAAGTTTCTTGCTCGAATTGTCGAGCCATAACTATTGTTGAGCGTCACAACGCCAAGCAGTTGGTTATTGTTCCCTCCGAGAGTACCGTCGGCCATCGCGCCAGTGCCCGCGATACTTATAGCTCTCGCGTCTTCAGAAATGTTGTTTTCAACAATACTGTCTGAGCTGCCATATAAAATAACCCCGGTAGCGCCACCAATTCCTCCTGTATTTCCGCGCGAGTTCACATAGTTTCGACGTAAAGTTATATATCGGCTACCAATCGCGGTAATACCGTGTCGAAGAAAGTCATATGACTCACTTTCTTCAAGAGTCACGCGAGTCGAATCGGCAATGGCGATCCCTACAGCGTTGCAGTATGGAAGCGAGCTACTTGGACAAGTCCGATTTGGGTGGATTGCGAGCAGGCGGCGTGCTTGCACGTTGGATACGCCGGTAAAACTGATGACATCGCCTTCCCAAGCCAATGCGGCAGTATTATCGGTGTTGCGCGCGTAGAGACCGGTAACATTCCAGTAATTACAATTATTCATCATGAATGGCGAGCGCACACCATTAGAAATAAGTGCGGCACGCCGTTCATTACTAGCAACAATACTAATTGGCAACCCTACGCTTCCGCTATTGGCATTTCCGCCGCTGCCGCAGTTGATTGCGGGCAATCCCGTAGTGCTCGGAGTATATGTTCCATCCAAGAGCACTAACGTATCTCCAGGCTTGAGGGGCTTTGAACTATTCAAGTACTGACTAAAAGATTTTTTCGGAGCTGAAGATGAAAGGCCGCTGTTCACATCGTTTCCGGAAGGAGATATATAATAGGTAGTTCCGCCAGTCGGAGGTGGGGGTGGCGGAGGCAGTGTTATTGGAGGCGGAGGAGGGGGCGGTGGAGGTTGTACTGGTGGAGGTGGCGGAGGCTGCGTGCTTCCAGCAAGCCGCACATCACGTACGCTATTTGAACTATTAATGGAAGTCCCGTTCCATAAATTAAAATTATATGTTGGCGTTGACCCGGGATCATAGTCGGTTGAAGCAAAATTCATACCATAGGTTGCGAGTGTCGATGGAACCACGCCAACCGATGACCACGGCAACGCAATTTCAACATTCCATGATGTATCGGCGTCTACATTGTTGCTAATCGTCCCGTTTACCCGCACTGCTTTTGTGTATGGGCCATCCCACGGAATACTGAAAGCGTCGGGAGTACTCACGATACCCTGTCCTTGAGAATCAGCGGTCGTTCCAAGAGGGTTGATTATAATTTTATAATCATCGAGCTTTAGCTGTACGCCATGGTCATTTTTGGTATCAAAAACAAATTCGAAATCGTCATCAGACCAAACATCGGAATCGTGCGTCGTACGGGACGCATTTATTTTTGTATCGGTAATCGTTGCTCCGATATAGAGATTGCTATCATCCCATAACATCTTGCCGCTGAATGTACCCCCTCCGGGGAGAGTAAAGGCAATTGGAGTTGCGGCTAAAAATTCTGAAAGATTTCCATCGACGACTAGCTGGGTGGCAGTTTTTGGAATTATATATGCGGTGCCCGTTGTGGGAGGCGGTGGCGGAGGTATGACTTGAGATACAAGAAAGGGTGAAACAGTTCTCGACCAGTTGGTTCCTTCGGTCCCTGCGAGAGCGAGAGTCTGTCCTGTACTTGTGCAGTCGGCAAGCGATGATCCAGAGATTTCATCCATCTTCCAGTAGCCAACAAGATTTGCGGTTGTGCAAGAAATCTGTTTGGCATAGTCGGCATTAAATTCTGCGCCGGTTCGTTTCTTGTTCCAAATACGCACTTCGTCCGTAAAACCTTTCGCGCGATAGTTTCCCGCAGCCGCGCCAAACTCTAATCGCTCAACATTTGTCCATGTTGATAACATAGAACCTGCCGCTACACTCGTATGAATTGTTTCGTTATTTGTTTTATCAAGCAGCCAAATTTGTCCGGATGTCCCGGAACGAGTCGCTATCACATGATAGAGATGGCCGTCAATGAGTTTGCCGAGAGGCGATCTGATATCAGTCAAAGTAGTGTTGCTATGCGAGCCGAGAACAATTTGGGTGTCGTATGAATAAATAACCCAGCCGGGATCAAAGTTACTATTGCCTCCCTTGTAGACAAGCATCTGGTAATTGACCGGAGTAATAGCTTTATACTGATACCAAAACTCAACAGTGAAATCACCCGTTGAGAAGTCGAACGCGTTGTTGTCGCCCGCGGCTCTCGCGCCTTGGGGGGAAACACCGGTGAAATTAATTGCTTGATTGACGCTTTGGGAACCAACTGATGAAGGGCGAAATGTTAAAACAAAAAAAATACCTAAGAAAACGGCGACAACCAAACCCATCTTTTTCAAAAGGCCGCTCTTCGATATTTCTTCATCCATACACTTTAAAAATCTTGTTTATTTGTATATGGATATTTTAACACGCAAAACGTTTGTTTTTGGGCGTTTTATGGGTTGCGATAAAAAGATTTTTAACAAATAAGTGCCGTGAAAACAAAAAACCAAAAAAATAAATAAAAGATAACTTTTATTTACCAGTTTTTGTATGCATTAGTAAGGTTTATGTATGCTCTCTAAAATGCCGAAAGCAAAAAATAGAGACGATTTATTGTCTCTTTTCGCAAGTTATACACAGTGTTCTGGAGCCACCTCCCGGATTCGAACCGGGGACCTTTGCTTTACGAAAGCACTGCTCTACCAGCTGAGCTAAGGTGGCCTATGCGAATGGCGGGAATCGGACCCGCGCCCTTTGCTTGGGAAGCAAATGTACTGCCACTATACTACATTCGCGTTTTATTTGGATTGCAATTGGGCATTTTCCCATTTATACGGCAGAACATAAATTTTTACGTCTGCTTGCTTTAGTTTTTCTTTGAGCCACGTATTATAATCTTTCCCGGCAAGTCGTACATACTTCTCAAGCACAACCTCTTCAACTTGCGGGAGTATAACACGATCTTTAAATTCAGCGAAACTGAGACCATAGGCGTTCTTAATCGCTTGGTTTAGTTTGTCGAGATCAACTTTGGCAAGAATTTCTTGAATATTTGACTGGATTTCATCATTGATTTCTTTTAAACCAAAATCACGCAGAGAGCTCTTGATGATGGATCGTGTTATTAACTCTTCAAGCACGGCGCGGCGCGTGTCCGATTCGGGACTTGCCCCGGGATTACCAGAGATTTTCTGCGTCGTGTTTAAAATTGCGAGAGCCTGAGACACGTCATGATACCAAATGATTGTACCCGCAGCGCGGGTAATAGGAAAGTATCCAAGCCCAAGAAGCACGCCACAACTGAGTAAGACGAGAATAAACACGAAAATAATAATTTTTCTCATACGTAGGTATTAATTACTTTTTAATCCGAACCACTGTTTGACGCGATCAAAAAAATTTTCGGTTTGCGTTTCAATGGGCTTTGACTTTTCGTTCTTAGTGTCTCCTATGATAAGGACATGCTCGTCGGGTTTTTGAAGATTAAGGCGACCCCGCGCTTCTAACTCAACACCTTCTCCAGATTTAAGTTTTTTAATCTTTTCATTAAGATCTGCGATTTCTTTTTCTTTCATCTCTATATTTTTCTGATTCTCGGCATTCTCACCAGCGAAACGCTGTTTTAGTAGAAATACGCGCAGAGCCCCGTACGCGATAAAAAGCGCAAATCCCCCCAGTAATGCAAGCACCAGGGTAGATTCGAGTACTGATCGTCTTCTTAAATCTGCCATTTTGTGCTATATTTATAGTACGCTTATGTCTAAAAAAAGAAAAAGGCGCTTTCAAGTTATATGGATTCTCGTAACGCTATTGAGTGTCGTTGGCATGCTCGCGTTTCTTATACCGCCTTCAATTTTGTCAGGCTCCCGGTAATACATTAGATTTTAAGCAATTTGAGATAAATCTCGGGGGCAATGTTTACTTTCCCAGAGACTTTCAGTCTTTTTTTCCCCTCTTTTTGTTTTTTCCATAATTTCATTTTGCGCGAACGATCTCCGCCATAGAGGTGAGCCGTCACGTCTTTCTTGAGAGCAGAGATGCTTTCTGAGGCTAAAATTCTTCCTTCTACTTCCGCCTGAATTTTTACCTGAAAAAGTTCTTGCGGCAAGACCGTTTTTATCTTTTCAACGGCCTTTCGAGCCTCGCGCTGGGCTTCCCGTGTGGGAATGACTCGTGAAAGAGGCTCAATATGCTCCCCCTGAACAAGGAGATCAAGCCGTATAAGGTCGGCTTCCCGCCACGTATCATTTTCATAATGGAAAGAGGCATATCCTCGAGTCCGACTTTTTAGAACATCGAAAAAACCCGATACCATCTGTCGCAAGGGAATGCGGGCTTCAAATAAGAGTCGCGCCTCTCCGAGCGTTCTCACCGCTCCCATCTCACCTTCAAAAATTTCAACTGATTTGACGGCATCCTGAAGATACACTTCTGGAACAAAAATTTCGAGCTTCATCCAAAGCTCTTCCACACGATCACGCTCATGTCGCCGCGGGAACAAGGCTGCCGAAGAAACCGTCTCCTCTTTCCCACTCTTGAAAACCCTGTAGCTCACGGAGGGTTGCGTGACCACAAATTCCACATTGAATTCTCGCCTGAGGCGCTCGGCTGTAATTTCAAGATGCAAGGTTCCCAAAAAACCACATTCGTATCCGCGCCCGAGTATCAAACTGCTTTTCTCTTGGAATACGAGCGAAGAGTCGTTGAGCTTAAGTTTCGAGAGCGCGTCCCCCAAAAGATAAAAATCTCCTTGGTCGGTAGAAAAAAAACTCGCCCAGACTACCGGCCGCGGTTCCTCGTATCCGGGAAGAGCCTGAGTAAGCGACATTTTATTTTTTTCTTCTATTATAGTATCCCCAACGCGGACTTCTCCTGGCTCCTTAATGGCTGTTACAATGTAGCCTACTTCACCTGCTTCGAGCAAGTCCCTCGAAACAAGTGTCGGTGTAATAACGCCAATTTCTTTCGCAAAAAAAGATTTTCCGCGCGCCTTCAAAAACAATTTGTCGCCTTTTTTGAGCTCGCCGTCAAACACGCGCACCGAAGCAATGATTCCTCGATGGTTTTCAAAGAAAGAATCAAATACAAGCGCACGGAGTGACGCAAGGGTGCTTTTTGGCGGGGGGATTTTCTCAATAATTGTTTCGAGCAATCTCTCAATACCCGTCCCATCTTTTGCGGAAACCTGAAGAATTTCTTCCTCGCGAAAACCACCTAGCTCTCTCAGTTCGCGCGTAACCTCGAGCGCCCGCGCGTGTGGAAGATCGATTTTATTGATAACCGGTACAAAGGTAAGTCCGAGTTTTTTCGCAAGAAAAAAATGCGAGAGCGTTTGGGCCTCAATGCCCTGTGTGGCGTCAACAAGCAAAATTGCCCCCTCGCAACACAAAAGCGCCCGGGAGACTTCGTAAGAAAAATCGACATGCCCCGGGGTGTCGATTAAATTGAGAACATACCCATTGTACGACATTCTGACTGGCTGCATCTTGATGGTAATTCCCCGTTCACGTTCAAGATCCATGCTATCAAGTACCTGCGCTTTCATTTTTCGACGCTCGATGGTTCCCGTTCGTTCAAGAAGCCGATCGGCTAAAGTGGATTTCCCGTGATCAATGTGTGCGATGATAGAAAAATTACGAATACGGTTTTGTTCCATGCTCTGTTAAAGATGTTCGGTATCGGGCTGAAGAATTTCCTTTTGCAAAAACCGTGAACGAAGTGCCTGTCGAATTTCGATAAATTCTTGAATATCAAACATCCAATACAGAAAAATCCCAACTCCAACGGCAACAAAAAACGCTCCTCCTCCTTGAATCGCGACTCCAAGGAATGTATCCAAGCGCACAAAGAGATTCAATACGCGGAGGGCCACAAATGCTGTCCCCGCCATGCACGCACTAACACAAAAAATTGAAGTGGCGGAAGAGCGAAGGAGAGTAAGTTCTGAGCGTTTTCCCAATCGAAAAAGATTGAGTCCTAAAAACAGCGCGTTGAGTCCAGAGCCTACGCTGTAGATAAGGGGTATCATAAGAAATTCAATATTGGGAAGATCGGAAACCCGAAGAATTCCGGCAAGAAAATTTTTGAAACTAGGGCTCGCATGAAGCGCCATCGTCGTAAGATAGGCAGACGCTACAATAAAGATCGAGGCTATCATATTATACACGATAGGCTCGCGCGTTTTTCCCAGCGCATAATAACCACGCACGAAAAGGGTCACGAGACTTTGAAATAATATGGCAAAAGAAAAAAGAAGCAAACTCGCGGCCGTAAGACGCGTGTCAGCCCAGAGAAAAGCTCCTGTGCCTAAAACAAGCCGTACGATATGCGCCCGCAGTACAATAAAAAATCCTACAACGGGAAGTGTCCAAAACATGATGTGGCGCGTTGCGGCAAGTAAGTGGTCAAAAAAGAGATTTTTTTCTTTTTGGAGAGCGAGCTCTGCCATAACTGGAAACGCCGCAACACTATAGGAAAGCCCTATAACCGTTAGCGGCAAAGTATAGAGATTTATGGACAAATATAAAATTGAAATTGCGCCAACTCCTAGGGTCGACGCGAGCGAGGTAAGAAAAAAAAGCGTTGCTTGATTGAGCGAAAGCGCCAACGCCCTAGGAAATGAGTACCGAAAAATTCTGAACGGCTCGGCACGAGTGGAAAATCGAAACCGCGGCACCGTGTGAATTTGAAGAAGCGTCGGTATCTGAATTATAATATGGAAAAATGTGCCGAGGATAACGCCGATAATTATTCCCGGAAGACCGAAGTGCGGGCGAAAAAAAATTATGCCGAGAATAATACCTGTGTTGTACGCGACTGGGGAAAGGGCGTACGCAAAAAATTTTCTTGATGACTGAAGAACACCTGAGACAAGATTCGAGATGCCGAGAAAAAACGGCGAGAGAAGTAGCATCCGAGAAAGAAATATTGCCTGATTTCGCGCGGCCGCATCAAATCCGGGCGTCAGAAACCCGATAAAAAATGGCATCAGAACATACGATAGTGCGAGTAATATGAGAACAGAAAATATGAATAGAGTAAAAACTGAATCAAGAAAATCCTGCGCCTCTTTTTTTGAATTGCCTTGATGCTCAAGGAAAATTGGAATAAACGCGGTGGATGCCACAAAAAAAAGCGAGAGCGTAAAAATAAAATCGGGAACGCGAAATGAAGCATAATAGATATCAAGATTGCGCGTAGCTCCAAACGTGCCAGCAAGGAGACGGTCGCGGAAAAGCCCCAGAAAGCCATTGGCAAAGCTCACGAAACCCAAAAGGAGTGCTACCTGGTACACTCCTTTTTGTTCTCTCTGAAAAAAACTGAGAATCGCCATCTAGGGAGCCGTTCTTTTGCTCTCTGAAAGAGGTGCGTCTTGGCGCTTTTCAGGCGACGGCGTTCCATCATCAAGCGCGGATTTGCCTTTTTGTAAGTTATCGAGAATCTGTTTTATCTCTTTACTGTCTGGGTTTAGCTCTGCCACGTGATTAAAAACCTTGATGGCGTCACCTTTCCGGTTCGTTCGGTCATAGGTAAGGCCAAGAAAATAAAGTCCGTTTGAATAGTCTGGGTTTAGCTCACGGAGTGCTTCGAGCACCGCGCGCGCTTCGTCAAGATTATTTTTTTGATAGTATAAAACACCAAGCTGGAAAAGAACGCCAACATCCTTAGGTGCCAACTGATAGGTTGCCTCCGCCCGGGCAATTGCTTCATCGGTCTTGCCAAGCTGCTGATAAATTTGAGCGAGAAGAAAATGTGCGGCCGCGAAATCCGGCTTGAGCTTGGTGGCAACTACGAGAAGATCGGAGGCTTTTCCCCCTTCTTGGGCGGCTGATCCGGTCGTATCTTTCCCACCTGACCGAAGCAATGTCGCGTTTGCCGTAGCCACATGCGCCCGCGCGAGATTGAGGTAAATAATGGGATTGGTGGGAGCAAGATCCTTTGCCTTTTCATAATTCTGAATAGCAAAATCGGCCGACTCAGGGATAACTGGTATTGCGGCCTCATACACCTGTCCGAGCATATTCCAATTTATAGAATCTTCGGGACCAAGCGTGGTTGCGCGTTTGCCAAAATCAATTGCCGCGGACAGAGCCCGCTGGAATTGCTGCTGGAGATCTTTGGGAGATCCCTCTTGCTTTGAAGCAATCCGTTGCATCCTGCTGATCTCAATTTGGGCGAGTGTTCGCCAAAATCGATCTTGTCCAGGATCGTACTCAGTAGCCCGTTGAATGGTAAAGAGAGACGTATTAATCCCCTTGCCGCTCGAAAATTCATCTACTCCTTTTGCAAAAACAACCTGAGAAAAATATCGAGTTCCTTCATAATAGACGCCGGCGACGCCACCAATCAGAAGAAAAATAATTACAAGCGATCCCACAAATCCGCGCTCGGAGCTCGAGAAAAGATCAACTTCCTGCTGAGGAACAAGGCTAAAACTTCCAAGAATTGCAATAAAAAGGCCCCCGACAATAAAGCTTAAGAGAACTATGCTGATACTCAACGGATGCACAAGCCAGAGATAAAAAAGCAAAAACGTCCCAGCGGCAAAAGAGCGTGTCAGGGCGCGATCGATGGGTTCCAGATTATCGTGGCTTAAACTGCGAAAAATAAGTACAAGTAAGAAAAAAATAAAGAGCGCGAAAGCAATAATGGGCAAAACGCCTCCTTCAGCGAGCATCGTCCCAATAACTGCTGCGCCATTTTCGAACCGTACCGCCCAAAAAGGAGTCGTATTCAAATCTTTCGGCTTATAACGATCCCATAAAAGTCCGAAGGTGTTCGGCCCATTGCCAAGCACCGTAGATCGCCCAAGAGACGCTTTAATAATACTAAAGGTAACGGCCCACGAGGGGGTAACCTCCGTCGGCGCGCCAATACTATTGGTAACCTCCTTTTGAATCAAGCTACTCATTAAAATGAGCAGTGTTGCGAGAAGTATCACCGCAAGTGAAACACCAAAAAATGTAGTGCGCGTCTTTCGCCGTGAAAAAAGAAGGGCTACAAATACTAAGGCAACAATCCCAAGACCAACAATACCGTAGCTAAAATTTGTAACGACAAGAAGAATCAGAGCGATTGAAAAAAGAACTGTCGTCCACCGACGAAGCGAGCTTTTCTCAAGATCAAAAAATGGTAAAAGAAAAGCAACAACGAAAGCAAAAAATCCGCCGAGGATACTCCAGGCTCCGAAAGGACTGAATGACCGGTCCGCGGCAAAGCCGGGAAGCTGGACATTGAAAACGCTATGAATTATGAAAAAAAGAGCAACGAGGAGAAACGAAACGACCAGTGCCGCTGCGGCCCGGATTAACCACAGGCGATCCTTGAAAAACGCTGGAATAACAAAAAGAAAAATTCCTCCCGTCAAAAATGTCCGAAATGTAGTTGCTTCGTATCCACTCCCAACGAGCGACAGCATAAAACTTTTTGAGAAAAGACTTGAAAGAAGCCAGAGCACGAGAAACACTAAATACGCGGGATAGATCCACGCTCGGGTGACTCTTACCTTTCCTTCTTGCAAAGCACCGCCAAACCACGCGATTAATAATAACAATGCCACAATCGACCCAAAATATCCCTTATTCATCTCAATAGGGTTGGTAGTCAGCGGAAGGAAAAAAATCGGAAAAAGAAAAATAGCCGCCACTAAGACCCACCGCCCAATGTTAGTTAAAAAAGATGTCCCATGCGCCTCCTCTTCCACAACCTCAACTGTCTGTTCTTCCTGGTAATAATAGGTCTCTTCCATATATAGAGTGATTAAGAATAAAATTATGCTTAACAGAGAGGACTTTTTTAGTATAAACCTAGCCCTTTAAGGAATGCAATAGGCAATCCGATGTCCTATCGGATATCCAAGATTTATCCAAAGTTCTACCTTTCCTCGACTTGTATAAAGTTTCTTCTTTGCTAGGCTTTATACATGTTGGTCTGCAACAAACATTACTAAAGTATGGAAAAACAGTACCTAACTATAAAAGAAACATCGGTTCTTTTGGGTGTTACCCCGTTGACTCTTCGCAATTGGGATAAGAGAGGAAAACTTGTCGCACGGCGCCATCCTGTGAATAACTATCGGGTTTATAAGAAGGAAGAAATCGAAAAGTTAATAAATAGAATGGATTCAAATCCGAACATACCCAAAAAGCTTAAAATAAATCTCGTAGAAGAATAAAAACGAAACCCCGCCCGAAGGCGGGGAGATATACCCGTAAGCCGGATCCTGTTTTATGTAATCATCTCTCTGGGCCCAGGATTGCTCGCTGAGCTCAAGCCCCCGATTTGAGGGGTTGCACCGGGCAAGTGTTTTCCTCCGCTTGTGGTCGCCCACAAACGCTGTGGTCTCTTACACCACTCTTTTCACCCTTACCTCCTTCATTGTCTCAAGTATTTAACTCGAGATGATGACGATCGGCGGTATGGTCTCTGTGGCACTGTCTCGTATCTCGTCCGTTATTTCTAACGAGACGGAATGGGTGGCCGTTAGCCATTGCCTCTGCCAGTTTTGTTCGAGCGAAGCAAGATTACAAAACTGAGCACTCCGACTTTACGTCGGAGTAGTCCCGACGTAAGGTCGGAACGCTCAATTTTGCAGTCGCCTGCGGCGAGCAAAATTGGCGGTGTCCGGACTTTCCTCTCCGCAATTTCTTGCAGAGCGATTACTCGGTATATCTAAGGAGAAGTATAACAGAAAACAATAAAAAATCAAGCATCTAAAAACTCCCAAAATTGTGGCCAACTTTTATTGACTGCGTTCGGGAATTGAAAACGAAGGGCAATACCTTTTACTCTGCCAAGCATTGCGATTGCCTGCACCACTCTATGGTCTCTTGAAGTAATCGTCTTGTCAGCCCGCAGAAAGCCTAACTGTTTTTCCATCTCTTCTATTCTATTTGACTCGTGTCCAACTAAATTTGGCCATTGCCTCAAGCCCTCGCTTAATGTTATAAAATCAAACGCGCGCGCAAAACAGTAATCCTCCGCTTGTTCCGGCTCAAACTTTGGATGCCGGCCTTTTAAAAGTTGTAGAAATGTTCTCGCTTGCCTCGCGATAATTTCATCTTTCCTCGGCTTCCACGGTACTCCTCTTTTCTCGGCTTCATGCCAATGCTCTCGCGCCTCGTAGGTAAGGGCGAGTTTGTAGGAAGGATTCTTAATATGTTCCTTGTTCCCGCAAAGGACCCCCGCTGAAGCCCATTGTGACGTTCCGTGGTCGAGCTCAAGAAGTTTTTTTAAAGGCCAATAGACAATCTTTGGATTGTTAGCTACTGCTCGCCTCTGAAGCGTGCCTCGGCGAATAAATTTTTTCCCGAGATTGTATTTCCAAGATACAAACTAAAGAAAGCGATATAGTGTTCCAGATTCTCCGATATCAATTATCTTTTGCTTTTGCCACGCTTTTATCGCTCCCTCAAGCGCCAAAAGATCATCGCTTAAGTACTCCTCGCTCTTCAAAAACTTTTTAATCTGAGTTTTATTATGAATCAAGTCAAGGACGCCCATCCGGATAACCCAAGACTTATCGAGAGGGATATATTTTCCAATTTTAATACTCAATTCCACGACGGGCTTTTTTGCCTTCATAAAATGGATGTTTGATATCGTGAATTTCTGAGACAAGATCGGCTATTTCTATTAGTTGCGGTTTTGCGCCTCGTCCCGTAAAGATAAGATCGACTTTTTTCTCTCTACCAAGGCGGACGAGCTCGAGCGCGTCTTCCTCTCTAATCAAATTCAATTCAACGGCATTATTGATTTCATCGGCAATTATAATATCCCACTTGCCACTTTTTGTTTCTTCCATCAGTTCGGCGAGAGCGGCTTGCGCTGCCTGCTCGTGCTCCTCGCGCGGCAACGTATCATTTAAAATGCCGACGAAGCCCTTGCCGCGCTTGCGAAGCTCGAAATCGGGCGCCAAGCGCATATATGACCGGTCCTCGCCCGACGGCCACGGCCCTTTGATAAACTGGATCATCAAAACCTTTTTGCCGTCGCCCACCGAACGGAGCGCCTGCCCCAAAGCCGCCGTTGTCTTCCCCTTCCCGTCTCCCGTAAAAATATAAATCATGCTCTTTACACAAAACCCCGTGCTTCTGCTCGGGGTTTTGTGCCCTTATCTACAATATAGCACGCGGCCTATCCGCATGAGCCAAGATTCTCTCCGCAACTTCTGCAGGTATAGCATGAACCGGTCCGCACCATAATAGATCCGCAACGGCACGCGGGCGCATCTTGATATGATGAAACGGTAACCTTCTCAATTTTTAAAAGTTCTCCTCCCGCCTCAATCGCTGTCGTCTCACTCTTGAGTACCGCTTCGGCTGCGATCGCGGCTTCTGAATAAATACCGAGATTTCGCTGCTCATCGGGCGAGAGAAACTTGAGCGCCAAAAACTTCGAAATATAATCGAGAATGGATTTGACCACTGGAATATCCGGATTCTCCGTAAATCCCGCGGGCTCAAAACGTGTGTGAACAAATTTGCGAACGATCGTTTCCGCGGGAACTCCGTACTGAAGAGCGACTGACATCAAGACACCGATCGAATCAAGCAGTCCCGAGATCGTACTTCCCTCCTTTGCCATTCGGATAAAAACTTCGGCAAGTTTTCCATCAGGGTACACGCCGTAGTGTAAATATCCTTCGTGTCCCATAATCGCGAACTTGTGTCGGTGAGAAGAGACGTCGTAGGGCAGCGTTTTTCGTATTAAAGATTCTTCGGCTTGCTTGTCGTCACTCGAGCCCTTAGTGCGCCCTGTGTTAAGCGGCTGAGATCCTTTTGAACCGTCTCGGTAAATTGCAATCGCTTTGAGGCCAAGTTTCCATCCGTCAATATAAATATTCATAATGTCTTCGATTGTCGCAGTTGAGGGAAGATTCACGGTTTTGGAAATAGCGCCTGAGATAAATGGCTGCGCTACCGCCATCATGCGAACGTGTCCCATATAATGAATGGCGCGGGCGCCACCCGGAGCATTCGTGGCGCAATCGAATACCTCAAGGTGCCCTTCTTTTATATACGGAGCTCCTTCAATGCGATCGTGTTCTTCGATATATTGTACGATCGCCTCGACTTCTTCTTTGGTATATCCAAGGTTTGCAAGTGCCGCGGGAACTGTTTTATTTACAATTTTGAGAAATCCGCCTCCAACGAGTTTTTTGTATTTGATAAGAGAAAAATCGGGCTCAATGCCGGTCGTGTCGCAATCCATCATAAAAGCGATGGTGCCGGTAGGCGCTAAAACTGTCGCCTGGGAATTGCGAATTCCAACTTTTTCCGCTCGAGCAACCGTAGCGTCCCATACCAAATGGGCTGCCTCCAGTAAGCTTTTTTGGACGTAACGAGTGTTAATATTGTCCACTTCGCCCTGATGCATCTCGAGAACTCGGAGCATAGGTTTTCGATTGACTTGGAAGCCTTTAAAAGGCCCTACACGCTCAGCCAAATACGTCGATGTAAGATACGCCTCTCCCGTAAGAAGCGCGGTAATGGCGCCAGCGAGCGAGCGGCCTTTTTCAGAATCGTACGGCATCCCCATATACATAAGGAGCGCGCCAAGGTTCGCGTACCCAAGACCGAGCTCACGGAAACTTTTCGCGTTCTCGGTAATCTTCGGAGTCGGATAGCTTGAACCTTCCACCAAAATATCTTGGGCCATGATCATGACGCGGACAACGTGACGAAACGCTTCCACGTTGAATAATCCATCGGCATCGACAAACTTCAAAAGATTGAGTGATGCCAAATTGCACGCAGAGTTGTCGAGATGCATATATTCGGAACACGGGTTGGATGCGTTGATGCGTCCTGTTACTGACGCCGTGTGCCAGCGATTGATTGTTGTATCGTATTGCATGCCGGGATCAGCGCAGTGCCATGTTGCCTCTGCAATCAAATGCAAGAGCTCACGCGCGCGCGTTCGCTCGATGACATCGCCCGTCTTCACCGCCTTCAACTCCCACTCACCATCATCAACGGAGCGCCGCATAAATTCGTCAGAGACACGAACTGAATTATTTGCGTTTTGGAAATACACATTGTTGTATACCTCTCCGTCAATCGCGTCGTTGTACCCCGCGGCGATAAGTATTTTTGCTTTTTCTTCTTCCTTCCATTTGCAAACAATAAATTCGCGGATATCGGGATGGTCGATATTCATCACGACCATTTTTGCCGCGCGCCGCGTCTTGCCGCCGGATTTAATCGTGCCCGCGATGGCGTCCGCTCCTTTCATAAATGAAACTGGACCCGATGATTTGCCGCGACCGGAAATTAATTCTTTTGAAGAGCGAAGTGTTGAGACATTGAGGCCCGACCCGGAACCTCCCGCAAAAATAAACATTTCGTCTCTATACCACTGCGCGATGGATTCTTTATTGTCTTCAACCGCCAAAATAAAACAGGCGGAGCATTGCGGATGATCGGAAACGCCAACGTTGAACCATACTGGCGAGTTAAACGCCGCGTATTGATTTACAAGGATAGCCCTGAGTTCGTTATCAAAAACTTTTTTCTCCTCCGCGTCCGCAAAATAGTTGTATTTACTCCCCCATTCGATAATTGTATGAACAACGCGGTCGATAAGCTCGCGAACACTTGTCTCGCGGCCCTCTTTGCCCACATGTCCCGTAAAATATTTCTCGCAAACGATGTCCGTTGCGGTCTGGGACCAGCTTATGGGCACCTCAACATCGTTCTGCTCGAAGACAACGTCGCCTTTCGAGCCGGAAATAGCCGCGCGGCGTTTTTCCCACGCGATTTCATCATATGGATGGACATTTTCATGCGAAAAAAATCGCGCCAATCGGAATGTGCGCTTTTTTTTGGCTTCGTTTTTTTTAACCTTTTCACTTTTCTCGAGAAATGCGGCGGTGGACATGCAAGTACAAAATTATTTTTAATGTACTCACAGTGTACTCCTCCGATTTACCACAAGACAACTGTGGATAACGCCCTATTTCTTCTGTCTGCGTAAAAAGGCAGGAACCGCGTCCCATTCTTCGACGGGTTCCTCGTTTTCAAGGGGTTTTTTGAGCTTTGTTAAGAAAGGTTCCTCTTTTTTTGCCGCCACATTGAAAAGATTAGCAGTTCTTGGAGGAACTTCGCCGAAGCCAGAGGCAACGACGGTAATTTTGACCTCGCCCTTCCTAAGACGCTCATCTTTGACGGCTCCGAAAATGACCCGCGCGTCTTTCGCGATGGGTTCGGTGATGATTCGGGCGGCCTCGTTGACCTCCCACATCGTGAGATCGTCTCCTCCCGCGATAGAAAACAATACTCCATGCGCTCCGTCAATCGAAAGATCGAGGAGGGGCGAGTTGATCGCCATTTTTGCGGCTTGCATGGCTCTATCTTCGCCGGTAGCCGATCCGATTCCCATGAGAGCCGACCCCGCGTGATGCAAAATTGTGCGGATGTCCGCAAAGTCCACATTGATAATTCCCGGAAGCGTAATTAAATCTGAAATTCCTTGGACGGCTTGTCGCAAAATTTCGTCGCACGTTGCAAACGCATTTAGAAAAGTGGTTTTCTTGTCGATGATTCCAAGAAGCCGATCGTTTGGAATAACAATCATCGCGTCAACCGAATCTTTGAGACGGCCGAGTCCATCTTCCGCGATACGTCCGCGCTCCGATCCTTCAAATGAAAACGGACGCGTGACAACCGCGATCGTTAAGGCGCCCTCGCTCCGCGCAATGTCGGCCACAATGGGAGCGGCGCCCGTGCACGTGCCTCCGCCCTCTCCCCCCGTGATGAACACCATGTCGACGCCGCGAACGAGTTCCGCGATTTCATTTTTTGATTCTTCGGCGGCTTGTCGTCCAATAGTCGGATCCATTCCGGCGCCAAGGCCGCGCGTTATATTTTTTCCGATGTGAATTTTTTTTGGAGCGAGCGAATGATGCAAATCTTGCGCGTCGGTGTTGACACCCACAAAATCCACGCCATGGATTTTGGAACGGATCATGTGATCGATGGCGTTCAGCCCCGAGCCGCCCACGCCAAAAACCTTGATGCGGGCAAAGCTCTCGACGTCAGGATTAATCCTCGGCATGCGCCTACTCTAGCGCTGGGCTGTGGGAAGTCAACCCTTCGACTTCGCTCAGGGCAAAGCCGCGTTTTTTGGCTCAAAAAATTTGAGAGAGGAGAGCATTGTATTATATATCGATAAAACGTAATCCCTATATTGATCGAAGTAGTCGACATCAATCCTGTAAACTTCCTGCTGGTTTTTCTCGACTACCAATTCCCTTTGAAAATTATTTCCATATCTGCCTCTTTTTGTTAATACGATGTCGGTAGCATTACGACCATCAACAAATAGATTTTTCTCGGAGTAACCTGAACCATCTTTTTGGTAAAACAGGTCGCTATAATACATGGAGATAAATTCCTGAAAAGTTTTAGGTAACGGCCGGCCAAGATTTAACAACAATTGATCTCTTACATTTGTTGCAAAAAGAATACTACCGGGATAAACACACCCAACCCCGTGAGCACAAACTCGATCTCCTTCTTTATGTGTCATAAAAACGCCGCCGTCACCGTACTCCTCGAGCTTCAGGTCTGGTGGATATTTAAACTCAAACCCGTATTTTTCATTGCGATATGTTTTCCAGCTTGAGGTATTAATTGCTGAAGTTGTTTGGGCTGATTTATGTTGAATTGGAGGGGCTGATTGGGTTTCTATAAGCTGGGTATCGGCTTCTATAGTATAGAGCTCGATTTGCCACCAAACGAACATCGCAATAAGGATTGCGAGAGCGATAGTCCAGATAAGCCAGCGATTAGGAGAGATGATGTAGAACATAGTTTATGGAATAAATGCTTTAAGAATCTTGGAAAGACGGCGCGACCATGGAGAGGAAAAAAGTGAGCCGATGCGTCCTTCGGGCACGTGCTGTTCGGCTGCATAGCGCGCGAGGCCCACCGCCGTCATCCACTCGGGACCCGCGACCAGTTCTTTTTTTCCGGTGAGCCCCACGGCTCCTTGCGCAATTTCAACCGGCAGATGAAGCTCTTCCCGAACATTTCGCTGGATATCAAAAAGCCGCGCCCCACCCCCCGCCAAAACGACGCCGCCCGGCAGAAGTTCGGCGCGGTCGATTTTTTTTAAATGTTTTCCCACGAGCTCAAAAATGTCGCCGAGACGCGCTTCGACAATATCCTTTAATTTTTTCTGCGAAAATGAATCTTCGAAATTTTTTGGAAAGTCCGCAAGCCGTATCTCTTTTTTACCTTGCTCGAGAAAAATCCCAAGGTTGCGCTTGACGCGCTCTGCCGAGACAATATCAATTTGAAACCCGAGGCCGATGTCTTGCGTAATATGTCCAGAACCCACGGGAATGACATCGATTGAAAGAAGCGCGCCTTCTTCAAAAACCGCGAGCGTGGAGGTTTGCGCTCCAATATCCAAAAGCAACGAGCCGACCTCTTTTTGTTTTTTGGTAAGCGCGTGGAATGACGCCGCGTACGGCGCCACAATAACATCATCAACGGTAAGCCCCGCGGCTTCAACCGCCTTGATCAAATTTTTTACGTGCGCGGAAAAACTCGCCACAAACAATGCTTCAACTTCAAGCTTGAGACCAACGAGTCCAATTGCTTCGCGAAGTTTTGCGTCAGTATCGATCGTATAAAAAAGCGGAAAGGTGTGGATGATCTCGCGGTTGCCAAGACGAGGGAGTGCGGCTTCGGATGCCTCTATCGCGCGCGTGACATCTTCTCGAGTCACCTCGCCATCCGCGCGCGAGATTGAGACCGCTCCTTTTGAAACGTATGAGGCAATCCGCGGCTCACCCAAGGAAACTGTCGCGTGATCGATCTCAACGCCAAAATTCTTTTTTAGATCGTGAAGGAGTTTTTGGATATTGCGCGCCGTCACATCAGGCACGGCAACCGCGCCTCTCCGAATGCCGTCGCTGCCTGTTTCAGCGGCCGCAACAATTTCAAATCCGTTTTCAAAAACAACTGCCCGGATCAGAGATGAGCCAATATCGAGCCCAACAAAATAGTTTCGTCGCGCCATATACCGTTAGACGTTTTCAAGCGCTTCTTTGGCAAAGCGCGAAATCCGATCACCCGAGGCGCGTCCTTTGAGCGACGGCATAATAATTTTCATGAGCGACCCGAAATTTGCCCCCTCTTTCCCGCCAAGCTCCCGAACGCCTTCAACAACCACACGCCGGATTTCTTCATCGGAAAGCTCGGCGGGGAGATACCCCTCGAGAACCTTGAGCTCACCGAGCTCTTTTTCTACGAGATCTTTACGCCCTGCTTTTTCATATTCGGTAATGGAATCCTTTCGTTTCTTTGTCTCTTTTTGAATAACAGATAAGATTTCCTCTTCACCAAGACCCACCTCCTTTTTGCGCTCTTCTATCTCCTTATTTTTAATCGCGGCAAAAAGAAGCCGCAACGTACCCGACCGGTTCGTATCCTTGGAACGGATAGCTTTTGTCAAGTCTTCGCGGAGCGTTTCGAATAAGCTCATGCCACAATCAAACAATCTTGCCTAATTTGCGAAGGCGATTGTATTCTTTACGTTTTAGGTCGCGTTTGTGCGCGTCTTTGCGCTTTTTAGCTTTTGATTTTGGGCGCGATCGAAACGCGTGGCTTCGCGCCTCAAGCAAAATCCGGCTCTGCTGGACTTTGCGCGTAAATCGGCGAAGAAGCGAGCCTGTAGTTTCTTTTTCGCGTCTATGTACTTCTACCATAAAGATATTAAGAAAATTCTTTTAATCGTGCCTTTATTGTACCAATAAATTTTTCAAAGGGAAGTGTCTCCTGAATCCCCGTCTCCATGTTGCGAAGTCCAACCGTTCCATCGAGCGCTTCCTTCTGGCCAAGGATGATGGCAAGGGGGATTTTGAGCTTCGAGACAATCGCAAGCTGCGCCCGGAGCGAATCTTTTGAGAGCGTCTGCGCTACGGGCACGCCGATCTTGCGAAGCTCTTCGAGCAGCAAGAAACTTTTTCGCTTTGCCGCGGGGCCCAGCTGGATAAGAAAAATTTTTGGATGAATTTCGGATCTCGCCTTAATCCCGCGTTTTTTCATGAGATCGGCAACGCGCTCTACACCAAGCGCGCCTCCCACAGCCGGAGTACGTTTTCCTCCAAAAAGTTCGGAGAGGTCGTCGTATCGTCCGCCGCCGCCGAGTACCACCTGGTCTTCGCCTTCTTTTTTCTCGCTTAAAATTTCAAAGACGGTCCGGCCGTAGTAATCAAACCCGCGCACCAAGTGGCTGTCGAGCGAATAGGGAATTTGCATTTCATCAAGAAATTCGAGAACCTCCGAAAAATGTTTCTTGCAAAACTCGCACAGGTGATCAACCATCTGCGGCGCGTCCTTCTTGAGCAGCACGCACGTTTCTTCCTTGCAATCCAAGATACGTAGCGGGTTTTCCTTGAACCGCCTCTTGCAATCTTTGCAAAGCTCGTTGAAACGTTTTTTGTAGTACGCAAGAAGCTCTTTGCGATATACGGGACGGCAGAGTCTATCGCCGATGCTGTTGATGTTGACGATGAGTTCACGAAAGCCAATGGTCTGAAGCGACGAGACAAGAACGCGAACCACGAGCGCGTCCGCAATCGCTTCTTCGTCTCCTATGATCTCGACCCCGACCTGGCGAAATTCGCGAAAGCGTCCGGCTTGAGGTGTTTCATGTCGGAAAAATGATCCCGCGTAAAAAAGCTTCACCGGCTGTGGCCAACTCTGCATCCCGTCTTCAAAATACGCGCGGATGAGCGGCGCTGTCCCTTCGGGACGCAGTGTCAAACGATCTCCACCGCGCGTCCGAAGGCTGTACATCTGTTTTTGAACAACATCCGAAGATTCTCCCAAAGGATCCGAGAAAAGCTCTGTTTTCTCGAGATGAGGAGTCATGACAGGCATGAAACCGTAAAATTCAGCGGTTCGCCGGACTTCTTTGATAACGCGCTCTATATAATAGAAATCTTCCGGTAGCACATCGTGCATTCCTTTAACGCTCCCCACCAGTCCTCGTTTTGGCTGTTTTGGCATATTTTTTTTAAAGTAGTGAAACGCGAGAAATCGGCCAGAGGCGGACCAGGGCCCTCCCTATCATAAAATCGCGCCGAAGGTTTCCCCACACGCGGGAATCAGAACTATTTGTCCGGTTGTCTCCCAAAACAAAATATTCATTTGATCCGAGCTCAACAGTCGCATCGGGACCCGTACGAAGTCCCGGGCGAAGGTAGGATTCATCGAGTTTCATTGCGGACTCGCTGCCTTTTTGGACACTGACATGGCCGTCTTCGATAATCACGGTCTCGCCCGGCAGTCCGATAATCCGCTTGATAAAAAACTGGCTGGGATCGCGTGGATAGCGAAAAATAACAATCTGCCCACGCAGGGGTGTTCCAATCCGGTAGGAAAGTTCGTCAATAACGAGATACTCTCCGTCTTCAAAGTTGGGCTCCATGGAGGCGCCGCGAACAATAAAGGGTTGCGCCACAAAAAAGCGGATCGGGAGCACGATTAAAAGCGAAATAATAACGATTCGAAGCATCTCCCACAACTCTCGGCCAAACGACGTTTTCTTGTTTTCTTCCGGCATAAAAAATAAAAAGTGAGTATACTATACCGTAGAAAAATGTCGAGCGCAAGAACAATGATTCATTGAATTTAGGCGAGGATTCGCTACACTACGCCCATGAAAACAATCATAGGCCTCGGCAATCCCGGTAAGGAATATAACGAAACTCGTCACAACGTAGGACGTGACACCGCTACCCTGATCGCGAAGCATTTTAGCTTCGATAAGCTTGAGGAATCAAAAAAATACTTCGGACTTTTTGCCAAGGGATCGATTGGAGACGAAAAAGCGCAAATTCTTTTGCCAGAAACCTTTATGAACAAATCGGGCAAAGCGGCCGTGGCACTCGCCCCAAAGCCGAAGGATCTTGTTGTCATCCATGACGATACGGATCTGGAGATCGGCACCGTAAAGATTTCTTTTGCAAAAAACTCCGCGGGACACAAGGGAGTGGAGTCTGTCATGCGTGCTCTTAAAACCAAAGAGTTTTGGCGCATCCGGATAGGCGTTCAGCCTCGGAAAAAGAAGCGTGTTGACGCCATGAAACTTGTACTCCAAAAATTTTCTCCTGCCGAAAAGCTTCTTCTAAAAAAAATTGAGCGGCGCGTTCTTGATCTCATCGCGGATACTCCTGAAGTTACAACGATACGAATCTGATTCTGACTCGCAAGCGCATACACCATACTATAGAAGCGAGATGATAGAATCACTACGGATCGCCGCTCCCATACCAGCCCTCGAAGACAAAACTCCAGCATGGTTTCGAAAAAACTGGAGACGCATCGAACACGCCCAAGCTCAAAACCCGCTCTGGCAACGTGCCTCGCTCAAAATAGCTCGGTCTTGGTCGGACGGCATGCGGGGGCTTGTCGAAAAGCTCCTTGAAATGGGGTACTCAATCGCCCCTTGGCCCGAACGAAAGGGCGAATGTACGATTCGCGG
>CAZZGX010000012.1:0-2698 GCA_964653715.1 uncultured Candidatus Saccharibacteria bacterium
TCAACCGACCAGTTATTCATGAGCTTATTATATCAAAAAAAAGAACGAAAATCAATTATACGAGGAGTAAACGCTGAGAAAAGACGGCGCATTCTTTTCTAACGTGCTTAGATCTTGTCATATATTAATTTTCCAATCCCTCCTTTATTATTTGAGCCGTTTTTTCAAGTTCTTCCCTTGGAACGACTTCAAGATTTTTTATGGTAAATATTACTTTCCCGCCTTCAACTTTTGCCATTCTGCCAGTAGCAATGTCATCTTCGTGATGTTGTGGTACTACGATCATATGAGCGTGAGGTACTCCATATCCATGGACAACCAACCCCACGCGTTCGTTGTGCAAATTGGCGCGGATGCTTTTAGAGAGGTGATGAGACTTTAAAAATATTTTTGTTGCTAGTTCGTCCGGAATATCTGAAAAGTGATCAATATGCTTTTTTGGTACCACCAAGACTTGTCCTTTTCGCACGGGCTGGATATCCATGAACGCCAAAATCTGGTCGTCTTCATAGACCCTGCTTGATTCGGCTTCACCAGAAATTATTTTACAAAATATGCAGTTCATAAATTTAGCTCGAATCCCTTTGGGGTTCATTCATTTTATCACTTTTTGGCTTTGAAATGTAGCGCAAAATAAGGGAATTTTATCGCCGCTTTTCAAAACTACTGGCGGCGGTGGTGTCCCGATATTAGAACCGAAGCGGCTTGATTTCAGGAGCGTTGATAAAATTGTACGGAATTTAAGGGGAATCTACAAAGAAAATCCTACTTTATTCGATGTTCCTACTTTTGCCCAAAAACAGTATTAACTACCCGTTCCACTTCTTTATCGGATAGCTTGGAACCTGCAAGACGAGTTGATGCGCCAGTAGAAGCTATGAGAGTAGCACGTCGAAACTCTGCTAAGCGTTCTGGCGAGATACCCAGATTCTTTTTAGTCGAGTGGGATTTTGTCATTAATTCATCTTCTGAATTTGTATTAGATTGCCGCATGTAACATCCAGTTTCGCTATTGTTACCGGACCCATTTGAGTAGGTTCCGTCGTAAATGTAACACCGAGCGATTTTAGGCGTTCGTATTCCTCTTTCACATCCTCAACCCAAAACGAGGTTGCCGGAATACTTTGCTCGAAAATCGCTTTTTGGTAGGTTTTTGCGGCTGGGTTGTCATTAGGTTCAAGCAGGAGTTCGGTACCGTCTTGGTCTTCAGGCGAGACGACGGTGAGCCATTTATATTGCCCGAGGGAAACATCCTGCTTTTTCACTAAGCCGAGCTTTTCGGTATAAAATTTTAATGCCTTTTCCTGATCTTCTACGAATATACTGGCGACGACGATTTTCATAGTTGTTTTTTATTAGTTGCTAATATTGGACAGTATAACAAAATTGAATCTTTTGCTATTTAGAGTTCGAATCCCTTCACCCTGCCCTCTAAAAGTCCTTTACTATATTGATAAAATCACTGGCGGAGGCGGGAGGATTCGAACCTCCGATACGGTTTAACCCGTATAGCGGTTTAGCAAACCACCGCAATAGACCACTATGCGACGCCTCCAAATACTTCTCTAATATACGCTAACTTGTATATCGCTTCAAGTGCTTTGGGTTCGAGCTTCCAATGACTTGAAAGTATCGCGCAATATCTTTTTGGCTTTCGAGCCTGAGTTTCTTGCCCTGGCTTATATAGGGCGTCATCCCGTTTGCTTTGAAAATTGCATGCGCCGATTGCAACAGCGGCATTGATAAGCTGCAAAAATCAAGCTTCTTATACGAATATCGCTTTCCGCCGGCCCAGTATCGATGCGCAAACACTGAGCCGTCGGTGTCCACAAGGCCGCGTAGACAAAACCGGGCATAGAGAGGATTTTTCTTTATCCAAATTGGTATATCGAGTCCCTGTTTTATTTTATGACCAATGGGTAGCCCGCGTTGGTGGCACCATTCCACGAGATCAGTTCTGGAAATGACCAAGTGAATCGCTTGAGCTTTTTTTAACTTTACAACGCGTGGCCAAACACCAAATAATTCATAAGATAAACGACGATAATATCCCGCAAACAACTTATCAGTTTTCGAGTGGAGCGTCACAACAACTTGGCGCGCAGACATTCCTCCGTCGCCCATGAGAATTCCAAAAAATTCAGCGAGTTTATTAGAGGGGCGTGGATAGGTGATCGGTTTGCGCTTGTGAAGAATCTTAGAGGGTAAATATTTTCCTTTTGCGCTCCACCACGCCTGCCACGCGGACTTTCGTTTCTCTTGGTCGCCGCCGACCACCCCATATTTTGCAACAATAGTTTGACCACCTAATTTTCCGGCTTCGCCGAGGTGTGCATATCGCCGTTGCGTGTTGAGCGGTCGTGGCAAAGCAACGTCTCCAAAACGAGAAAGCTTCTGTGCGAAGACGAGCGACATTTTATATTTCTCGCGCCGCCAATCGCGAACAGTGCGCCCACTAACATCCACCACTCTCGCAAGCTGGTCGCAACTTTTTCCAGAGCGCCGCATAACGGCCTCGATAAATGTGCGTTGTTTGCCGGATGGAAAAATAACAATAAAAGAATTTAACGATTCGGGCATGCCTCCATTATAGCATGCGAGGTTGGAGCTATAGAATTATCGATGCGCTCTCGCCGCGAATGCAAATGGCAAAAAATACGCGTCGAGCCCCTCGAGCGTGCTGTTGTAGGCGTGTCCT
>CAZZGX010000013.1:0-8688 GCA_964653715.1 uncultured Candidatus Saccharibacteria bacterium
AAAAATAAATTAAAAGGAAAAATGATCGATACGTTTTTGCGACCAACGCATATTTCCGATGATCTCAAAAATGTTGTCATTCTTGTAACGGGTGCAGGGCGGGGCATCGGCAAAGCAATTGCTGAAGCGCTTCGCAAGGAAGGCGCCTCGCTTGCTCTTTTTTCGCTCGACGAAGAGGAGCTTCATCTGGCATTTCCAGAGAAGGATGAAAAGATTTTGCTTATTACGGGCAACGTAACTTCGGAAAAAGATACACTTTATGCAATTTCAAAGACGCTCGATCGGTTTGGCAAAATCGATGTGCTGATTAACAACGCGGGAATCAATATTGAAAAACCGCTTGATGAAACTTCTCTCGCCGAATTTCATTCTATTTTTGATACGAACGTTCAGGGCGTATTTTTGATGACGCGCGGGGTGCTTCCCCATATGAAAAAGAAGAAAGAAGGCTTCATTATTAATATTGGCTCCAAGATTAGCCACAATACCAATGTAGCGCCGTCTAAAGTACTCTATGCCGCTACAAAATACGCAGTCGAAGGATTTTCGTTCGCGCTGGGCAAGGAGCTCAAGCCTTTTGGCATTCGCGTTACCTGTTTGATGCCGGGAACGGTTAACACATTTTTGTCGCTTGCGCACAATAAATTTCTCTCTCCGCATGAACTTGCAGCACTCGTTGTCATGCTCATACGGTTTAAAGATTTGGATTTTGAAAGTATCGTCGTCAAATCCATCCGGCAAGATATCTAAAGAGCCGCGTACAGCTTGCTTTCTTTAAAAAGTTATGGTATAGTTTTATTACAGTCATGAATAGCGTAAATGGAAAAAATTTAATAGCAACAAGGCTTTTTTTGTTTGTTTCTGCCCTCATTCTGATTATGAGTGTGCGGGGTGTTCCCGGAAATCCCACAGCAGATACACTCAACGATCCGAAATGGAAAGAAGAGGGGCCTCTTGAACTTTCGCCCGATCGTGGCCGTTTCGCGCTTACGTATTCGGTTGTTGAAGATCATTCATTTTTTTTCTCCATACCGGTTGCTCGTTTTACAACGCCTGACCTCGGATACGCAAACGGCAAATACGTTTCACTTTTTGCGCCTGGCCTCTCGTTCATTATTATTCCGGGATATCTTGTGGGGAAAATGTTTGGCGCCTCCCAATTTGGAGCGTTTTTGGTGGTAACATTTTTTGCTTTTATCAATATAGTACTTCTTCGCGCTATCGCAATTCGTTTGGGAGCACATCCAATCGCGGCAAGTATTGGGGCGGCTGTATTCATTTTTGCTTCTCCCGCCTACTCATATGCGGCGACGCTGTATCAGCATCACGTTTCCACGTTTCTCATTCTTGCGAGCGTATACCTCCTTATCAGATGGGATACGTTTTGGTCGCTTGCGTGTGTTTGGTTTTTGAGTGCGACTTCGCTCGTGGTAGATTATCCGAATTTGTTTTTAATGTTTCCGGTTGGGCTCACCGCTCTCGGGCGGATTATATTTGTTCGAAATGGGAAACTGACAATCCGGCCTTCTAGACTTCTTACTTTTTTTGCGATGATTGTTCCCATCCTATTTTTTCTCTGGTTTAACTATTCATCGTATGATAACCCACTCCAACTCTCTGGTACTATTGAAAGCATAGAAGCGCTCGACGCGAACGGCGCTCCCACAAGTTCGGCGATGGCGAAGGATCTTGATTTAGTTGAAAGAGAAGACATAAGCCATAAAAAAAGAGCGCTCGGATTTTTCAAAACTCGCTATCTGTTAAACGGGTTGTATGTTCATCTCATTAGTCCTGACCGCGGATCCATAAACTATGCGGCCGCGGCTCTCTTCGGTATCCTTGGCTTTTTTGTTCTGTACAAAACCGTTCCCTGGGTTGCCAATATGTTTTTAGGAATCATCGGTGCGGATCTTTTACTCTATTCGATGTGGGGTGACCCGTATGGCGGGTGGGCGTTTGGTTCACGCTATTTGATTCCTACGTATGCAATTCTCGGTATTGCCGTAGCATTGGCACTCACGCGCTGGCGAAAAAATTATCTTTTTCTCATAGCCTTCCTTATCGTGTTTGCTTCAAGTGTATGGATTAACGCGCTGGGCGCGATTACTTCAAGTCGCAATCCACCGCAGGTGGAAGTATTAGGGCTTGAGCAGATATCCCAACAGCAGGAGAAATATACTTATGAGCGAAATCTCGATTATTTGAATAAAAATAAGGCAAAGTCGTTTATATTTCAAACAATCGGTAAAAAATATCTGACTGCCGCCCAGTATCATCGTATACTCGTTGGGGTTATCGTTGGCATGATCACAATTTTGCTTTTCTCTTTTGTATTTATGTATCGCGAGGAGAATGTATGAGCCAGGGAGTTTTTACAATTGAATTTTCGATAGACAAAAAAGCTTTCTATCGCTTTGCTGGGTACTTGGAGCGGCACGCAATAGTTTTTTTATCGATCATATTAAGTATTATTTCCGTAGCAAGCTTCGTTTACTATTATCAAAACGGCCTTGGACTCGCATACAATGATGCGCGTTCGCATCTCGATATTGGTCGGCGCGTTGTGGAGGGATTAAAGCCCGGGCTTGCCCAGTTGGGAAGCGTTTGGTTGCCGCTCACACATCTTCTGATGGCACTGACTATCTGGAATGATTTTATGTGGCACTCGGGACTTGCGGGCGCCTTGCAGTCGATGATCGCGTTTGTGGCTACAGGGCTACTCATTTATCTCTATCTGAAAAAACTCGGAGTCGGATTCTTGGGACGTATGGTGGGCGTGCTCGTCTTTGTGGCCAATATCAACATTCTCTATCTTCAGTCAACGGCGATGACCGAACTATTGCTTCTTGCGACGATGACCGCGGGTGCTTATCAGCTTCTTCGTTGGCACAAGGAAGAAGATTCCGTATATCTTATCAAAGCAGCTTTTTGGGTTATGCTCTCGACGCTTGTTCGTTACGATGGATGGTTTTTGTTTTTGTTCGCGTATGTTCTTATTTTTCTTTACGTGCTCATACGCAAAGGATATTGGGAGGCCGAGGGAATTTCGGTGCTGTTCGCGACGCTCGCGGGATTTGGTATTTTTCTCTGGTTTCTATGGAATCTGCTCATTTTCAAAGACCCGCTCTATTTCATATTCGGTCCCTATTCAGCATATGCGCAGCAGCGTCAGCTTGAGACGGCGGGCATCCTTATTACAAAACATAATTGGTTTTTCTCTCTTAAAATTTATTTTTATGCGCTCGCGTACAATTCCGGCGCATTTACGCTTTTTCTCGGGACTATCGGCGCGCTCGTCTTGTGGTTTGATCGTCGTATTTCATGGATGGTGCGCTATGGCACGATCGCGCTCATAGCCCCATTTTTGTTCAATGTTGTAGCCCTCTACATGGGACATTCGGTGCTCTTTATCCAAGGGCTTTCGGGAGATACCTGGTTTAATGCACGCTACGGTATTATGATGATGCCGTCGCTCGCTATTTTTATCGGATATCTTGTGCATCGCGCGCGGGTAATGCGTGCCGTGCTTGTCGGGTTCTTGGCTTTTACGCTTTTCTTTATGTTTATGAGCGTTGATGCGGTTACTATTGATGACGCGCGGGTCGGATCAAGCCAGAAAAATGTTTCAGAAGTTTCAGGCTGGTTGAGTGCTCATGCAAAAGACACCAAGGGGTTTATCCTTATTTCGGCAGCCTCGCACGATGCCATTATTTTTTCATCCGGACTCCCTATGAAAAAATTTATTCATGAAGGGACGGGAGCGTACTGGCAAAGCGCCATGATAAATCCTGACCGTTGGGCGCGTTGGATTATTATGCGCACATATTCTGATGAAGACTTAACTTGGCGACTTATTCATACAACACCAGGTTTCGAACGCTACGTGCTCGTTGCAAAATATCCATTTGCGGACATCTATGAGCTTAAGCCTGAATATGTTCCTAGGTTGATTACCGATCAAGTATTTACTCAGCAGAAATAGTACCTCTCTATCGTGAAGAAATGTTTTATCGAGTAAACAGAAAATTGTTACAGTGGTTTGTTGTCGGCTGCGCCGTTCTCTGGGGATTATTTTTTTTCGTGAGCGAAGCTCCACCTCCAACTCTTATTTATATAGCTCCTGAAAAGCCGCAACTTTTCTGGCCGGTCGAATCTATCGATACTATGAAATTATCTCGCGATTTGGCGCGCGAAAAATTGCGTGATCCTGCTTTTGACGCAACAATCGAGCGTCAGATGAAAAACACAGAGGATGTAGGTGCTACGTATGTGGCAATCGGGACGCCTTATGACGAAGAGTTTGTACCGATATTGCGGCGATGGGTGGCTGTAGCACGGCTTCATCATCTGCGCGTATGGTTTCGCGGCAACTTTTCTGGCTGGGAAGGATGGTTTGGGTATACCAAAATCAGTAGCAGGGAACATCTCGAAAAAACCAAGAAATTTATTCTCTCAAACCCAGACCTTTTTGAAAATGGCGATATTTTTACGTCGTGCCCCGAGTGCGAAAATGGCGGGCCGGGCGATCCCCGTTTTACGGGGGATGTCGCGGGTCATCGTACGTTTCTTATTGCTTTGCACACCACGGCCACGAATGTTTTTCGTTCTATTAATAAAAACGTCATTACGAATTATTTTTCAATGAACGCTGACGTAGCGAGGCTTGTGATGAATCCCGAAACGACGCAAGCTCTGGGTGGCGTTGTGACGCTTGATCATTATGTCCGGTCTCCCGAGGAGCTCATGAAAGACATAGAAGCTATTGCGCGCGCATCTGGCGGCAAAGTTATTCTGGGAGAATTTGGAGCCCCTATCCCGGATATCCACGGATCTTTTTCAAGTGAGATGCAGGCTCAATGGATTCGGGATGTACTTGCCCGTCTTATTCAATCAAAGAATGTAATCGGACTTAACTACTGGGTAGGAGAAGGGGGGACTACGGAAATTTGGAATGGTCGTGGCCTTAAACCGGGAGCTCTTGCACTAGAAGAATATTACAAACCTCGAATTGCCCATGGTTTTATAACAGACGAGCTCGATCGTCCAATTTCAGGCGCTCGTATCAAAACCACATACCGCGAAGTTCTTTCCGAGCCAAATGGATATTTTGAAATTCCCTATACTGAAAATACCGACATGAATATACGCGTTTGGGCAACAGGTTTTAGCGATACGATAGCTGCGATTGGTTCGCGTGGCGAACGTTTGGAGATTACTTTGACCCCTATACGCAAGGATTTTTGGTTCAAGGTTCTTGAGTTTGTTCATCGTGCCCTTGGTGGTGTAAAATAAAACTATGAGGCATTCACCAACCCCGCTCGAAGAACTTCGCACCGCGCACCGTCCGCTCACCGATATAAAAAAAATATCGGAGGCTAGTTTAAGCCCGCTTGAGCGCTTAGCAGTCAAGGTCACCGAAAGTGTCGGATCGATGGGATTTTTTTTCGTTATCTTTGGTTGGACACTTTTTTGGCTCGCGTGGAACGTTTTTGGACCACAGGAATTGCGGTTTGACCCGTATCCTGCCTTTGTACTCTGGCTTTTTATTTCGAATATGATTCAGATGCTACTGATGCCACTTATCATGATCGGGCAGAGCCTCCAAAACAAAGAAGCGAGCGCGCGCTCGAAGAGCGATTTTGAAATTAATTTTAAGGCGGAAAAAGAGATAGAGACAATTATTGAGCACCTCGAAAATCAAGAGGAGCTTCTCAAAGATTTTCGCGACCGCATGATTCATTAGCATGCCGCTCGAAGAGCTTATTAAAAATCATTGGCTGTTGTTTCTCCTGCTGGCGCTATGGAGTTTGCCTTGGAAAGGATGGGCATTGTGGCGTGCCGCGCGGAGGTCCGATACTTTCTGGTTTTTGCTTTTTCTCGTTGTCAACACGCTCGGTATTCTCGAGATTATTTATATTTTTTTCATCGCTCGGTCATCAGAAAAACTCGATTGACGATTTTGAGGGAGCGGCTATTCTAAAAGTAGGAGGGGAGTATGCTAAAAAAGTCGCTTTATACTTGGTATGTTGAGGCGCTTGATAGTTTTACCAATAGTACATTTGCACTCAAGCTTCCCGAAGAAAATTTTCAGCAAGAAGCTCTCTGCGGGGACGGAGTGCGGCGCGATCTTTGGGAATGCCGATTTTCTAACCTAAATAATTTCAGGAAAAGCCGAGCCGATACATCCCTTCGGTTTCATGTTTTTAACCGCCGAGGGGTTTGCGGCAAAATACGTTCCTGTGGTTTTCTGTGGGGAAAAGGAATACGCGGCAAGAAGATAAAGAAAAAAGCAGCATGATACCCAGCTTCTTGGAAGCTGGTTTTTTCTTCGGTAAAAAGATACAATCTACGTATGAGAGGTATCGAAGGAGGGTCTGAAAAAGTATCGCGTGACGTAGCGTATGAGAAAGCCCTGCGAGTTTTGTCAGAGGATTCGATTGATATGGAGCGCTTCAGAGACATTGACGACCCCCGATACGGGCGGCAAGTTGTTGATCGCGACATTGCTGAGGTAGCACGGCTTGAAAAAATATTTGAGCACGAAGCAACGCCCGAATCCCGCGAACTCAAGCGCATTGCTACCATTTTCGAAGCTATTATTCATGAACATGTTGAGCTTTCCGACTGGCTTGGTCCGGAAGCCTATACCTTAAAAGCTTCAAAATACGATGATATTAAAAATGGGATTGACTCCATCGTCGAATTTCCAATGGCCCAGAAAGAGACCTCTCATTTGGCTCTTGCCATTGATGTTACATTCAATCCGCAAGTTGAGAAGAAATTACGACGCATCAAGGATGAAATCAAGAGCGGGAAGCTCGCTGAAATAAAATATTTTGACCATGACGACCCGGATAAGTACAAGATTGATGATGTTCCTAGGGTTGTCGTTGGCGCTGATAGGAAGGCGGTAGGAGAGCTTATCGAAGTTTGGCTCTCAGGAGACAATAAAAAGTTGGCAGTTCATCCCATTCAGCACTTGATCCTTGAAGAAATTAGAATGGAACTCGAGGCATTTGAAAAGTATGCGATTACAGAGGGGCAAAAAAAGCCCGCAGAGGTTTATCGCAAAACACTGGTTCTTTTGGATACAATAACCAAGGCAAAAAAAGCCCATAAAACCCCCGATATCTATTCAGACTCGGTACTCCATGGCATCAGCCGATATTTAAAGAATTTTTCTTAAATATATGCTATACTAATAAAAAGGTCGGAGAAGAAAGCCATTTCTCAATTTTCAATGATGCAGGAATTTATACAACTCGAAAGTCGCAACTTTAAATTCAAAATTGGCTCATTGGTCGCGTCATCCTTGTCGGGGTTTTTAGCTGGAGTCGCGGTCACGAGTGTTTTTTGGGCTTTAAATATTTATATTCTCAGTTCTGGTAGTTTTCTCTAGCGAGGATTTAAAGGCGTTCCCAGGGTCTTTACATTGAAGCCATGAAAAAATACGCCGTAGTGATACTACTGTCGTTGATTGTGGTTGTCGGCGTATTTTTCTATAGAAATAATTTGAGAGGCGTCTGGCCCGCCATCAAGAGTCCGCCCAGAGATATAACAAAAGAAACAACTATGCCGCTCACACTGCCGGGCGGCTTTACCGTTTCAATCTTTGCTAAAGATCTTCCGGGAGCACGGGCATTGGCGTTTGATACCTATGGAAATCTTTGGGTGAGCGAGACTGCTGCAGGAATCGTGAGCATGCTTGAAATTAATGATGGAGTTGTAACGCGCGTGAATCCTATTTTTACAAAATTACAAAAACCTCACGGGCTCGCGTTTGATCCAGAGCATCCTGGGGCGCTCTATATCGCCGAGGAAAATCAGATTGTCCGCGCGCACATGTACAGCGATGGGTCGCTTGAAAAAGTAATAGACCTTCCGTCGGGCGGCAATCACAACTTTCATTCGATTGGGTTTGGTCCGGATGGCAGGCTCTACGTTAAGATCGGATCTACGTGCGATGTTTGTCTTGAAAGCAATGAGCAAAGAGCAAAAATATTTTCTTTAAATCCCGACGGAAGTGATTTTAAAGAATTCGCACGAGGACTTCGCAACTCTCCGTTTTTTATCTGGCATCCCATTACCAAAAAAATGTGGGCAACCGAGATGGGGCGCGACTTTTTGGGAGATGATATTCCGCCAGACGAGATCAATATTGTGGAGGAAGGCAAAAACTATGGCTGGCCTAATTGCTACGGAAAAAATATTCACGATACCGATTTTGATAAAAATACCTATATTCGAAATCCATGTACGGAGCCTTTTGAAACACCTTCGTATATTGATTTGCCAGCGCATTCAGCGCCCCTTGGACTCACGTTTGTTTCTTCCGAAATAGGATGGCCAAAAGAATATGAAAACAATCTTTTGGTTGCCTATCATGGCTCTTGGAACCGAACCATGCCTACCGGCTATAAAATCGTGAGAATTAGACTTGACGCGGAGGGGAATTATTTAGGTATTGAAGATTTTATAACCGGCTGGCTTACCAGGGACGGTGCGCTTGGTCGTCCCGTGGACCTTCTGTTCCACGAAGACGCGCTTTATGTTTCTGATGACAAAGCGGGGGTTGTGTATAAAATCTCTTACCCTAAAATATGAAAAAATGGTTGATTCTTTTTGTCGGCGCTTTTCTTCTTAACGCGCTATGGGAGAATCTTCATTCGATTTTTTATACAAAGTATA
>CAZZGX010000014.1:0-5119 GCA_964653715.1 uncultured Candidatus Saccharibacteria bacterium
AAAGAAATTCTCATGTCTTCTCCCAAATTTGGGGACATGCCGCTTTTTGTTTTTATCAGGATGTTCGTGTCCTCTTTGTGGCCGTTTTTGGTAATCGGATTTCCCGCGCTTTTTGCGATCTGGCAGGTCTTTGGTCTCGGAAAAGTCGGGTTTTTGATTTCGCTTTTCTCTTTCATGGTGTTTGTGGCAATGGCAGTGGTGTGGGCTATGGTATTATTGCTCGGTGTTTCGTCAATTCTTTATCATATTGGCGAGCGCGCAAAATCTAGAACTCTTTCTTTAAAAAATCTATTTGGCGTGATGGCCGTCGTTTTTCTGCTCTTTTTGGCGCTCGCATGGGGTAAATTTAAAATTATAAATTTAGAGGATATTTTTCAAGTAAACGTTTTGGATACGGCGTCTGCAGATATCGCGTTCGTTGTTCGCGAGTTTTCCCTTTTCCCATCTCATTTTTTGGCACTTGCACTTTTTGCGGCTCAGTATGGAAACATTTCTCAAGCACTCGAATATTCAAGCACAACAACACTTTTGGTTGTTATAGGATCTCTCTTATTTTATCTATTACAGAAGAGGTATTTGACGTACTGGCAGATTTTTCAAGAAGGGAATTTTGTGGCGAGTGAGAGGATATTTTCTGGTTCGCGTGCCAAGAAAAGTCTCATGCGGTCGGCTGCGGGTCCCGGCGGCGCGATTTTCAGAAAAGAGATAATTTCTTTTTTTCGCAATACGCGCGGGATGGTATGGCTTGGGTTTTTGCTGCTCGTATGGCTATTGCAGAGCGCCTCCGGTTTTATTTTGAAACATCAGCTACCGAGAGACGGATCCCTGCCACAGGCGGTCAGTGTTTTACAGTTTGCCGTAATTATTTATTTTGTCAGCATGTTTGTGCTTCGTTTCGCGTTCCCGTCCTTTAGTATGGAAAGAAAAACCGCGTGGCTCCTAAAGTGCGCGCCGGTGGATCTCGGAAATGTATTTCTATCGAAGCTTTTATTTTTTGTTACGTTGTTTGTAACTCTCGGAATCGTATTTACACTTCTGAATATATCAATTATCCAGACGACATTCGAGGTGGGCGCGGCACTTCTCGCAGGGATTGTTCTCGCGGTCTCTACCATCACTATTTTTGGCGTGGGACTCGGCGCGTTGTTTCCAAATTTTGAAACCGACGACCCCGAAATGCTCACAACTTCGCTTCCCGGCCTAATATTTATTTTCGGATCGCTCCTCTACGGGGCGTTTGGCGCTCTAGCGCTCGAGCAAATTCTTGGCCGACAAGGAGGAGCGCTTTTTTTGGCGTTCACCGCTTTTTCTTTTTTGTTCGCGGCACTCTTCGTGTATCTTCCATACCGTGCACTTGAGAAAGTCGAATTTTAAATATGAAAGTTTCTTGCATTATTCCAATTTATAACGAAGCCGAACGAGTTTCTCATGTCCTTGATGCGGTAGTTGGGCACGAATTGGTGGGCGAGGTTATCGTGGTTGACGATGGCTCAACCGATGATTCAAAAACAGTTTTGGAAAAATATTCCGATATCCGTCTTATTTCATATCCGAAAAATAGAGGCAAGAGTTTTGCCGTAATGACGGGTTTTAAGGAATCAAAAAACGATGTTGTCATGATGATTGATTCGGATCTCGTGGGGCTCGAGCCAAAAAATATTACCGATCTCATCACGCCGGTTCTGGAGGGTCGGGCGGACGTCTCAATCAGTCTCCGAAAAAATAGCGCGCTTATTTATAAGCTCTTGGAGCTTGATTTTGTCTCCGGGGAACGAGTATTCCATAAAAATATTATTGAAAAGTTAGACGAACTTGAACATCTGCCGGGGTTTGGCCTTGAGACATATCTGAACGGCATTATTATTGCGAAGTGTTTGCGGCTCAAGATTGTTTATTGGAAGGCCGTGATAAGCCCGCGCAAGTCAAAAAAGATGGGGTGGTGGCAGGGGATGCGCGGGGACTATAAGATGGTTTTGCAAATTCTTTCGATGCTATCGGCGCCGAAAGTCGTTTCCATGATATATCGCATGCGCGCGTTGCGAGTGCGGTAGGTATTATCAATCAATGCGAACGAGGTTCTCTACGAACGTTTGTACTGAATTTTCCCAGGTGTATTTCTGGGCTTTTTGTATGCATTTTTCGGGACCAAGCGCCAGACATTTTTTTGCGTTTGTTTCGAGATCCTCGCCCAAAAATCCATCTTCGCCGTTTGTGATGATATCATTTGGACCTTGGACATCGTAGGCGGCCACAGGCAGCCCGCAGGCGAGCGCCTCGATAATCGTGAGCCCAAACGTATCGGTTTTAGAGGGGAAAACAAATACGTCCGACACCGAAAGAAGATCCGCGAGTTCCGTGCCTTTTTTGTAGCCTACAAATGTCGCTCGTTCTTTATACTTTTCTTCGAGAGCAATTCGTGCCGGACCATCGCCGATGATAAGTTTTGATCCGGGCAGGTTGCATTCGAGAAATGCTTCAAGATTTTTTTCAGGCGCTATCCTTCCCAAATAGACAAAGATCGGTTTTTTCAGTCCCGGAGGAACTTGTGCCGCGGGGTTTTTTTGATACTCTCGGATGTCAACTCCAAGGGGGACGAGGGCAATATGTTTAAATCGCTTGCGTTCGAGCTCGGCCTTGAGGGACGCGGTACTTACCATAGTGCCGGTGCTCGCGTTGTGGAACCAGCGCATATATTGATACGTCGGGCCCTTCAGGGCTTTGAAACGGATAGAGAGGTATTCCGGCATACGCGTATGGTAAAACGTCGTAAATTTCCAATTATTTTTGAGGCAGGCGGCTCTCGCGGTAAGTCCGAGGGGACCTTCCGTGGCTATATGAATGTAGTCAGGCGCGCTTTCCCGTATCATCTCTTCCATTTTTTTTCTTGTCAGCAGGGAAATTTTTATTTCCGGATATGTTGGCAGGGGAAAGCTCGTAAATTGTCCGGGATAAATAATGGTTACGGTAAAGCCCCGCGCTTCAAGGTGTTTTTTCGTGTTGATGAGCCATGTTACCACGCCGCTGACGTTGGTAGTTATCCATGTGTCGGTAATGAAGGTAATGGTACTCATATATTTTTTTGCCGATTCGCGCTATATACAATCATGACGACGATGCTGATGGCCAAAAGAGACAGTAGCGCTATTTTATTGAAGTAATCGTTGATTATGACGTATGCTTTGCCAAAGTAGTAGCCGATGATTACGAGGATGAGCGATTTGAAGATTGTCACGACGAAATTGATCCATAAAAATTTGGGATATGGCATTTTGATAACGCCTGCTGCCACTAAAATGGGGGTGCCGATTCCTTGCGCTTTACCGAAGAAAAGCCACTTGCCGCCGTGATTTTTAAAATGGTGTTCCACTTTGAGAAGCTTGGAGCTATCAATATTCAAAAACCATCCCCATCGTTTTATAAAAAAGTTGCCTCCAAAGTACCCTATCGCGTAATATAGCGTGTCTCCGACTAAATCCGCGAACACTAAGAGCGGATATACGAAATAAACATTTAAATAACCGCTCGACGCGAGAAACCCAGAAATGATGGAGATGATCGGTCCTTCGACGACGGCGATTGGAAATATTACCGCGTATCGATAGGCGATAATAAGCTCGAGTATTTTCTGGAGCGAAAACGCCATATCTATAGATATAGTATTGATTTTACGATATAATGACTATAGCGTATTTGTAGCATAAGAAGGTTTACAATTCTCGAGAATACAATGCTTAAACGGATTAAAACGCACCACAAGCAATTTTGGAGCAAAGATAACGCGCAGTCGTTCATGACGGGACTTCTTCTTTTTGTTTTTTCTATTATAACACAGGGATTCGCGAGCCGTTACGTGCTCAATTTAAAGGGTGTTGCCGTTGAGGACTTGTTGCTTGATAATCTGCCAAGGGCGGATATCGATTTTTTTATAGTTGAGGGAGCGCTCATTTTGACGTTTGTCGTGCTTTTTTTGATTATCGCAAAACCCAGATACCTCAATTTTGCGTTAAAATCTTATTCAATATTTATACTCGTCAGAGCTTTTTTCATAACTTTGACGCATCTTGGTCCCAGTCCATACCAGCTCGTGCTCGATCAAAATGGGTATGGGTTTTGGTTATATGATATTTTATACTATACGACCAACGACTTTTTTTTCTCCGGCCATACCGGCACGCCATTTCTTATGGCGCTGATCTTTTGGCGTGAAAAAATATGGCGGTATATTTTTCTCGCGACCTCCTTTGTTTTCGGCGTGAGCGTACTCTTGGCGCGTATCCACTATTCAATCGATGTTTTCGCGGCTCCCTTCATAACCTATAGCATCTTCTCTCTCGCGCGGTACTTCTTTTACTATGACTACAAAATTTCTTTAGAGTAAAACGATTTCAAGCTCAGTAACAATGAAATATATTTTGGTCGGAGTGGCGATTATCGTTGTCGCAGCACTCGCTGAATTTTCTCTGGGGCGGCTCGCGTTTTGCAAATGCAATGTCATATCTCTCTGGTCAGGCGACATCAATAGCAATCAAAATTCGCAGGAGTTTGCCGATCCCTACACATTTACGCATATTACCCACGGTGTTTTGCTCTACGGACTCGCACATTTGGTAGGTGGTGGTTGGTCTTTGGGAGCGCGCGCGGTATTTGCGATAGCGATTGAATCGGGTTGGGAAGTTTTTGAAAATACGGATTTCGTCATCAACCAATATCGGGCCGCGACAATTTCACTTGATTATTATGGGGACAGCGTATTCAATTCAGTGGCGGATATTCTCGCGGTTGTTGTAGGGTTTTGGTTTGCCTCGCGTTTCCCGGTCCATATCAGTTTTGCCTTCATAATACTATTAGAAATAATGCTGGTATTCTGGATTCGTGATAGCTTGCTCCTTAATATCATCATGCTTATCTACCCGATTCAGGCCATAAAAACATGGCAACTTGGAGGATAATGTAGTCTCGGGGTATACTAAAAGTAAGAAAGGTCGAGAGGGTATCTCTAGGATTTTTCTATGAAATCACTTCATTCCATCGCGTTTATCCTCCTTATTATCGGGGGTCTTAATTGGTTGCTTGTGTCTTTAGGCTCCGGTGTCGGAAATTACTTGCCGTCTGGTCTTAC
>CAZZGX010000015.1:0-13704 GCA_964653715.1 uncultured Candidatus Saccharibacteria bacterium
AATCATCTCGCCAGTCAACGAATCCGGGCTTTGGAGAATTGACTTTTTTGGAAACGAGATTGAGACGATCGAAAAATTTACGGGCGAAAAGCTCGGACCACGCGGCAAACGGAAACTTTTTGAATATCTCCGGGATGGAGACTTCGTGGTACATGAGAACCATGGCGTCGGAATCTGGCGCGGAGTGAAAAAAGATCGGGATCGGGAATACTTTCACATTGAATATCGCGGGCCCCGAGGCGCTTCTCCCGATTCGCTCCTCGTCCCCACGACAGAAGACCGGCGGATTACGCCGTATATCGGTTTTCGTGCCCCGCCCGTAACGCGCCTTGGGACGCCTATGTGGAAACGGATCGTAAAACGCACTAAGGAAGAGACGATCCTGTTTGCTAAAAAATTGCTCTCGCTCCAAGCTTCGCGGGAGCTCGCAAAAAGACCTTCGTATTTCCCAGTACCAGAACTTGAAGAAAAACTGGAGGCGAGCTTCCCCCATCCGGAAACTACTTCGCAGAAAAAAGTGCTCGCCGAGATCATGTTGGATCTCGAAAAAGAAGCGCCGATGGATCGGATTCTTTTGGGCGATGTGGGCTTCGGCAAAACCGAGGTGGCGCTTCGCGCCTCCGTGCGTGTGGCAAGCTCGGGCGCGCAGGTGGCCGTGCTTGTACCCACGACGCTTCTTTCCGATCAGCACTTTCATACATGGCGAGATCGTCTCCAAGATCTTCCGTTTCGAGTTGAGCAACTCTCGCGCCTTGAGACGGGAGCGAGAGAGCGGCGCGCGCTTGAAGCGATTAAAAAGGGAACCGCGGATATTATCATAGGAACGCATCGGTTACTTTCGTCTGACATTGTTTGGAAAAACCTTGGCCTCGTTATCATAGACGAAGAGCAGCGCTTTGGAGTACGCGCCAAAGAGCACCTGAAAGATCTTAAAAAAAATATTGACGTGCTTTCACTCTCCGCTACTCCGCTTCCGCGAACTCTTTCGATGGCACTCTCCTCGCTCAAAAAAATGAGCGTGCTTGACGAGCCACCACTCGGGCGCAGAGCGCCCAATACACTCGTACTTCCTTACAAAAAAGAAATTGTTCGCCGTGCTATTGAAAAGGAACTCGAAAGAAATGGACAGATTTATTTTCTTGAAGGGCGCATTCGCAACATCCCAAAAACACTCGAATTTTTGAAAGAACTCCTTCCCGCGCGAACCATTGGCTACATCCACGGGCGCCTTCCAGAAAAAAAATTGATTGAAACGATGGAAAAATTTCGTGAAGGTAAAATCGAGATTTTGGTTTCCACCACTATTATTGAAAACGGGATTGATCTATCGGAAGTAAATACGCTTATTATTTCTGACGCGACCCTTTTTGGACTTGCCGATCTCCATCAGCTTCGAGGGCGCGTGGGGAGAGGCGAGAAAGAGGCGTTTGCATATTTCTTATACAATCCGGAGCATCTTGGGGAAGGCGCCAAAAAACGCCTCGATATCATCGCCTCAACCCAGTTTTTGGGAGCAGGGACGGTTATAGCCGAAAAAGACCTCGAAATGCGCGGCGCGGGCAATATCCTCGGCCGCGAGCAATCAGGCGCCGCCCGCCAAGTCGGCCTCAATTTGTATTCGCAATTCCTAGCGGAAGCAATCGAAAATCTCCGTACGGAAAAATAAAAAAGATGTTATAATAATGCCATGGATCGCGTACCAAATTTTAGAGAAACCCCGCCTGCCGATGAGGGTTTTGAGATTTTACATATCGTGAGCGACGAAGGCGTACCCATGGAGGGATGGCTCAACAAAGAAACGGGAGTGCTTGAAAAGGTCAGGTGTATGTACGAGGACGGCTCGGTTATCGAAGAAATCTATGATCCTCAAAAAAGAACCGTAGCAAAGCATACTCTCTACGATTCGAAAGGCGCTATTATTCAGTTTGAAGACCTTGCGGCGCTCGAGCAAATTGAGAAAGCGCGAGAAAAAATGGGAGAGAAAATATCGGCATTTCCATCGTGGATAATAACGCAAGAAGAAATCAATACGCAAGACGACATGTCGCTTCTAGAGGCCTTCAAAAACCGCCGCGAACCGCGTCATTAAAACAGTTAAGAATCGGTTTTATTTTTGTTCTTCGGCTACGGCTGCTTTTTCTTCTTTGCCCAGAAACGCGAGGGAGAGTTTGTGATGGTCGGGTTGGAAAACAACAATCTGAAACGGATACTGTTTTCCGATTTCAACGGTGTCGCGCATTTTGGAAACTGTTCCAAATTCAGAGACATGCGAAAGCCCAGAGAGCCCTTCGTGTTCAATGAGCTTGACGAATGCGCCATATTTGTTGAGCTTGGTAACAACTCCATGCACAATGTCACCCTTCTCGAGCTTGATCGCTTTCCACGGATCGGGTTTGAGCGCTTTGATTGAGAGTGAAATTTTATCCCCTTCGATTTCTATGATTTTCACCTCGACGGCATCCCCAAGCTTATGAAGATCGCCGGGATTGTCGACGAGCGACCAGTCAAGCTCCGAGATATGAACGAGCCCTTCAAGCCCATCTTCGAGCTTCACAAAAAGTCCAAATTCGACAACGCCCGAGACTGTGCCCTTGTAAATCGCCCCAACTTTGTAGCGCTCAAGTTTTTCCTTGAGATCGCCGGGCTCGAGTCCGCGCTCGGAGAAAATAAGCTTTTCCTCTTTCGGATCAACCGTAATAATCTGAAGCGTAAAATCCTGATCAATAAATTTTTTGAGCTCTTCGAGAATTTTTGATTTATCTCCGCCCTCAACCCGTGGATAGTGCTTTTGGGAAAGCTGCGAAACGGGGAGAAAGCCCTTGGTCCCCTTCCACTCGAAAACAAGCCCGCCGCGGTTTGCCTCAAGCGCGCGGAGTACCAGTGGTGTTTTTTCTGTCATCATTAAGGTTGCCTCGTCCCAGAATTTTTCGCGGCCCGCTTCTTTGATTGAGAGCTCTATATAGCCCTCTTCGTTTTCGAGCTCAACAATCTTCGCGGTGAGCGCGTCACCGACGTTTTTCTGCTTTAAAATTTCCCTTCCGTCCTGATATTCTCGCCCGTAAATAATGCCCGTGCCGTAGCGCAGGTCAATAAAGACCGCCGATCCTTGTTTTTTGAGAACCGTTCCTTCGACAATATCGCCAACGCGTGGAATCCGCCAACCAGAAATCTGCCGGAAGAGCGTGTCCATGATGCGTTCTTTGTGGCTTATGCCGAGATTAAGATCGAGCTCTTGGTTCATAACGGCCAGTCTATCTGAACTCTATTCTCTTTGCAAGACGGCCATTTTTAGGCTATACTAGATACTATATATGGTATGCGCGTACTACGGACGGACCGCATTCAAGGTGCAGTCAGGCGACGACGTGGTCGCCATCGATCCTTTTGGTAAGGGTTCGGGTTTGACGCCACCTCGCTTTGAGGCTCATATCGTGCTCCTCTCGGATCCCGCTCAAAAAGATTTCTCGATTACGGGCAATCCTATTGTTTTCTCAACTCCCGGCGAATACGAAGCGCGAGGGATTTCATTTGTAGGTATTCCTACACCGGAGGGAACGGCTTTTTTTATTGATTGGGAAGGACTTCGACTGCTCCATTTGGGCATGATTGAGAAAAAAAGCTCGATCGAGGAGGCGCTCGAACATATTGAAACGGTGGATATCCTCATGATCTCGACCTCCGGCTCCCCCACCGAAGCCCAAAAAATCGTAGCCTCAATAGATCCTCGTATTATTATTCCCATGCAAGGGTCAGAGGCAAAAAAATCCGCGCTTGAAAGTTTTATTAAAGAAATAGGAGAAAAGCCCGAACGGCTCGATAAGCTCGCTGTAAAGAAAAAAGGTCTTCCGGCCGAAGGCCAACGCCTAGTGGTCCTTGAAGCTCCGGGAGCATAACACCGTATGTCCGTGCTCGATGGCATTGAACGGTTACAGAAAGCATCTCTCGCAAAGCGAAAAGTAGTGCTTGTAGTTTCTGTTGTGGTTTTAATGTCAGCAATCGCAAGCATTTGGGTATGGCAAGCAACATCCCAACCCGCCACTTCGGGAAATATCCCTTCGGTAGGACCCATAAAAGTAATTTGGGGATCGTTTAAAGAAAACATAAAAAATATTTATGAAAAACGATAAGCCAATCGAAGTACGAAGCGAATTTAAAAACCGCGACATCGCGGATGAGATGCGCGAATCCTATATTGACTACGCCATGTCGGTAATAGTGGCGCGGGCGCTCCCCGATGTTAGAGACGGGCTTAAACCCGTCCACCGCAGAATTCTTTTTACCATGCGCGAGCTGGGGCTTCGCCACTCGGCTAAATTTGTAAAATGCGCGCGCGTCGTCGGAGAAGTACTCGGAAAATACCACCCGCACGGCGACGCGCCCGTGTATGACGCATTGGCCCGTATGGCACAAACTTTTTCGCTTCGTTACACGCTCGTGAGCGGTCAGGGAAACTTCGGCTCGATTGACGGAGACTCGCCCGCTGCTATGAGATACACCGAGGCGCGAATGTCCCGCATTGCTGATGAACTCTTAGCCGACATTGAAAAAGAAACAGTGGATTTTATACCCACCTATGACGGATCTCGCGAGGAACCGATCGTGCTCCCAAGCCGCCTGCCGTCACTACTTCTGAACGGTTCATTTGGAATCGCCGTCGGTATGGCAACCAGCATTCCGCCGCACAATTTGCGCGAGCTCATTGACGCAACGCTTTATCTTGCCGACAAACCAAAAACTACTATTGAAGAGCTGACCCGGTACGTTACGGGCCCAGATTTTCCGACGGGCGGACTCATTTTCAACAAAGCCGACATCCATCAAGCATACGCGACTGGCAGAGGCGGTGTCGTCATGCGTGGAGAAGCTGACATTGTCGAGAAAGGCAAAAATTACTCGATCATGATCTCTTCGATCCCATTCCAAGTAAACAAGGCGGAGCTCATTGAAAAAATAGCGGAGTTGGTTCGCGAGAAAAAAATCGAGGGCATACGGGATATCCGCGATGAGTCCGACAAGGACGGCCTCTCGATCGCGATTGATCTCAAACACGACGCCTATCCTCAAAAAATCTTAAACAGTATTTACAAGCATACTGATCTTGAAAAAGTTTTTCATTTCAACATGCTGGCGCTCGTCGGCGGTATTCAGCCCGAAACCCTGACCCTCAAATCGTATCTCGAAGAATTTTTGAAAATGCGCGGCACGGTCATAGAGCGGCGCACCCGCTACGACCTTCGCATGGCCGAAGAACGCGCCCATATCCTTGAAGGTCTTAAGAAAGCGCTCGACCACATAGACCAAATCATCTCAACTATAAAAAAATCTCGCGACCGCGATGCCGCGCATGCAAACCTCATGGAGAAATTCAAACTTTCCGACCGCCAGGCAACCGCAATTCTCGAAATGCGTCTCCAGACGCTCTCCGGACTCGAACGCAAAAAAGTAGAAGACGAGCTTGCCGAGAAAAAAGCTCTTATCAAGGAACTCAAAGCGATTCTCGCGGACCCCAAGCGGATTCTCGCGGTTATCAAAACCGAGCTTTCCGAAATCCGCGAAAAATACGGCGATGATCGCCGAACGCGCGTCATTGATTCTGGTGCTACAACAATCGCGCTCGAAGACACAATCCCCGAAGAAGAGCAAGTTATTGTAATGACGCAAAACGGATATTTGAAACGCGTCCGTCCGCAAGAGTTTCGCGCGCAGCGTAGGGGTGGCAAGGGTACCATTGGCGGAGAATGGAAAGAAGAAGACGTTGTCTCACAGTTTGCGGTTCTCAGCACTCACGACTCGCTCCTTTTCTTTTCCAACCTTGGCAAGGTCTACGAAACGCGTGCCTACGAAATCCCCGAATCCTCTCGTACCTCAAAAGGCAAGCCAGTAGTCAACTTCTTGGCGCTCGCCTCGGGAGAGGAGATCACCTCGCTTCTTGCGATCCCAAAGAAAAAAAAGGGCTTGGCGAGCACATATTCCATGATCATGGCGACACGCCATGGTATGATTAAGAAAACAAAGTTTGACGTGTTTGTGGGAGTTCGACGTTCAGGAATTTTGGCCATGAAATTAAAAAAGGGAGACGTGCTTGGATGGGTACGGCTTACGGGTCAAGTATCAGACATTATGCTTTTTACTAAAAAGGGACAATCGATTCGTTTTGAAGCGAAAAAACTCCGCGACATGGGGCGGCAAGCGCAGGGTGTGCGCGGCATTCGCCTTTCGAGCGGAGACGAGGTAATCGGCTGCGAAGCGATTGATGTGGGCGAAAAAGACCAGGAGGTATTTGTAGCGAGCGCCTTAGGCTACGGGAAGAAAACCGACGTGCGGGAATTTAAGGCGCAAGCCCGTGGCGGCCTCGGCGTCAAAGCGATGAACGTTTCCGAAAGCACGGGACAACTCGTCGCGGGAAAAATAATTCTTTCCTCACACGAAGAGTTCATCGCGGTATCCAAAAAAGGCAAAACGCTTCGAAGTTCTGTCAAAGAACTTCCAAAATTAAAACGCGCGACCCGCGGCGTACGCATCATGCGGCTTGAGACGGGAGACCGCTTGGGCGGAGTGGCACTCCTCTAGCCGTATGGAAAAATTTTCAAAACCGAACGATCTCATTGAAGCGATGGACATCTATGGCCCGATGAAGATCGCGGACTTTGGCGCGGGCGCGGGATTTTTTACGCTCCCCATCGCCGAAAAAATTTCAGAAGAAGGCAGAGTCTACGCGCTTGATATCCAGGAAGGGCCGCTCGAATCGCTCCGACGTGAAGCGCAAAATCGCAATCTTCACACCATAGAAACAATCCGGGCAAACCTCGAACAAAAAAACGGAAGCCACCTAAAAGACTCTTCCCTTGATCGGGTTTTTGCTGCCAATATTTTATTTCAAACCCAAGACAAACTGGCTCTTTTTGCCGAAGCATATCGTATTCTTAAAAAGGGCGGTACACTGACTATAGTGGAATGGGATCCAGATGCCCTACCCCGCATGGGGCCGCGGCATGAGCATCGACTATCGAAAACTTCACTTCGCGAGCTTGTAGCTCGAGCTGGGTTTGAAGTTGTGCGTGAGATTAGTCTCAGCGATCATTTCCACGGCATCATCGCTAAAAAATAACGATCATCATGAATACCGCGCAGATTATCATCACTATTTTTTCAGTCATTATTTTAATTCTAGCGCTCCTTCTTTTTACGGGCATTATCGGCCCGCGCGCCAATCGGCAGGATCCAAATATCGAAGTCACGGGGCATTTGTCAGTTTGGGGGGTTGAAGACGAATCCATATTTCGAAAATCTTTCGCGTTCTACAAAGATAAACAAAAAATTGAGATAAACTATACCCAAGGAAATCCCACCTCATTCAACGAAAATCTTGTGCGAGCTATCGCTCGCGGTCAAGGACCAGATCTTGTCATCCAAGAAGCAACTTGGATCGGATCAAACACTGAAATTCTCTCTCCCGCTCCTCCGGAAAAAGTGAATTTGCGCGATTTTCAAAATGCCTTTGTAGACGCGGCGTCAAACGCACTGGTGCAAAAAAATAAGATTTGGGCTCTCCCCCTTTGGATAGACCCTCTGGTGCTCTACTGGAATAAGGATATCTTCAATGGAAATTCGATTTCCATCCCACCAAAAGATTGGGCGGGGGTTGTAGATGTCTCACGTCGTATTCAAAACCTTGGCGACGGTGGTGGCGTGTTTCGTTCGGGCGTTGCCATGGGACGCGCAAAAAATATTCCGCTCTACAAAGAAATACTTTCGCTTCTCCTTCTCCAACTGGGCGGCAATATGGAGGACGCGAGCGGGCAATTTATTTTTGGAAACGCAACCGGTGAATCTAAGAGCGGCAATTCGGCACTCACTTTCTATACCGACTTCGGCAAACTCTCAAGCAATGTTTATACGTGGAATTACACGCTCCCAGAGCCCAGAGTCTTGTTTCTCCAGGGAAAACTCGGGATGATGATTGACTACATTTCCTATTCACCAGACATCATAGCAAAAAGTCCCCATCTTCTTTTTGACATTGCTCCCGTCCCGCAAGTCGAAAAAGCTGAATTCCCCATTCATTTTGGAAACATTGAAGGTGTCGCCGTCGTTCTCAATGCTCCCAACGCATCAATCGTGTGGGATTTTGCCAAGTATCTCGTCTCCCCGGACTCGGTGCGGTTGTTTATGGAACAAAAACTGGTCGCCCCCGCCCGGCGCGATTCATTGGGTGATGCTGAATTTAAAAAATTATCTCTTGCTCCGCTTCTCGCTGAAGCGGCACTCAACGCGCGAACAGTATTTGATTCTCACCCCGTGGAAAACTCTACCATCATTTCCGAGATGATAGAATCGGTGGGAGACGGGAAACTAGGTGCTACTGACGCTATTGTCGAAGCCACAACTAAAGCAAATAAAAACAGAAAATGAAAAAAATTATTTTTTTCATCCTACTTCTATTTATGGCGTTCTCTCTGTTCCTGCCGCTTGTTCTAGCGGAAGGAATCGTCCCCGCGGGATGTCAGGCGGGATGCCCCTGCACGCTTTGCGACCTCTACACGCTCGGACGAAACATTATAGATTTCTTACTCTACATTTCAGTTTCCATCGTGACGCTGATGCTTCTCTGGGGGGGAATAGAAATGATGACCTCGGCGGGAAACACAACGCAAATTGATTCCGGCAAAAAAAAGCTGACGAGTGCCGTAACAGGTATGGCGCTCGCGTTTTTTGGTTGGATAATTATAAATACCCTAATCACGACGCTCGGATTTAAGATCTCGATTACACAAGCCTGGTATCTACGTCCAGAGTGTCAATCTATTATTAATGACAGTAGAAGCATTAAAGAAGGCGGAAAATGCAAAGACGCGGCGCCCGATGCTCCGATCATAACTACAACGCCTCTTTCACAGGGGGCCGAACGCGAAAAAGCGGTTCAGCAGAGACTGAAAGAGGCCGGAATTAGGATAAATGCAGCGTGCCCACCAACTTGTGTAGGCGGGCTCAGCGATTATACAATCGGATCGTTAATAGCCAAGATGCCCTCGTGTAGTGGAGGTTTATGTCTTGAAATTACTGGCGGGACAGAGACCGCGGGACACGTCTCCCACGGACCCAACTACCCAGACACTGTCGATCTCAAATATTCTCTTTCTGCCTATAATGCTGTCCGACATGGTGGATCGAGTCTGCCTGAGAGCGGCAATTTTGGATACGGAATAACGTGCGAGCCCGTGGGCCAGCCGGGTAAGGCAATCCCTTGCAATGGTAGCAAAGGAACGCCAGGACACATGCATGTCGAATTTAGATAAATTTAAAATCTTTATTATTGCCACTTTTTTCCTTTCAGCTTCTTTTGCGTACGCGCAGGCCCCAAAACAATTCACCATTGATCTTGCCTGCGACAGTATTCCAGCTTGTATCGCGCTCCTCGTCGCCAATATCGTCAACTACCTGCTCATTCCGGTCGCCGTGGTTACTATTTTTATATCCGGGTTTATGTTTGTCTTTGCGGGCGGAAGCGAAGACAAAGTAACGACGGCCCGCAAAACCTTGATGTGGGCGGTTTTGGGGCTTGTCATGGCGGTGGGTGCCGAGGCGTTGGCCGCCGCCTTCCAGAATTTCTTTATTAATATAGGAAATTGATGAAAAAAGTGCTTATTCACAAGGTCTTTACCCAGTGGCGCTTTTGGTTTATACTAATGGTAGCGTTCATTTCATTGGCTAGTAGCGCTCAAGCGTTTTCGTGTCCTGTTTCTTCGTCATCCGGTGGCGCCGGGCGAGATGGAGATTTCCCCAATCCGATACAGTCGGGTACGTTTTGTGGAGTTGTCCGAGGGATCGCTAATTTCGTAACGGCAACCGGCATACCGGTGCTTGTGGTGGCAATCGTGATAAACGGCTTTATGTTTATATCCGCCCAAGGCAACGAACAAAAGCTCTCGAATGCCAAGAAAACGTTCTATTGGATAGTCGTGGGAACTGCTATTATTATGGGGGCCATGGTAATCGCCGAAATTTTCTTCGACTTCGCCAAGTCGCTCTCTGGCCCATGAAATATGCCAGTGGTTAAAAAGGTCGGTTTGAAATCTTTCTTTTCATTATCAATCTTAGATCACGTATCGTATGAATAAATACAAAATATCCCTTATCTCACTCGTTTCCCTTATCTTGCCCATCGCAGTGTATGCGATTCCGCTTCAGCAATTTCTCGAAACCGGTCTCAAGCCGATTCTCAACAGCATCGTTCAGGTTTTGGTAGTATTGGCAGTTTTTATCTTGATTTTCGGGATTTTCAGCTATATTACTTCTGGGGGCGACGAAGAAAAAGTGAAAAAGGGCCGTCAGTTTATCATGTATGGTCTTATCGGCATCGTACTCATGCTTACGATCAATGCCATCATCAACATTCTCGTGGATACTATCCTTGGTACCGGGAACCTCAGTGGAGAAAATACAACTCCGATCCCACGACCCCTTTAAAGTGCCACTGGCATGCCGAATCCTCATTCACTCTTAGCCGCGGCGCCCGGAACGTTTGAGTTTATTATCGAAAGAGTCAAGCAAGGAATCGTTAATCCCTTTCTGAAGTTTCTTATACCGCTTGCGATTGTCATCTTTATGGTCGGGGTAATACGGTTTATCGCAAATTCCGACAGCGAAGAGGGAGTGACGGTCGGCAAGCGGCATATTGTCTGGAGCCTTGTAGGTTTCGTCATTATGCTTCTTGTCTTTGTCATCATCAATCTTGTCCAATCTATTTTCTATCCCTAGATTCGAGAAAAAGATTCAAAAAAAACCCCTTATTATGACATAATGCCGCGGGTGGGGATCGGTTTGCCTATCGTAAACCCCGCGCCCCCGCAAATGCGGGGGCGTTCGAATCCCTTTTATATTATATAATGCCGCGGGTGGGATTCGAACCCACAAGCCCTCTCGGGCCGAGGATTTTAAGTCCTCTGCGTAAACCGTTCCGCCACCGCGGCATACTATCTTGGTGCCCTGATTATATACTTTGCGCGAACTTTTTTCGAGTCGAGGTTCGTATCAAAATCTCGAACGTTCTGTAATGTGCGGTCAGGGGGAGTCGCTTTGCCTCTTCAGCGAAGTCGCGGATTTGCACTCGAACCAGTGGCGTGCAAATCCGGTTCGACTCCCCCTGACCGCACCAAAACAAAAGAACCCTCTCAATGAAGGTTTTTTTGTTTTGGTGCGTTTGTTTGACGAAATCCGAACCTTTTTTGAGCAGAACTGACGGCGCGCTTCGCGCGCCAAACTAAACGCTCGGGCGGGCAAAAAGGAAGGGGGTTGGGGGGAAGGAATTTTTGCCCGCTCTCGCTTTCCGCCGCCGCCGAATTTCGTGCCAGTGAAACTGGCGCGCCGTCTTCGGATAAGAATATCAAATTTTTTTCTGTTTTTCTGTTTCTTTCTCCGCGGCACTTTGAATAGCCGAAGAAACAGCTGATAAAGTTTCACTAACCGTAGGCGGTCGTCTTTCTTGGAATGGAATACCTAAGAAAGTCGCTATTCTTGCTCCGAGAGTTTTTTCTGGAATTATCTGTCGCCCCATTACTCTTATAATAGACGAACTGCCTGGATTAAGCGGAACAATCTCACCACTGTTAAATACAAAAGCTAAGTGATATGAATATCCGCCACCTTTTCTTGAAGCATTGTAAGCTACTGACAATTCAACTTCCTTAATTTGGTTTAGGTCGTAATCTTGATTGTTTTGGCCTATCAACCCTTTTCGCAAAAATGAAAGTTTGTTAATTGATTTGTCAAGTTTAACCGTAGTACTTTTCGCAACAGCGACAACAAAACCACCGAGCAAAATTCCCACAAAACCTGACCACAAGGGAGGTTGATTAGAGAAAAAGTCTGGTTTAAGAATTACCATGATACCAGCGAGTAGAAATATTATTCCCACAATATAGACAATAATATTTCTGTCTTTGAGTATTATTAAATCTGAAGTTTCTTTGACTATCTTCATAAATTTGCAAAAATTGGCAGTGAAAAAATCTATTATTGCCCAAGAAGTTTATCAAATTCCTCTAAAAGAGGGCCTGTGCAATTTTCTCCTTTGGCAACTTTTTCAATAGTTCTTTCGGAAGCTCCATACTTACAAGTCATTTGTTTGTCTAAAAGCGTAGCCGGAATATCCTTCGTTTTTAGAAACCAAAAGTTTATTACGCATAAATTATTTTGTATTCCTAAAATTTCATAACCCCTAAATAAGCCCATTACCGGCTCCCAACCAATGGGGGTTGTTCCCTTGGACGCTTTGCATAATTGAAGATTTTTCGTAAACAAATCTAAAAATTTTAAAGTGCATTGAGGATCTTCAACACCAATACAATCTAATACTGTCCCTTTTGTGATTTCTTCTATCGGAGTTGGTAATGTCGTCTCTTCTTTGGAGGCCTCAGCGATAACCAAAATAATTTTTGAGATGGAGTCCAATGGTTTAAATTTCAAAATAAATTCTGTAGGAATACTGGCTGAGCAATCTTTATCCTCCAGTCCAATATCTGAACATCTATACACCGATATAGTGAAAATGTATTCTCCAGCTTCTTGGAAGGAATCCTTGCCAACTTCAAATCCAGTTTTATCCATTTTAAAGCCCTGTAATGCTTCTCTAAGTCCAGGGTTGGAATCAAAATCGCCGCTCTTTATATTCCCAGCCGCTTTGCTGTATGCAACTTTGTCTTCAAAACCCTTTCTTGATTTTGCGTACAAAACAATCGTTTTAAATGAATCTCCATTATAAGTTAGTAAATATTTTCCGCCAGTGAATTTTTCACCAACCTTATAAGTATCTTTCGGTGTTCTTATGTCTAAATTTAATTGAAATTTTTGAGTTAATTGAGGTGATTCAATACCAGGTTTTTCTGCTGGCTTAAAAAGTTTTTGAGAAACAAAATATGCCCCGCTCCCAACAAGTAATATACCAGCAATAGAGGCTAAGATAACTTTCCATATTTTCGTCGGTGCTTTAGTTGAAAAATTTGAATATTGCTCTGGCGGAGCAGAGATATTAATGGCGTTAAAACCTTCATCAATATCTTGCGCTTGCCAGCCCTTAGTCATAAGAGAACTTTTAATTTGTTCTTTGCTTATACCTTGTTGTAATTGTTGCTTGATATAATTAAGCAGTTGTTGGTTGACCATAATATATTAAAAATTAGTTAATTATTTTTTACGCAACCTTACTTATAGTTTATCCCCCCCCGACACTTTTTGCAACAACAATTATTTTATCAAATCCTCAATTGAAACGCCTAACGCTTTGGCGATTTTCGCCATAGTTTGAACGCTTGGCTTATTAACAACACCGCTTTCGACTTTGGTAAGCGTTGTGTATTTTATATCCGCTTTCTTGGCTAAATCATCTTGCGTTAAGCCAAGTTTAGCTCGTGCTTTCTTTAGATTTTCGCTGATTGTTTTTCCACTTGTCATACTTGTAAAGTTTTGGTAGTATAGTAGTAAATGAGATTAGTACCCTTATTGCTATACTACCAAATAAAATGAATTTAATCAAACAAAATTCTTGGCGGCGTATTTCGCAAAGCGAAATACGAAATTCGGCGGCGGCGGAAAGCGAGAGCGGGCAAAAATTCCTTCCCCCCAACCCCCTTCCTTTTTGCCCGCCCGAGCGTTTAGTTTGGCGCGCGAAGCGCGCCGTCAGTTCTGCTCAAAAAAGGTTCGGATTTC
>CAZZGX010000016.1:0-12388 GCA_964653715.1 uncultured Candidatus Saccharibacteria bacterium
ATTTCGTAACCGCGTTCTCGCTGTCGTAAGAAAAATCTCGCGAGGGAAGATTGTGACTTACCGTGATGTTGCGCGTAAAGCAGAATCTCCGTATGCATACCGTGCAGTTGGCAACATTCTCAACAAAAATTTTGATCCGAAAATCCCATGCCATCGCGTCATCGGTTCAGATGGCAAACTCCGCGGATTCAACCGCGGCCTCGCACAAAAAAGAAGATTGCTCAAAAAAGAAGGAGTTATGTTCAAAAAAGAAATGGATTTTTACTTTCTCGCAAGTTCATATTAGAGTGTTATATATGGAACAAAATGCCGAACAAATTCATATTAGCGGGGGAGATGCGGATCTCAAGGGCGTTTACTCGAATATCGCCCAGATTTCGCATACGAAAGAGGAGTTTCGCGTCGATTTTTTCAACATGCATATGCCGCGTGAGTGGATGCTGCTCTCCCGGGTATATTTGAGCCCTGGGCACGCAAAACGCCTTATTGCCGCACTTTCCGAGCAGATGGCGGTGTACGAAGGCGTGCACGGGTCAGTGACGCCCGCGGAAGAACCAAAGGGCCGGATGGGTTTCAAGACGAATTAATGGCCAAGGTATTGATCGGCGGGCACGTATCCGCGGCAGGGGGACTCTGGAACGCGATAGCAAATGCGAATGCAATCGGGGCTGAAGCCATTCAGATATTCGGTTCTTCCCCGCGCCAGTGGAGCGTGACCGCGCATACTGAAGAAGATTTTGCCAAATTTCGTGCCGAGGCAAAGAGCGCCAAAATGGGTCCAGTATTTCTTCACGCGCCCTATCTTGCAAATCTCGCGAGCCCCAAGGCGTCTTTACGCGCGATGTCGGCAAGGCTTCTCGGAGCTCATTTAAAAATCGCAAACGCAATCAATGCCCGCGGACTTATTTTTCACATAGGTTCGGGAAAAGAAATGCCCAGAGAGGAAGCGTTTCGAGTTGTTGTCTCCGCCTTGAAAGATATTTTAAAAAAAGTGCTCGGCAAGAGTATGCTTGTCATCGAAAATAGCGCGGGCGGAGGTCAATCGATCGGCGCGTCGCTTGAGGAAATTGCTTTGATTATAAAAGGAGTTGGCTCGTCGCGCGTCGGCGTTTGTTTTGATACAGCCCACGCGTTTGAGTCGGGACTTATCGAAGGGTATACGCTTGAAACCGTGGACGCGCTTGCACTACAGATCAAAAAAACAATTACATTTAGGCGGCTTTTGGCACTGCACGTCAACGATTCAAAAACGGCATTCAATTCACACCATGATCGGCATGAAAACATCGGTCGGGGCTACATTGGGCTTGAAGGGTTTCGGGCGCTCATCAACCATCCCGATTTTCAGAAGCCCCCGTGGCTTCTTGAGGTGCCGGGTTTCAAAAACGAAGGCCCCGATCGGAAGAATATAAAGATTTTAAAAGGTCTGATAAAAAAATAAGGCTTACTTACCGTGTTCCATTGCATATAACTACAGTATACTGTAGTATTATCAGATGCCTCACGTATCTGGCCGAAAGTTGAAAAAGCATGTTTTTCTTAAGATGTCTGAAGAGTTTATAGAAATTTTTGCTGCCGTCCGTACTAAACAGAAAGCTCGAAGGTTATTAGAAGAACTTCTAACGCAAACCGAACGCATTATGATAGCGAAACGTCTAGCCATGATTTTTATGGTCGAAAAAGGATATTCATTCGAGACCATAGAAAGGATTTTGAAGATAAGTCCCGTAACCACAAGCAAATATTGGCGGATGACTAAGCGGAATGAATTTCCCTTAGTATCGCGTTATTTTAAGTCAAAAAAGCAGGCAGAAGAGTTCTGGCGCGTTCTCGAAAGAGCTGTACGAATGGGTATGCCTCCGATGGGAAAGGGACGATGGAATTTTCTGAAGAATATGCCGGTAAAAGAAGATCGATCCCGCGGCGCTAAGAAGTAAAATATAAAGAGTACATAACTACTACAGTATACTGTAGTAAATTGCTGATCCATACTTGACGGTATAGGTATACGGATAAAAAAATAGACCTAAGTTTTTATTAGGTCTTTTCGCTAAAAAATTACTTGGTTACACACCGTGTTCCCACTGCTCAAGCAATACCCCGATTAATCGCATTACATCATCTGGCAAGTATATTTCTCTTTCGCAGCAGCTGCCGTCACACTTCGAGAAGATAGGCTGTGACATTGGGTCGTGATCTATATCTAACTGCCCGTTGCCACAGCGTACTAAGACAAGATGAACTTTTCTTTGGTAACATACATAGTATTTATTTTCAAAAGGCCCCGAGCCGTACCAATGCGCTTTCATGACGCCTCCTTCACTTTATCCAAGTATTACGATAACATGAGACATACTGCTGGGACAAATCATGTGCATTCTCAATGCAGGCTGAAAAGATTTTTGAAGTAAAATAAAAAAGCCCCAAGATGGGGCTTTAGGCACCGTTGTTAAACAGTCGCGGTAAGCGGTTGATATCCGCGAATGAATGCCGTCATTTCTTTCGTGTGGACGCCATAGGTTTTTTGTGCGTCTCCAAAATCCATGTGAAGGCCGGCATACACCTTATCTATCGATCGGATATCTCGTTTCAAGCGGCGTTTTCCGAGTGCGATGTAGCGGCATACACTTTTGAGGCAGAGTCCCGCGCTCTCAGCTACTTCGCATGGGTAATGAACACTTAGGACGGCAGATCGGATTCCTTCCATTTCCATCGCCGCTTTTGCGTGTTTGATGAGAACTAGGTCTTCATTCGAACCATTTATTCTCGATTCTGATGGCAAAAGAAGGCCGCCGCCGTTAAGCGTCAAGAGATGCAGACGGGGAGTAATTTTTTTGTCGCGGCAAATTTTTCGTATCCAGCTGTACAGGTTGTCGATTCGATCACAATCGCCACAGGCAAAAAGAATCAGTCCCTCTGAAACATCGATACAATCTGCATTGATTTTTTCGATTACTCCTGCTTTTTTCGCATCGGCAAAAAAAGCAAGATCCGCCTCAGTCATTCCAGTTGTCATCTTTTCCGCCCCTCCTCGAGAAGAAGTCCGTTTTTGAATATAGCAAAAAAGAGCAGAAAAATCAATTGGCGCGGTTTGTGCGCTCGTGTATTATAGAATCATGGAGAATGAAGTGCTCGAGCGGCTAAAAAGGAGCGAGGAGAAGATTGATGCGGTGTACAAGTCAGTGGAAAAAATGCGCAAGTATTTTCTCTGGACGCTCATCATCAGCGTTGCCGTCATCGTTTTGCCTCTCATCGGACTCCTCTTCGTCCTTCCAAGTTTTGTAAGTACGATTACAGCAAGCTATGGAATTTAAAAACCCGCACCGACATGACGTCGTCGATACGGGTTTTGAGACCTAGAGGAGAGAGAGTTGCGCAGGATTGCGCCTGCGTGCGCGTATTCTTGCGTACGGGTAGTCGATGTAAAATTGCTCTCGCACAGCGTGTCGAGCTGCTTTGTAGACTAGTTCGGGTATATTGCATCGCCCCCGATTCCGGTTGACATCCATTTTCGAGATCATGATGATCCGCCCGGTGCTATCCAGTGCCATGAACCGGATGACAAATTGATCGATGTGTACGTCGTACCGGATGCCGTCGCGTGATTCGCCAACTTTTTGGATAGTCACAGATACCCCAGCCAGCGGGCGAGTTGCTGCCACGGCCAGTGGAAGAATGTGACGAATGCCACGTTTTGGCCTGCCGCAACTTGCAGCAAGCCGAATGCTCCCATCCCGATGTAGAGTATCATCGCGAAGCTCAACGTCTGACCAAACAGTTTTAAAGTTTCCATCCTCTCCCTCCTTTTCTTTTGTTTTGGAGATCAATCTTTGTTCATTATAGCATAGAAAATTTGATTTGTCTACAGCAAGTATTTCCTTGGTTTGCTTGCGGGTTTAGGGACGAGTATCATAAGGAGATATGACTCTCAAAGAAGGCCAAAAAGCGCCGGAATTTTCTCTCTCGGATCAGGACGGCAACAAACACTCGCTCAAGGATTATCGTGGCTCGTGGATACTTTTATATTTTTATCCGAAGGATAATACGACCGGTTGCACGGCAGAGGCCTGCTCCATCCGCGATTCCTATGCTGATTTCAAAAAATCAAAGACGGTTGTTCTGGGCGTCAGCATCGATTCAGTCAAAAGCCATGACAAATTTGTTAAAAAATATGATTTGCCGTTTACTCTTCTTGCCGACGAAGACAAAAAAATTGTTAATGCCTACGGTGTTTGGGGCAAGAAAAAATTTATGGGGCACGAATATATGGGAACGCGCCGCATGTCATTTTTGATTGATCCGGATGGAAAAATTGCCAAGATTTATGAAACTGTTAAGCCTAAAGAACATGCCGAAGAAGTTCTCGCCCTCCGTGCAGACCAAAAATAGCCCAAAGCCGCAAAAGCTCTCGCGCACCAAGATTGAAAACTTTGTGCGCTGTCCGCTTTGCTTTTATCTCGATGTGAGGCTCGGAGTGCGCCAACCCGCGGGATATCCCTTCAATTTGAATTCAGCCGTTGATCATCTTCTCAAAAAGGAGTTTGACGTTCATCGGGCGCAAGGCGAAAAGCATCCATTGATGGAGGCATATGGGATTGACGCGGTTCCCTACGAACACGCGGAACTGGATCGCTGGCGGCAAAATTTTGTGGGCGTGCAATATCTTTACGAGCCTGAAAATTTTTTGCTGACGGGCGCGGTGGATGATGTCTGGGTAAGTCCCAAAGGGGAGCTTCACGTGGTTGATTACAAAGCGACATCTAAGGATAGCGAAGTGGATATTAATGCCGATTGGCAACAGGGATACAAACGGCAAATAGAAATTTATCAATGGCTTTTGCGCCGAAACGGATTTACGGTTTCTGACGTCGGGTATTTTGTCTATGCCAACGGCCGGCGCGACGCTGAAGCGTTTGATGGAAAGCTCGAATTTAACGTAAAAATAATTCCGTACAAGGGAGATGACGGATGGATTGAGGGAACAATTAAAAAAATTGCCTCGTGTTTGCGAAGTGATGTTTTCCCCGCACAAAACGCTGATTGTGAGTATTGTAAGTATCGCGTGCAGGCCCATAAAGCGTTGCACAAATAGTCGTCTCTCGGTAATATAGTAAAGATGAGCGAAGAACCACAGCCAACCTTCAACAAAAAAGAAGAACGTAACCGGCGACGTGACGAAAAACAACGTGAAATCGACTTTCGGCGCCGTACGCGGCTCTATAAAAAGATTTTGACTTGGGTTATCGTTGTACTCCTTTTAGGAGGAGGCTGGTACTGGATTTGGAGAGCGTTTTCAAAGCCGGCGTCTTCGCTGGGAAGCGATTTTTCAAAAGAATACGCCAATATAGGCAGAGAACATATTCCAGATGGTTCCCCGCACATTCTGTATAATTCTAACCCCCCGACCTCCGGTCCCCACTGGGCAAATCCCGTGCGTGATGGCATTTACGATAAAACTCAACCAGACGAAGGGCTTATTCATTCACTCGAACATGGGCGCATTTGGATTTCGTATAAGCCCTCGATTCCGTCTGTCGCCAAAGACAAGCTCATAGCAATTGCAAAAAGCGAGCCGCTTTTGATTCTTACCCAGCGCTCCGCAAACGATACCGATATCGCGGTGGTGGCTTGGCAAAGACTCGACACGTTTAACCTAAGCTCGGACGGCAGTTTTGACGAAAAACGAATTCGTGATTTTATTACCCGCTATAGAGATAATGGTCCCGAGCGAAACATTTCTCCGATGACCGGCAAAGAATATTAATTGGCGGGTATTCACGCCTTTCAGAAAACGATTCTCGATTTTTACCGCGCCAATGGTCGGCATAGTTTGCCGTGGCGCAAAACACAGAGTCCCTATCGTATTCTTGTCTCTGAATTGATGCTTCAGCAAACGCAAGTGGATCGCGTTGTCCCTAAGTACAAAAGTTTTTTGAAAAAGTTTCCAACGTCAAAATCTCTTGCGGGCGCGGGGGTATCAGATGTTCTTCGAGAGTGGCATGGCCTCGGATACAATCGTCGCGCGTTGTATCTAAAACGCGCTGCACTCAAAATTGAAAACGACTTTGGAGGGAGATTCCCAAAGCATTTTGAGGCGATTCGGTCGCTTCCCGGAGTTGGTCCGTACACCGCGGGTGCTTTGCGAACATTTAGCTGGAACATGCCAGAAGTTTTTCTTGAAACGAATATCCGCCGCGTTTTTATCCATTTCTTTTTTTCACACGCAAAAAAAGTTTCCGACTTGGCAATTCTTCAAAAAATCAAAATGACGCTTGATCACAAAAACCCCCGCCGCTGGTACTGGGCGCTGATGGATTATGGCGCGCTTGGGCTGAAAAAAGTTTCAAATCCAAATCGCAAGAGCCGGCATTATCTCCGCCAGTCAAAGTTTTTGGGTTCGCGCCGATACGCTCGGGCAAGATTCCTCGTATTTTTATTGGAGCGTGGGTCGGCTCGAGCGCGCGATTTTTACAATTTTGTGTATAGAGACCCAGCGCTTTTAGATTACCGATCACAGAAACTAATCGCAGAAATACTTCACGATCTTACAAAAGAAGGTTTTCTCGTATTTAAAAAAGGGAGTTGGCGCGTTGCAAAATAAAAAAGAGCCCTTTTTATTCTCTCGGGCGGATGATAGGATGTAGAATATGTTTGATCCCGTTCATCTTCTCCAAACAGTCGGATATCTCGGAATGTTTCTCATCGTATTCGCTGAATCAGGTATTCTCATCGGTTTTTTCCTGCCCGGCGATTCGCTTCTTTTTACGGCGGGAATTCTTGCCTCGCAGGGAATTTTAAATATTTTTGTTCTCATTCCTCTCACGTTTACGGCGGCGGTTTTAGGCGATAGCGTGGGGTACGCGTTTGGCCGGCGGGTTGGTCACAGGATTTTTCGGCGCGAAGATTCGTTTTTTTTCCATAAAGATCATCTCAAGCGCGCCGAATATTTTTACGAACACTACGGCGCAAAAACCATCGTGCTCGCGCGTTTTATGCCGGTCGTGCGGACGTTCGCGCCTATCGTGGCGGGCATTGGTAAAATGCGATATCCTAAATTTCTTTTCTACAACATCTTGGGCGGCATTTTGTGGGGGATAGGCCTTGTTTCACTTGGGTATTTGCTCGGGCGATCAGTTCCCGGGATTGATCGTTTTTTACTCCCCATCATTATTGTAATTATTGTTGCCTCCGCCACCCCGCCTTTCATCGAAATGTTTCGCCAGTACCGAAAGCAAAAGCGACGTTGATCTATGCCCCCGCGCACTCTCCAGATTTTGATTCCCAATGCCACCGGTCCCAGTAATATGGGGGATCAGGCGATTTGAGGGGGGAGGGGAACACCTTGGCTCCCAAAACGGATACCTCGGCCACATCAATACCCGAGGAGGAGCTTGAGTTGTAGGGTTTTTTCTTGTACAAAGATATTAGGAAAAGTACTTAACAAAGAAAGGGGGCTTTTATGCGCCTTGTCTCTGGCAGGCAAGAAAACGTCTATTATCTTTCTCGGCGTAGACATTCTCTCATAACGCAGGTACAACCACGCGATCTCATCAAAGCGCGAGTTATCGCGGGGAAAGCGAGATGTCCCTGTCTTTCGGATGGGGGATGCGTGTACTCAGCGCACGAGCTCAACTTTTTTGTCACGATAGGGCGGTTTGGTTCATTGACAAAGAATATTGTTTCGTATTCCGTGCTACATCTCAGCGCTCAATTCAAATACTTCAGCCTCAGAGGACAACAGCAACGCAAAGTACGCTCTCTTGTAAAAGGACATAGGGCCGAGCATGTCAAGGTTGAAACGGAGTGGGATACCGAGGACTGTCTTGAACAAAAAGTGACGATCTATAGGCATACATAGCCGGATCAATCGCTCGGTCAAAACGACTGGGCGATTTTTTTGCATAGCTTGGTAAAAAACTGTGGACAACATGTTTTTGTCCGCTGGATAAGCAGTTATAAAGAAAGCAGTTTCCTGCCATAGCCGTTCAGAAAAGCAGAGGCCGATATCGGTTTTTTCCCTTCGATCTGTAGCTCTTCGATAAGAAGAAGTCTGTCTTGAGTTGCAACCCCAAGTTTTTTGTTGGGAAGCTTTACAAATGTTCCTGGTGCCAAACGTGAGACGCCATCAATCTCCGCTTTTAAAATTTTTATCCGTATTCCTTCCCAAGTTGTCCAGCTTGTTGGCCACACTCGATACGCGCGGATGTGCCGATGAATTTCTTCGACGCTCATTGTCCAGTTAATTTTGCCGTCATCTTTTTTAAGAAGCTTGGTAAAAGTCGCGTTCTCATGGTCTTGCTCTTTGGGCTCAAGGGAAGAGGCAAGGCATTTTGGCAGTATCTCAAGCAAAAGATCTCGGCCAAGATTCGCTAATTTTTTGGAGAGTGAGAGTCCGTCGTCATCCCGCGAGATGGGGGCAGTCCTTTGGGCTAGAATAGGCCCATGATCAACTTTTTCGTCAGCGCTGATTATTGTTACGCCCGTTCTGGTGTCTCCATGTACAATACTAGCTTGGATAGGAGATGCGCCGCGATATTTTGGCAAGAGTGAGGGATGGACGTTGAGTGTCCCAAGGCGCGGGATTTCGAGAATATGCTTCGGTAAAATTTTCCCATAGGCCGCGATAATAAATATATCAAAAGAATTTCCTTCAAAGATATTTTCTGTCATTTTTTGAGGGGCAAGCGTTCGTATTCCTTTTTTTCTGGCACATTGTGCTATGGGAGAAAGGCTTTTTTGAGAATCGTCCGGCGCCGATATAACCAATATCGGTGGGGATATTTTCAGCAGTGCTTTAAGAATTGGGAGCGCGAAGTCGGGCGTTCCAAAGAAAGCAATATTTGGATTATTTGGCATGAACGTCAAATATTTTTTCCGCGCGGTCGATGTAGACGATGCCGTTTAAATGGTCAATTTCATGCTGGAGGAGCCGCGCGAATAGTCCGGAGGCTCCGCGCTCAAATTTTTTACCGTGCTCGTCAAATGCGCGCACTCTTATTTTTTCCGCGCGAACTACCATGCCGTATTTTCCCGGCACGCTAAGACACCCTTCGGTCGCCTTCAATTTTTTAGCTGATTTTTTTATTACCTCCGGATTGACGTAGACATAATATTCCCATTTTTTCTTCTGGTCTTCTTGAGGTGCTTCTTGATCAATTGCGAGCGCTTCTTCGGAAGCGATAAATATGCGACGGGGAAGTCCGATTTGCGGCGCCGCGATACCAATGCCGTCGCTTGTGATACGGAGGGCGTCAGACAAGTTTTTGACTATTTTAAGGAGTTCCTTTGATCCAAAATCTTTTCGCTCGACTGGATGCGATTTTTTTCGAAGTACTGGATTTCCAATAGTAATTATTTTCTGTGGCATGATACTACTATATGATGCTATCAGGGTCTACTACAATATTCCACGTGTCAATATGTTCGAAAAATATTTTTTTGAGCCCATCACTTTCTTTGAGCCAGGCGGTTTTTTCAATAGAAATGAGAACGGACGTGGTACCGTTATGAGAAAGAATCGGCAACGATTCTGCACCGGGTATGAACGAGGCAAGTGATTTTTGAAGTTCGGCAATTTTTATATCAAGATCCTTTTTATTTTTTGCCGCAAAAGATACCACTACGAGAGCGGTATAGGGAGGCAGAGCTTCTTGTTTGCGTTCCGCGAGTTCTTTTTCAAGAAGTCGTTTTGTATTATTTTCTAAAAAATATCGAAACAAGAGATGTTGAGGAAAACGTGTTTGTAAAAGAAGCGGGAATTCTTTGCTTCGCTCTTCTAATTTTGAAAGGAGTGTCAGAATTCTTTCATTCATTTTAAAATCTGGCACAGAAAATAAATTATCGATATGCGCTATAAGCACTCGGTTTGCTACGAGTTTTGGGTCTTCAAGAATAAGCTCGGTACCAACCAAAATGCTGTCACGCGACGAGAAGAATGCCTCTCGGATTTCTTTTTGTCGTTTGCGCGTGGGAGCCGTTTCCTCATCATAGAGCCATATTGGGCGGGAAGGAACGCTGTTTTTAATTTCTTTGTATACGCGTTCGGTACCCATTCCGTACCCATGTAGGTTCCAGCTCTGACAATTTTTGCAGGCCATTCCAGTTGGAAAGGTTTTGTCGCAGTAATGGCAGGCATAATAGCGATCACGCGAGGCATGCAATACCAAAGACCTTTTACAAGTCGGGCACGTAACAAGCGTGTTGCAGTCCTTGCAAACAAGGAAAGAGTAAAAGCCCTTGCGGGAAGTAAAAATGATGCACCGGTCTTGCTCATCGTTCAAAAGAGAAACAAAGCGGGGAGACAACGGCGTAAAATTTTCTTTCGAGAGATCTACGAGCCTGTTTCCTGGCAGTTTTACGCGCCTAGACGAGAGATAATTGAGTCGAACATTATTTTTTAAATCTTCAAGCGATGGAAAATATTTTCCGGTTATAAGTTTTGCTTGAATTTCCAGCGCGATCATTTGTATTGCGACTGTGGTATGTATGCTCGGACGCTCGTGCCGTATATAGTGCCGACTGTCAGCGTCTTCTATTATAATAACTCCCTCGTGTCCTTGTATATATCCTAGAGCGCCAACTGTGCCGATAAGAAGAGAGGGGACGGAAAGATTTTGAATGGCGCTCATACTCACGCGCAAGTTTTTTTTTGAAATTACGCCGTGAATAAGAAAAGTGGTTTTTTGAAATACGCTAAGCTCCGCGTACAGGTACTCGGCGATCTTAACCGTAGGAGCAAAAAGTATCACCGATTTCTTTTTTGCGAATGCTTCGCGGATCACATTTTTATAGTGCGAAATACGCTCTTCAAGCGTACCGATGACTGCCTCCGATTGGCGTTCTTGAAAATGAGCTTGCGGAGACACGCGTTGAGAAGAAAAGGACGATGTTTCAAGAAGCGATGATGAGACAAACGTTTTTAAGATTGAACCTACGGGTTCCAAGGAGTACTTACTCATTTCAACAGCTATAGAGATGAGAAACGGATGGAATGGCGGATATGGCGAGATAATTTTACTAATTTTTTTCAACGCATATCTATTGTTCTTAATTTTTGATTTTTGGAGCGTAAGCGGCTGTGATTCCACTACAATCGCGGGTATATTTTTCCCGCTAAAATTTATCTCTACTAAAGAATGAGTAGGGGCGGCATCTTTTGAGAAATAACTAAATGGCCCGTATAGTTTTTGCGGTAGCAGGGTTATTGGATAGACGGATACGAGTTTCATAGTATGATATATATGTGACACAAATATTCGATTTTCTCAAGATTATAGCTTTCGCTACGTTTTTTGCGCTACTCATTCATATATTTGTTTTATTGCCCTACCAAGTCACAGATGATGGGATGCTTCCAGAGTATCGCAAAGGCGATGTAATCATCGTTAATCGCCTTCCATCCTATAAAGGTATCTATAATCGAAGTGATATCGTGATTTTTCGAGATACAAAGGACTATTCGAGAGCTTTGATTCGAAGAGTAGCTGCTCTTCCCGGAGAACGTATAGCAATTAATGATGGGGTACTAAAAATCAATGGATCAGAGCAAATAACGAAGGAACTACCTATATTTAGTAATGTTTCAAGATCAACGTCAGATGTTGGTAATCTAGATGCCCATGAATATTATGTTCTAGGGGATTCAGACTATGAAAATGGCGTTGGTCTTGTGGACATTCGCTTCATTCTTGGTACACCACTGATTAAAATATGGCCATTATAAACATTATAAATATATCAATCTTTATAAATGCTAACTCCTAGATTATTTAGTATTATTATGATAGTTGATTAAACTTAATCTATAAAATTATGATCGAAAAACATTGCTAAATATTTTTTTTCAATATAAAAGTACTTTTGAATTATCCACAGAAACAAGGCAAATAACCTCTTTTTATCATGGGGTTATTTTTTTATTCGCATTATGATAAAAGAATGATTATCCGATATCATATCGGATAATATAATCCCTTGTGAATAAAGGAAAAAAAGAAAACTATATTTCGATCACGGAAGCTGCTAAAAACACCCCCTATAGTGCGGAATATTTAAGTTTACTCTGTAGAAAAGGAAAAATCGAATCTAGAAAGATTGGTAGAAACTGGTACACTACAAAAGAAGGTGTTCGAAAGTATATTGCTCGCCAAACAGCAGAACGTCTTTCGAAAAAAACTCTTCTCGATATTTACGCTGAAATCCCCAAGGCTCATTCAGCTGTTTTTGTTGAACAAAATAATGCTTCTTTTGCTCAAGAAACCGTAGATCCCATTGAGAAAGGGGATCCTCTAGACAATCTTTCCAATTTTGATGTAGATCTGGATATAAAAAGTGATAGACTTTTTGAAAAGTTTATAAGCCGATTTATAAAATATCTTGATGTCTCAAT
>CAZZGX010000017.1:0-13563 GCA_964653715.1 uncultured Candidatus Saccharibacteria bacterium
CTACGTTTGCAACGGCATCACCGTAGGTAAGTAAAAAGTTTTCATCTTCACCGATGTATTTTTTGATACGCGCGATGCGGCTTCCGGTGTCGCACTCAAGACCCGTGTCAACAAACGTAATATTCCAATTCGGCGTTTTGTTTTCGTGGTGATGAATTGTTTTCTTACCCGATCCCAGCTGAAGTGTAAAATCGTGCGCAAGCTCGTCGTAATTCAAAAAATAATCTTTGATCATCTCACCCTTATATCCAAGGCACAAAATAAAATCATTGTACCCGTAGTGAGAGTACAATTTCATAATGTGCCACAGGATCGGCCGATCGCCCACCATAACTAAAGGTTTAGGACGAAACTCAGTCTCCTCGCGAAGGCGTGTACCTTTCCCCCCACAGAGAATAACTACCTTCATAAGTTCTAATAAACACTATACGCGCCTGAAAGTCAATATCTGTCGTCGCGCTTTGATCTCCGAAAGCCCCACTGCCGCAAGAAGAAACATAAATGGACTTACGCTATAACGATAGCGGGGGTGGGCTACAGCCCCACCAGCGACCAAGGCAGTAAGCAGAATCGCTAACAGTAAAAAAAGTGCGAGCGCACGCAATGCGCCCTTAGCTGAACGAAGAATAGCTACGCTCCCAATAACTATCAAAATATTTATGCCAAGCCAAAAAAGGAACCCAACGGAAAAAAGAATAAAAGTTGTCGGATCTTTTGTGAGTGCGTTTAATAATCCTTTGGCGTCACCCAGCAAGACAAGACTACTCATATTGATCGCGGGTACAAGGTGTAACTGGGTATCACGAGCGATCTGTCGCAAACCATCGCTTATAAAAAACGGGGCTGTTTTGGCGATATGGAAAAGACCAAATTGGAATGGATATTGCCGGATATAATCGAGCCCAACCTGCCACATATATGGAGCGTGCCGCAAGGAGCCTACTTTACCCGCCCTCACTTCTTCAATGTAGGGATCAACCATCTCAAGTCGCTCCTGAAAAAGACGCTCGGCATCGCGCTCTGATATGCCATTTTTATACGCGTAAAAATGAGGTGCGTGCGAATGGTACAATTGCCAACTTGCAACCGAAGATAATTCCGCGCGGCCAAACAAGACTTTGTTGCGAAACATCCATGGACTCACTACTACAAGCCACCCAGCAAGAAAAACACCAAAAAAGATGCTAACTTGCTTTAAAGAGAAGTGTTTCCCGACAAGATAAAACACTAGCACTGCCGGCAAAAGTATTTCGCCCACAGGACGCACCATTGTTGCAATTCCCAACAAAACTCCGGGAACTAGCGCGCCAGTAAAAAGACTATCTCGATATATGAGAAGAACGTAAAGAAAAGTAAGAACAAAGAATATAAAAAGCGGTTCAGTTACGATATAGTTTGAATAAAAAATTCCCGCGGGTTCAAAAGCAAAAAACAGCGCCGCCGTCCACGCGATCTTTTGCGAGAATAAAAGTCCAATGCGCCAAAGCAGTACCGCGCCAAGCCCCATAATCACATTCTGGATGACTGGTATAGCAAGAGAGTTTGGAAAAACCCTCGCCACTCCAGCGAGAAACAGAGGATATCCCGGCACCTCATAACTATTAGGCTCGCCGGTTTCAGGTTGTATGAATTGACGCGTCTCGTAAAGTGCGCGCGCATCATCGAGATAACTGTACGAATCAGAACCGATGAAAGGGAAATTGGGCGTATAGGCGAAAAAAAATACAAAAAAAATCATCCGCACGATAAACGTTATAGAAAAAATTATTACTTCTGATCTGTATCGCCCAAGTGTGCTCATGAAAGAGGGGCAAAACGATACCACAAAAGTTTCATGAGAATGCGATAGGCGTGATACCAGCGGATTTTCTTGCCTTCCTCAAAACTGCGCGCGCGGTAGGTAATGGGAACTTCAAGAATTTTGTACCCAGACCTGATGGCCTTGGCAACAAGCTCTGACTCCATTTCAAAGTGATTACATTCAAGCGAGAAGCTATCTAGGATGCTTTTCTCAAATGATTTGGAGGCAGTGAGCACATCGGATAGGTTTGTCCTCAAAACAATATTAAAAATCTTATTTATCAAAAGGCCGCCCCATAAATATGTTTTATATTGGTAGCTGTTTTTCTCGCGACCCAACACCCGCGAGCCGAAAACAATTTTTGCCTTACCATCTAAAATCGGTTTTAAAATAAGCGGGAAATCTTCCGGCTGGTACTCTAAATCCGCGTCCTGACGGATCAAAATTTGTCCAGAGGCCGCGTGCATGCCATCGCGCCAGCTTTTCCCAACACCTTCATTTCTATCGTGCAAAATAACCTTAATCATCGGGTCGCGCCCAAACTCCTGCATAATTTCCCCTGTGCCGTCAGTCGAAAAGTTATCAACAAGAATAATTTCTTTTTCGAGGCCAAGAACATTGGCTTTTTTTGTACGCTCAACAACATTGCGAATCGTATTACATTCGTTGTAGGCAGGTATAATAATTGAGACTTTAGTGTGATACTTCATAAACTCGACATTTTTTCCCAAATTTGAATCTCTTCCGACCCTTCTCCAAATGTTTTGACAAGAGAGTAGTGAGATACAACAAATTCCTCAATGACTGGGTACGGCTTGTAAAAATAATTTTTCATTCTGCTATCCACCACGGCGTACTTTGGCGGATTCGCGGCTAGTGCAGTATAGAACTCGTGCGGCGTGGGGGAAGTACCAAAACGTTGGTCAAAGCCAGGTGCAAGAGGAATATCCGGCGCATAAATATCGAGAAATACGCGGCGCCGCGCAATCAAAACAGGTAAGGGGTTCGCGGTAAGCACTGGCTCATCAAGCTTCGTATGACCAGCAAAAAACAGCGAAGCGTTGTCCACGGACTCGCGTGTCCAGCTCCATCCTCCTGTGAGAGGACTGTGATACCACGCCAGGCTTGTAGTGTATAGACCCACTATAGAGAAAACGCCGATCGCCGCAAACAGTTTAGGAGCATCGCGCCATGGAAAAAGGACGACGAGAAGGGCTGTTGCCAATGTTAGAGGAGGGATGAGCTCTCGAATATAACCCGGCGTCCAAAAAGAGTATGCGGCGATAAGCGTAGTAATCCAAAAAACGATTAAGCTTATTTCATTTTTATATATCCAGAGGCGCGCTTGAAACTGTTCTTTGAAAACCGCAAACCGCAGAAAAACGTATACGAACAGACTGGTAAAGATCGTCATAAAAAGAAATACGTACGGCCGGAACGTACCGCGTACAAAAATCAATCCTGAGTGAAAAAAGAGTGCGCTGCTTACTATGAGTACCGAGCACACGGCCACTATCCGCCCCAGCATGCGTTTGTTCGGGAAATATAACTGCACGATTGATGCGAGAAAAACAATAAAACCCGCGAGAAGAAACCATGCTTGAGCGGCAATCTTTTCTATGAACGCGAGACTCCACGCCCGTACCATCTCGGCGCTCAAAAGTCCGCTTTGAGAAGCCAGCGGATTGGGAGTCAGATAATGCACCCCTTGAAGTCTCAAGATGTCAGCAGCAATCCCAAACCAAAAGTCAACGGCGCGTGCTACGTTATGCGATGCTACCCATATAAAAAGCGGGGCGAATCCAAGAGCCACTCCCACAAAAAGCAATACGCCATTTTTTAAAATTGTAAAAAATACTTTCGTATTTTCTTGGTACGCGTTATACAAAATAGCGAGACCTCCTGCCGCCATAAACGCAACTGCCGAATGCCTCTCAACGTAGCCCAATCCCATACACGCGCCGGACAAAATAAAAAAATACCATCGCTTCTTTTTAAATCCCTCCACCAGAAACAAGGCTGATACGATAACAAACAATATAAGAAGCGTCTCGGTTTTTATCTGTTGCCCATTCCAAAGTATATAAGGGTTTGCGGCATAGAGTAGCCCCGCAACAACGCCAACTTTTCTTGAAAATAATCTTGACCCTAAGAGGAAAAGAAACCCGGCGCTCGCAGACGAAATCAGTATGATGGGGAGACGAAAGGTAAAGAGTGAAGGACCGAACATCCCCACGGAAACGCGAATCAGCCACAACAGCATCGGCGCACGGCTTGAGTAGTCGGCGATGGGGATGCCAAAACGCCCCCACTTGAGCGCGTCGAGCGCGTAATACCCCTCATCAGCGCTCGCGAGCGTAAAGTGATAGACAACGAAGTAGCCTACAATCGCAAAAAAGACAACACCAAAAAATATGAGACTGTCGCGCATAGAATGAATTACTCTACTATATGACACGCAATGCATTTCGTAAATAATAAAAAAGAGCCGCTCCATCTTCATAAAGCGGCTTAGTAAAACCGTGGTTCCGAGTAGCCGTGTTCGATCCGGTACTTTTCGCACACGTGGTAAAGGTGCTCAAAAGCAAAGAACTGTTCCTGGTTATCCCGCTTCTCGCGCAACCACTTGATGAGGGCTTCCGTTCTTCTCCAACATCTCCAGATCACATCCCAGTAGTTTTCGAGGATGGGGTCGGGATCAATTTGACCTTCCCTTATCAGATAGGCCCACTCTGTGGAACATCTGGATGGCATCCTCGCACGCGATCGAGTGCTTTTTGAGCTCGCTTTCTTCAACGTCCTCAATACTCACCGGGACACTTTCGTAGATATACCTTCGGGCACTGCGAACTTTTTCTGATTGTAAATCCTGAAATATCGTCAGCGCGGCTTGGAGTTTTCGGTTCTTTTCTTGGCCTTCAAACTGACCACGAATGTAATACAAAGTCCAAGCGACAATGCCGACATAGAGGCTCGTAATAAGCAGGATGCCGATCGAAACAAAAAGTGATGTAAGCGCTATATGGGCGTTCAATCATTCAAGTATTTGTCCCGTATGCATACAGGTACTCAATGGCGCTCTATGCGAATAGAGATAAAGAATGTGAGATGGGACAGGATAAAACAGAATGCTCCCGCGACCAGAACACTCGTACCCAAACCACTCGCCTTACCAAGAATCAATATTCCGCCAGTGATGGCAAGAATAAGGCTTAGCACGGTCAAAGCAAGCGCGTATCCCCACAGCTTGAGCCCAAGATCCAGTCTTCTTCCCACTGTAAGTCTTTTCATGTTTCGCTCCTTGCTCGAGGAAGTCCGAACCGATTATACTGTTATTTCCAGATTTTGTCTATAATCAAAAAATAAAAAGGCGCTGGAGCGCCTTTGTGTAGTCTATTAGCTAAATGCTGCGACCATACTTTTTCTGTGGTCAATGAACGACGGAGAGTTGATTTCGAGCCATGCTGCTTGGCGGATCTCCTCGATCTTGCTAGCTGATACGACGGAGTTCGTAATACTGGATCGTGTCCATGACATGCGGTCTGGGTCAAAGTCGTGGGGAAGCCATCCTTTCTCAAGAGCGAGATCAAAAAGTGGGGTACCGGGTAGCGGTAAAACTGCATAGAAGTTGCACCAGTCTATACCGGCTGCCCGATGCTGTCGCGCGAGTTCTACCGTGGCCTCGATTTCACTCTGTGTCTCGTCCGGATAGCCAAGCATGTAATTGCCCCCAACCTTGAGATTATAGCGTTTCGCAATACGAATGAGCTTCGGGATATCCATATGTTCCGGATCCCATTTGTTGGTTGCATATTGTCGGATGAGACGCGGAGTCGCGGACTCGAAAGCAAGAACGATATCCCTGAAATTTGCCTCCGCAAGAACTTCGATGATTTTTTCATCCGGCTCATAGTTTCTTCCATGCCCGACCCGGTGGAACATATGTATAACGTTGAGACCGTTTACGTCAGATATTGCAACGCCGGCATTCTGAATCTTGCGAAGCAGATCGAGCGCGCGCGCTTTATGGCCGAAGAGCATGTCGTCTTCGAGAAATACATTTGTGACACCAAGATCTTTGAGATATTCGAGTTCTCGTAACACCCGATCGTCTGACTTTATACGGTACTGGCCAATGGGGCCTGATATGCTCCCCTCTGTCTCACCCGCAATATGGCAATAGGTACATCTAAACGCGCAACCCATAGAAGTGGTCATCGAACCATAACGGTGCTCTTCGCCCAAGGGCCGCTCGAATCCTCCGTGGGAGCGAGCAATCTTCCAGTAGCGCTCGAGTGGGAGCAAGCGCCATGCTGGCATCGGGAGTTGATCCAAGTCTCGTATGACATCTTGTGGCAAGGTTGGTCTCTCTCCATCGCGCCAGGCAACTCCACGGATATGAGAGAAGTCACGCCCATGCTTTGCGGCATCTGTAATCTCGCGAATCGTGAAGTCTGCTTCTGAAAGGCAGACCACGTCAACACTGCTTGATAGAAAACGCTTACGCCGTGCGCGCGCGTTGACACCACCAGCGATGATAAGCTTTTCAGGAAATACTCTCTTAATGAGACGCGCCGTACGGAGCACCATTGTCTCCTGGTCTGTGAAAAGTGAGGTGAGCCCGACAATGTCTACGTCAGCGACTTCCTCGAGGATGCGCTCGTCAGATACCCCAGTTCTCCATAGGCCCGTTTCGAGTCTCGTCGGGTGTGTAAAAATTGCATCAAGGTCATCTTTCTCATTTCCTACACACGCATCGAATATACGCGTCTCAACTCCGTGTTCAATGAGAGACGCGGCAAGCTGTGGGTAAGCAAGTGATCCATTGGGTTTGCATATTGTCGCGGGACGATCTATTCCCTCCGCCGGCAAATTCTGTGCCGGAGGATAGAGAAGAAGTACATTTGGCTCTACTGGCCATGGCATGAAATTGCCTCCTTTATTGTCAAGGAAATAAGACTTGAGCTAGTATAGCATAAAAACTGGAAAAATTAATTCTCTTGCTTTCGGAGCAATCGGAATGCGATTGTAGCAAGTAGAAAATAAAACGGCAAAATTGGAACAATGTACCGCGCCTCGGCATGGCTCACGAGAGCATACACACTGTTTACATATAGAATAAAAAAGAGGATAGGCAGAAATAAAAACCAATTCCTTGCTACCTGCCGGAAGCCATACAGCACAAGGCCAAGAAAGAGAAACCAAATGAGACGCGCGAAAAGCATCGCTACAATTTTTAGAATGTCTGGTATCCGAACTTTCGTTCCTACAAACGTATGGATCAGCTCAACGCCACGATGATTTACTGGAGAGTTCAGGCGCAAAATATATATAAATCCGGTTAGAAAAAATTTTATCGGATGTTGTTGAATCAGGCTATATGCGATTTTATACTGTTCTTGCTGCAACTCGTATTCGTTTGTCTTGTCAGGAAGTTGCTGCGCCCAATATGCTTTCTCTCTTTGATCAGCCTCCCAAGTAAATGGTTCGGCTCCAGTAGCATATCCGGGATAGAGCTTATCGGCGATAAAGTCGCCAAAGGCTGACGCTATAATGAAAGCGCTAATCCTCGCGCTGGAAAGATTTACATCATCCGCGCGATGCATAAGTGTAAGTGCGCCGCTCCCCAACTGATATGTACCCATAAGGGAATGGTTATAGAAAGACCAAGCTCCAATCATTGTCATCGTTATAGTGAATAAAAGTACAACGTGCAAAACTTTTCTAGCCCGTAACGGCCGAGCATGTATTAGGAATAGCAAAAAAAGAAACGGCACCGCATAGAGCATGACTGGTTTTGTAAGCACGAGATACCCGAGCGTAAAACCCTGTACAAGCGCGAGTGGCAGTGATGATGAATCGCCGTAAGAAAAAAATGCCCATGTATAGAGTAGCACCAAAAAGAGCGCTATAAGATCAGAGTTGATGCTGATGACATACACTGCCGCCCCCCAGTAAAGCGCGAGCAAAAGTGGCGGTAAAAGCGCATCTTCTTTTCTTAAAAAGCGCCTGCCTATGCGCCAGAGCAAAAAAAGCGATGCAAGCCACAAAACCACGTGCATCAACCATGCTGACAGTGGGTACTCACCAAACACCCGATAAACAACAGCTAGAAATATTGGATACCCAGGACCTTTTTGCCAGCGTCCGAAGAACAGTGAACGCGCATCATGGAAAGAACCATTATGGATGAGTGAGAGGGCGGTAGCGTTGTACTGACCGGCGTCGTCACCCCATTGTGTAAGCTTTGTTCGAAATATATCGTCGTTTAAATAACTGATAGCGATACTCATAACAATCCCAAGAGCAAGAATGCTTAGAAAATATAATCGCTCCCTCTGCTCGCTCATACTTTTTTACACACGAAAATTAAGTCAAACGCAATATATTTTATAAAAGAAACCCGCGCTAAAAACGCATCCAGATAACCCAAGAAAGAGTTGTTTATATAGCGATAAAAAAACTTTGGTATATAGCCCAGCCCGTGCCAGCGAACAATCACGAGACCATTTCTCTCTATAAGCTGTTTTGCTTGCCAATAGGTCGCTGTATTGAGATGACCTTTACTGAACCAATACCACAGTTTTGTGATCAATCGATAGCTGAAAACATTCCCGTGAAAGTTAAAAATAAAAATGCTCTTTTCGTCTTTTAATTTTTGCGCCAATAGAGCCATCGCGGCTTCACGAAGCGGATCTTCGGCGTTGAGAAAAAAACGAAATGCCGTAACGAGATCAAACTTCTGACCATGTAAGACATCCCTGGCTGTCAGGTCCACTTCAATCAGCTCGGAATGTTTTATTTTTTTTCGTGCAATGTTCAGCATGGGCTGAGAAACATCAACACCAATCGCCCGCGAAACTAAGGGCTCTATGAGGGCAATAATTCTTCCGGTCCCACAGGCAAAATCAAGGTATTTGATGGTGCCAGCGTCTGCTTGTAACATTCGAAGCTCGGTTAAAAGAACTTTCTTCTCGCTCTCCCAAACTATATCGTCGTATGATCCGTACCGATAAATTCTTTCATCATATTGAATGCTTTTCTGATCAGTCTGATGCGATGTTCGATAGTCCCGTTTGTATGCAACGCAAAAAAGACTTACTCCGAGAGGGAATCTAACCCCATGCGCAATCGCATAGTTTTCCAAATACAGCAAACCGAAGAGTGCTTTATTAGAAAAGCGGTTGACTCTATAAAGCTGTGCCTCGCTTTCATGGCTGTGAGCTACACGGCGTATACCACGTAAAAGTAAAATAGGAAGGAACAGAAAAAAATTCCAATAACCACTTTTTTTTATAAAAAATCCGCCCTCCCTTATCCTAGCTAAAAAATCTTTCCTCGAATAACGTTTTATATGATGATTTACTGTGTCGTGCGCACTCCACAAAAACATGTGTGCGGGAACGAATGCGATCAGGAAGCCATTCGGTTTTAGTATACGACGCCATTCTTTTGTGGCCTGGAGGTCTTCTTTAATATGCTCGAGAACGTCCGAAACAATGATAATATCAAAATAATTTTCTGAGAATCCTGTTTGTTTGCCATCAGCTTCTGTGATATTTTCCAAGCCCTTTTCTCGCGATAACCGAACGGCCTTTGCACTAACATCAATTCCGAATATATTTTCATACCCGGCATCCTTCAACTGCGTCAGCAACGATCCTCCGGAACACCCGACTTCAAGAATTCGCGAGTCTTTTGGTGCCGATGAAACAAGTCTCATAATCATGTCCCTTCGACCACAAAACCACCAGTGCTCTTCCTCCAAATTGTGATATGTCGCCTCGTACGATTTTTCCATGCCTATGGAGTATTTTTACTGATAAATCATTGCTAGTCAACGACGATTTTTTTATGTTAGGATGAGCGTATGAATGAGGTAATTAGACCCGAACTTTCTGTTGTCGTGCTCTGTTATGGGACTGGGGAATACGCGCGCATTTTTAGCAAAAAAGTGTCGGATATTTTAAATGGCCGTGGGCTTGACTATGAAATTATTCTTGTCGGCAACTATATACCCGGACGAGACGAGATTACACCGCGCGTGGTAAGTGAAATTGCAGCAGCGAACGATCGTATCAGCGCGATTACAAAACCAATTGTTGAGCCTGACGAAGGCGGTATGGGGTGGAATATGCGCGCGGGTTTTAACGCCACTCGTGGCCGCATTCTTTCCGTTATTGATGGCGATGGTCAGATGCCCGCAGAAGACCTTGTGCGTGTTTATGAAAAACTTAAACGCGAGAACCTCGACCTTTGCAAAACAGTTCGCGTTACGCGCCACGATGGCTGGTGGAGAATATTCATTTCGCGGATTTTTAATGTGCTCATGAGAATTCTTTTCCCGGGCATTGAGCCAAACGACATCAATGGAAAACCAAAAATGTTTACTCGCGCCTCATATGATAAGCTGCGTCTTGAATCAAATGATTGGTTTATAGATGCAGAAATTATGATACAGGCAAGAAGATACCGGCTGCTTACGGGCATCGTGGAAACTACATTTTACAAAAACCCTGAACGCGCATCTTTTATTTCCGTAAAAGCCCTATTTGAATTCTTAAAAAATATCGCTCTCTATCGAATAAAATAATTAATTGCCACTTAGTAATGCCGCCCAAGCAAAAACTTTTAATAACGGGCGGGAGAGGTTTTCTTGGCGAAAACTTAGTTGAACGGCTAAAAAATACCTATGATATCGTCCTCCTGACCAAGGAACCTCGTAAGAATGCGGCGGAGCATACGGTACTGGGCTCTCTCGAAAATATCGGCGAGTGGAAAGATGCTCTTGTAGGCATAGACACCATCGTCCATCTCGCTGGAATTACTCATACAAACGACGATTCGTTGTATTTTAAAGTGAATGCTGAAGGAACACGATGGCTTGTTGAAGCTGCCAAATCCGCTGGGATACGTAGAATTATTTTTGTCAGTACGCGCGCGTATCGCCCAGACTGCGGGACTTACGGCATTTCAAAAAAAAGAGCCGAAGACTATATTAGGCAAAGCGGGCTTACGTACGTCATCTTGCGCGTCGCGGAGACATATGACGACAACCTTTTCTCAAAGGGAAAAGCTGTTCAATTAGGAGCCGTTGCTCAACTAACAAGAGTTGTTGAGAAAAATTTTTTTGTTCCGTATCTAGCTGACAAGAGAGCATTGCTCGCTCCCATACATAAAAACGATGTTCTTCAAAGCATTATCGGAGCCATTGAAAACGAGGAGACAAATTTTAAAACATACACGATCGCTGGGCCAGAAATATTAACAGTCAAAGAAACCCTACGTCGTATCATGGCGCATGAAAACATTAAACGTACTTTAATACCGATTCCCACATTTGCAATTCGTCCCATGTTGTTCTTGCTGTTCAGAATATTGCAACAGGGAACTTCTGACCAGTTACCGCGACTGTTATGTGAGAAAGATCCATTGAGTGAAGAAGCGATCAGAGACCTTAACATCAACCCGCGTCCTTTTTTATCTGGGGACGATGAGGAAAGGAAATGATACGCTACACCGTAACAAAAATTGAGCGCTTTTTGGGAGTTGATCTGAAATACATCCTCAAAAGTGGCTCTTGGATTACAGTCGGCAAAATATTAGGATCTTTCATTGCATTTCTGCTTTCGATAGCGTATGCACGGTATCTTTCAAAAAGTGTATACGGAGATTACCGCTATATTCTCAGTGTCTTGAGCATCGCGGGCATCTTCGCCCTGCCCGGCATGGGAACCGCGATTACACGAGCTGTAGCCCGCGGTTACGACGGGACTTTTAGATCAGGCGGCCGACTAATATTTTTCTCATCGTTCGGGATCACAATTATCGGCCTGCTACTTGCGGTGGGGTTTTATGTCAATGGTAATACGTCTCTTGCGTGGGGATTCGTCATTGCGTCCCTTATTGTCCCTTTCGTAGAAGGGCTTGGTAACTGGCGAGCATTCTACGACGGAAAAAAAGCTTTCAAGGCAAAAACAATTTTAAACTTGTGTGACCAGTTGTTTTATGCCTTGGTGATGTTACTCGGCATTGGAATGATTTTGTTTTTCAATACGCACGGACCGACAAGCCTCTTAATCCTTCTGGCCGCGTACTCCTTAGGAGAAGGAATTCCAAATATCTATTTTTTCCTGCGAACATTAAAAAAAGTCCCGCGAGACGCTCCGACAGAAGCCGGATCTATCAGCTACGGCCTGCATTTGAGCCTGACCAATATCCCATCCACAATCGCCAACTATCTCGATGCCATACTGCTCCATAGTTTCATCGGCCCCGGTGCGCTCGCCGTTTATTCATTTGCTATCGCGCCCCCGGAGCAATTAAAGGCGCTCTTCAGCATCATACCGGATATCGCCTTTCCAAAGCTTGCTCTCCGAACATCGGAGAGCACGGGAAACACAGAGCTCAAGCGTAACCTAGACAAAAAAATTTTCCGATCCACAATTATCACGCTTTTTATCACTGGACTTTACATCGCAGCGGCCCCGTTTATTTATAACGTTTTTTTTCCTGCCTATACAAAAGCTATCATGCTATCACAGGTCTTTGCGCTGTCGCTCATACTGTTTCCCTTCGGCATCTATAACACGGCGCTAAAAGCCGAGGGAAATATCAAAAAAGTTTATGTATATAATATCGCGGCACCAACCATTCAGATCGTCGCACTGATCGTGCTTATCCCTTTCTATGGACTCTGGGGAGCCATATGGGGCAGAATAATAGGGAGACTGGCCAATCATCTCCTCCCCCTTTTTCTCTTTAAAAAATAGTATGCAGATTACTCGTTATCAAATGTATAAAAAGGTTTTTGCAGCACTTCCCCTCCCGCTTGAGGGTAAAATCCTCGGCGTGAGCGGGCTTAAATACTGGATTGGGTCAAAGAATTATAAGCCGCCCTTTCCAGTCATTGCCCAACGCGCCGACGTGATCGTCACACAATACCCCGAGGTCACTATGAGCAACCTCCCCTATGCCGACGCTTCTTTCGACTATGTAATTTGTGATCAGGTTTTGGAACACATCGAAGGCGACGTTCAAAAAGCGGTTGACGAAGGATTCCGTGTTTTGAAATCGGGGGGTATACTGATCATCGCGACAGTGTTCATGCACCCGATCCATTATGGCCCGAAGGACCTCTGGCGTTTTTCCGCAGATGCGCTTACATACTTGTGTCGCAATTTCTCGCAGATAGTAACGTGCGAAAGCTGGGGAAATCGATGGGTCCATGTTCTTTTTTTGCTTTATGACCGAGCCCGTGACTGGCAAGTCCCTGAACGAAAAATGAGTATTATGCATTTTCTTGCTACCTATAACGAACCGAGGCTTGCTCATTCATCATGGATAGTGGCAAAAAAATAATGTACTCCATGCGAGAGCCTCAAGTCGATCCCGAGCACTACTCGGATTCTTACGATTCCAAAAGGCGCTTTGTCAGCTACTGGTATCAATGCGCTGAAATCATCGTACACCATCCAAAAAATATTCTTGAAATAGGTATCGGCAATGGTTTTCTATCCCGACAACTGCGCCAAAAAGGATGTGAGCTTACAACGGTTGATTTCGATAAGCGCCTTCATCCGGATGTAGTTGCAAACGCTACGAATCTGCCATTTGCGGACAATACCTTTGATGTCGTTGCCGCTTTTGAAATCTTGGAACATATTCCATATGAGGAAGCTCTCCGAAGCTTAAGCGAAATGCGACGCACGAGTAAAAACATCGTCATTATTTCAGTTCCTGATGCCGCCCATACCTATCGA
>CAZZGX010000018.1:0-17222 GCA_964653715.1 uncultured Candidatus Saccharibacteria bacterium
GAGTCATACATATGGAGCGCACGTGTCCCAGTATTTGCGGCCGTTGTGTCAATGAGCGCTTCATAGGGATACACCCCACCAACATTTTGCGCGGCCGTCCAATTTTGCCAACCCGTTTGTCCGTTTTCGAAGCTAGGGTTAGAGATTGTAGAAGCGGGCGGTGGAGGTTGTACTGGTGGAGGTGGCGGAGGAGGGAGTATTGGAAATGGCGCTGGTGGTGGAGGTTGTACTGGCGGAGGTGGCGGAGGAGGTGGTGGTGGAGGAGGTGGCGGTGGAGGTTGTACTGGCGGAGGTGGCGGTGGAGGAGGTGGCGGTGGAGGTTGTACTGGCGGAGGTGGTGGGACAAATCCTCCTGAATGTCGGATGAGCCAATTTGCTTTTGCATTGAGCCAAACCGATTCGTCTGTTGTAACGGTGACGCAGGGTTTACCGGTTGTCGGATCTTTGCCGAGATTTTTTCCCGGGAATGGTCCAGAACCAAGCCAGACCATAATATTATTTGAGCAGCTTTCAATCTCAACTGAAGAGGGAAAAACGAGATTTGCGAGCTTCCCCGATGTCGAATTACGGGCGACGAAAATGTTATTGTGAACGGATAGTTTTGGAGAAGAGCCTGGGTAGGTGCAACACCACTTAAAAAGATCACCGTGCATGTTTCTCTCTGAACCATATGCGATCGGCCATAGTTTTAGATTGATGATTGAGTTTGTTAACCTCAACACTTTACCAGCGCCTGATTGGCCACTGTTGGGGCGAGCGCTTACACCGACATAACATCCATCCATCAGCGTATCATCCACCGTACCCCCGTGAATATCGTGGTCATCGATGCAATCATCGTGGATATTTGTCATCTGGACGCCTCGTACTAAGAAATTCTCCGCGCGGAACCGAACACCGTCTTCAACATTGTCGATCAGCGTCCCTTCGATTGTGGAATTTACGCCTTTCGTTTCTACCCCACCATTGTTGGTGTTCGAACCATTATGGAGTAAATCCCAGGATGCGTCGCGCGGGTATTGGCCGAGCACTTTGCCTCCAAAGAAACACGTGCCACTCCCGCTTAAAATAACCGCCGGGTTATTTTGGTCAAGAAACGATGCGGTACGCGCATCAAACTTTGTGTTGGAAACCGTGGCAGAAAATCCTTTCGCATACGTTCCAGCAAGGGTCATGAGCGAAAGAGGTTGAGAAAGACACCCAGATACTGTGACGGGCGGCGGCGGTGGAGGTGGCGGCGGTGGAGGTTGGACTGGCGGAGGGGGCGGGGTGATTGGTGGAGGAGGTGGTGGTGGGGGTAGAGCGGCTATAACTATCTCGGCCAGAGGCAACGTTCCGGTAAGTCCTGTCGAATCCGTCACGGTCAGCTGGAGTATGTAATTCCCTACAGTTTGAGGTGAGTAGGCGGGGCCGCTCACGGTTGCAGAACCACCAGAGATTGCTCCCGAAGCATTAGTAAGTGAAGGGCACGTGCTGGGGCAGCTTGTAAATGTCCAAGCGTAACTTGTGAGATTGCCGTCAATGTCAGTAGCAGATGCGCCTGCGTGAGTGTGGGTTGTTCCAACAAGAAACGAGTGTCCTGAGCCCGGATTTGGAACTGGGCCGTGAGGCACCGGATTTGTCTCATCATTGTCAGTAGCGCTTGAACAGCCGGGATCAGCCAAGTCAGTCAAGCCATCGCCGTCATTATCTAGACCGTCTGCGCATGCGGCAACAGAAGGAACCGTATCACCGGCATAGATAGTGAAGTACTGGTTTTGTGAATTACTATACGGGTCGCCAACGGCGCCACTTACTTTTTTGAAATACCCACGGGCTTTGTGAGGATTACCATCAACGTTAAATTCAATGAAAAGAACTCCGAGAGAGAGCGGGCCTCCAAAGCTCGACGGTGCTTTCGTGCCGAGCCACGATGCCCACGTTTGATTGCATCCTTGTAGAGACCAGCTACAATTGCCATCCGAAGAACGTATACTGTTCCCTCCCATCCCCGTAACAAATGCGACAGTTCTTCCCGGTTGGCTCCCTGTTTCTCGATTAATACGCGAGATCAACGGACCATTCCATTGCGTATCAGGATCGCGTGTGACCGGACTCGTGCCTATGAGTGTTTTAGTGCGCCCATATTGGTGAGAGTGGGCTGAGAAAACAAGAGCGCCATTTTTTCGACAGGCTTCCGAGTTCGCGTTTGATCCGCCAGCTTTTTCGAGACTTAGTCCAGTAGGCGATTCATGTTGTGAACAAATTTTCCAGATCGAATTATCATTGGTAAGTTGACTATTGATGAACGAAGACTTGTCGGTATTGTCTGTGAGAACGAGCCTGAGGCCATTGTAGGTAGTCGAGTACTCGGTGCCCGGGTTTGAAAGGCTTGGGTTACCGGACATAGTTCTGAGGCGATCGCCAAAAAATGGAGCGTAGTCACTCCAGCCATCGTGGTTTCCTATTGAACCAAGATAGGGGAAGCTGGCGCCAAGAGTTGAGTTAATCTTCCCCGTCCACGTATTTACAGGACTGCTGTAAGCAAAATCTCCCGAATGGATAACAAACTTGGCATTTTCACTCTTGATGAGATTAAGAACACTCTGAAATCCCGCGCCTGCCTCGGAGTCTCCTATAAATGCCACCTTAAAATTGGGAGGAGTCGTGATTTCGCTCTGCGCATCGGCGTCCAGCGGTACATAATAAATTATCGCTCCCAACGAGAGCAAACCCCCAGCAATAACACTTGCCAGTATGGTCGTGCGAATATATTTTTTTTGAATCATGGAGTTGTCCGAACAACAATCGTCCCACTGCACCCCGTCCCGCAGGTAAAGGTACGCGTGCCGACACGTAATGGCCCGATGTCGACCATCGCAGTTGTTCCCCTCGGCACCACTATGTCAAAACCCTCGCCGGGAATTTTAAAATAATAGTCTCGATCACTCGCTTCAATGCGAAGCACGTATTTTTGCAAGTAAACATTTTCAAAATAATTTTTTTCAAAAACTCCATTTCTGCCAACTACTTCAACAGAACTCTCCGGAAGACTTTCCCCATCGGTCAAACTATCATCCTCGCACAACTCCTGCATTTTTGCGCGCGTGAGCGATCCGACAATGCCCGTAATCTGCCTTTCATAATACACCCCAAATTTCTCTTGCCACCTCTTAACCGCCACTTCTGTCAGACGCCCAAAATATCCTGTCACGAGACCTTCCGGATAAATGGTTTCGTCTGCGGCAAGAAATTGTTGGAGTCGAGATACTTGCCCGTTGGTAAGCGTGTCGCGGCTACCAAAACGCAGCGTATATGTTAATTCAGGACAAAACGTGTATGTGGCGCGCGCGACTTGTAAGGTCCCGCTTGCAATAAGAAGGCCGGATACAAAAAGAACAGCCAAAAGATCCATTGCCCATTTACGATAACTCATAGAACTCACTAAAGAATTCATTAATTTCTTTTAGTATACCATGGTCCTTTCAGCGCGATCTCCAAAAAGTTGTGCATAAGTTATTTCTTATCCTGGCGCTCTTCAGCGAGGAGCCTCGCTTCTTCTTTTCGTGCAGCAACCACCGCCCGATTGTAGATAATTGAGGGGTTAGGCGTTGCTGACTGGTTTTGAGCTTCGCGCAAGAGAGAGTCTGCTTCATCGAAACGGCCTTCTTCAAGGCGCACACCCGCGAGATTAACCAACGTGCCCGACGTGTCGAAATAGGCGATAAACTTCCGAGACGACGAACGCAGAAGCGCACTTTCAAAATATCGAGACGCATTTTCGTAATCTCCAAGAGCGTAATAGTAATTTCCTATATAATAGTAGCCCTCAAGAAAATTCTGATCTCGCGCCACCTCCGGCGCAAAAAGTGTTTGGTCATTTTCGAAGCGAAATCCTCCCATAAATGTGCTTGCCGCCATGATTGCGACCCAAAGGCCGCCAATCCAGTAAAAATAGGTCTTCTTGTGGCGAAGTGCCAGTGCGGCCGCCGCTCCCGCGCCGAGAGTCGCAAGATAGCCATAGTGGGGAGATGTAAAACGCGGCAGCGGGACGATATTGAGAGCGGGGGCTAGAGCAATGCCCAAAAAAATTAGCGTGCGGCTTACCGGTGAGCCGATACCAGCGCGCGTGATTACTAAAAGACATCCGGCCGCAAAGAGAATAACGAAAATAGGAATGGGGTGTACGAGCGAGACCACGGGCGTGGCGTCGCTCAACGGGGGCAAGAAAGGATTTACAAGATAGAAAAGTTGATAGCCAATCGTTTCAAGGCGCGTGCCTAACGCTTGGAAAAGCGGGAGCGATACTCCGGCAACGCGCCAAACCTCTTTAATTACGTGGGCGCGAAGCAACGCATAAAGTATAATCACTCCGCCCTCAAAAATAAAAAGAGTGTACGGTATTTCTTGTTTCAATGCGCGACCCGCAAAAACCCGCTCGACTTCAAAAAAGCCAATGAGACCAGCTATCCAGAAAACAGCAGCTTCTTTTGAGAGTAGTGCTGCCAGCAAAGAAATAACTGCAAAAAATATAAAATAAGGCTTTCGTCCCTCACGCGCTTTTATATGGAAGGCGACCGCCAAGAGCACAAAAAGCGCCGCGAGTTGTTCCGAACGGTAATGTACGGCGCCCACGATCGGCCACGAAAGGGGATGAACTCCAACAACAAGCATAACGATATTACTTTCCCACGGCTCCAGTCGAAAAAATATCCGCGCAAAAAATCCCGCGGCAACAACAAACGCAAGATGCAAAAAAATACTTGTCACATGAAACCCGGGCGCCCATTTGCCATACACGAGCGCGTCCAGCGAGTTCGCGAGCGTGACAAGTGGACGGAAAAACCCCGTTGCCCCAAAAGGCCGAGAAAATACTTGTCCTAGGGCGCTTGCGGGAAGAATTGCCCGGCTTCCTTCGATATCCCCATGGTCAATTCCAATAAAACCGCCTCCGATGTAGCTTGCGTGAACAGCAAGAACAAGAAGTAGTATTAAAATCCAAGCGGTGCGGCGGGTGAATTCCACTTCGTTTTATGATACCATGAGTCACCTAAAGCATGCTGCTTTCTATTGTAATACCCGCATACAATGAAGAAGCCGCGATCGAGAAAGTACTCAACGCGACAAAGATTTCAAAAGAATTTTTGTTATCCAAGAAATTTTTCGACAAAGTCGAGATTATCGTCATTAACGATGGTTCGCAAGACAATACTGCAAAAATTCTACAAACAATTTCTGGCATACACATTATCAACCATGCCAAAAACCTCGGATACGGCGCGTCGCTCAAAGAAGGATTTCAGATTGCGCGTGGAGATATCCTCGCGTTTCTTGACGCAGACGGTACCTATGATCCTCGCGAGCTTTCCCGGCTTGTAGAAATGGTACAAGACCAAAGCGCCGATATTGCAATCGGAAGCCGCATGGGTCGAAAATCTCAGATGCCCCTTCTTCGTAAAATTGGAAATTTTGTTTTTACAAAAATTCTCCATATTGCCGGAGGCAGGCTGGTTACTGACGTAACAAGCGGCATGCGAGTAATCCGCAGAAATGTTTTAGAAATTCTTGCCCCCCTACCCGATGGTCTTGATTTTACAACTGTTATGACCGCGAGAGCGGTTCTTCATAAAAAACTCAATGTTGTCGAAGCGCACATTTCATACGCAAAAAGAAGAGGCAAATCAAAACTCAACATACTCATCGACGGCTCGAGATCATTATGGAAATTACTGGCAATCGTTTTTTCATCTTCCTAGACTCTAACAAAAACTCTGCCGCGATTGGATCGGCTAACGTGCCATGAGCTTGAACTCGTTGTCTTTTTTTAGTACTCGAGTATACTTTCCGTATGGACGAACTTATTGACGAACAGACTCCCATTGAGCCAACTTCCCCGCCGCCAGGAGAAAAAAACAATCTTGCGATTCCCGCGGCCATCGTATTCGCGGGGTTCCTAATAGCCCTCGCCGTTATGTATACGGGGCGGGGACAGACATTGGCGCCTACGGAAAACAAAAATCCGGCCGCTGCGAGCGGTATTACTGTAAAGTCAGTAACGCCCGGGGAGCATATTTTTGGCAATCCCTCCGCGCCGGTCAAAATCGTAGAGTATTCCGATCTCGAGTGCCCGTTTTGCAAACAATTTCACGTTACTATGCGCCAGATCATGAATGACTATAAAGACGGGCAGATTGCGTGGGTATATCGCCAATTACCGCTCGACTCTCTTCACTCAAAGGCGCGTCGCGAAGCCGAAGCAAGCGAATGCGCCGCGAAATTGGGTGGTAATGACAAATTTTGGGAGTTTATCAACCGAGTATTTGAAATTACTCCTTCCAACAACGGCCTCGATCTCTCTCTGCTCCCAGAAATTGCCGATTATGTTGGGCTTAATCGTAAAGATTTTGAAAACTGCTTAAATAGCGGTGAATTTAAGAAAACAATTGACAATAGTATCGCTGAAGCTACGGCGGCTGGAGCCCAAGGAACTCCATACAGTATCGTGCTTGGGCCAAACGGCCAGCAGATTGTGGTTAACGGTGCTCAGCCGTACGCATTTGTTAAGCAGGCGGTTGACTCGATTCTTGCTAAAAAGTAATAAAAATTAAAATATGGGAGAAGATTCAATCAAGCGGCTTACCCTGGCGCTCTACCGGGTTACCGAGCGTATGGCGGATGAGGAGCCGCTCAAGTGGAAACTTCGCCAGCATGCGTTGCGATTTTCTGAATTGGAGAGTCTCCCCGAAAGTTCCCTTTCTCTGAAAGAAGCGCAAGAACGTCTGCGCCTTATGACGAACTTAGTTTCTTTGCTGGATCTCGCGTCTTCTCTTTCGTATGTCGCTAAAGTTAATTTCGACACACTTCGGCGGGAGTATCTTCTTTTCGAAAAGAGCAATCAGTCCGTTCTTCTTACCGAACGGGCAGAAGAAAAGAATTTGCCCATACACATAGCGAGTCCCGAAGAAAATTCCAATGAATCCGTCTCAAATCGTCAAAAGAAAATTCTCGAGTATCTTGAAAAAACATCCAACTCAAGTATTGGGGAGGTTTCTATCGTGTTCGAAAATAGTATTAGCGAAAAAACTCTCCAACGCGATCTCAGCGATCTTATGCTACAGGGTCTTGTGAGAGCTGAAGGCGACCGACGTTGGAGAAAATATTCGTTGCTGAAAACAGTTGTATCTTCTTAAAAATCTATCGGTCATTTTATTTTGTCCAATATAAAATAATTGTCCTATAAGATGTCCTATAGACCTTTCACTAAAACATTAACGTGTTTTCATCATAAATACCCCTTGTTGGCAAGTTTCAATTTGCTTGACACTACAGTGAGCCTAGACTATGCTTTTAACGAGGAAGAGAGCCAATAATCACTGTCTTTTAAAGAGATATTGTTATCCACAAGAAATTAGGTTGCTTCGATAGAGACTTCCCTTATATAATGACATCATTAGTCGTATTGGTTGAAATGAATTATTTGCAAAGCGTGATTAGTAGTCATTGAATTTGGCCAAGTTTTGGCCTCTTCGTGTTGTAGTCTGAGACGTGGTCGCAAGTATTTGTAGCCACGCTCCAGACTGGAACGATAGACGCGATAGATAAAGAAAGAACTTTGAAAATTAAATATCCCGGACAGTATTCATTAAGTAAGTTTTTCAGTTTCGAGCGGAAGGTATATGTTGGTCGATGCCGCCCTAAATCGGGTTGGATGAAACACGATAACTTGCCGTATAAAAATTATTCAAAAAGATATTCGAGGCTCGGCGACGAATTCCTTTTGGTCGAGGAATTTTATGGAAACCGAGCAAAATAAATAATTATTAGGAAATTAAAAAAGACATGAGAAATAAATTAAGAAAAACAGGGAGAAAATTTCTCTCGATTTTCTTGAGTACTACCACGACTCTCTGGCTTGTGGGTGGTGTGGCAATTGCGCCTCTCGGGGCTCAAGCTGCTCCGCTGTCGCAAACTCAGATCAATGCGATCATCACTTTGCTCCAATCATTTGGAGCTGATGCGGGTACGGTCGCAAACGTGCAGGCCTCGCTAACCGGCGGCACGCCGACAGGAGGTGGTGGCGGCTCAATGACAGGATGCACTATTACCCAGGTTCCAATGACTCTTGGAACAACGGGCCCAGATGTAGAATGCCTTCAGAAATTCTTGAACAGCCACGGAGCAATAGTTTCTTCGACTGGGGCTGGTTCACCGGGCAGTGAATCGACGTATTTCGGCGCGAAGACGAAAGCTGCGCTTGCAGTTTGGCAAGGCGCCAACGGCGTTAGCCCTGCAGTTGGTTACTTTGGACCAATAACAAAAGCTGCTATTAATGCGATGGGTCCTACTACAACACTACCGCCGGGAACACCCCCACCTCCTCCGGGAGTTGGAACAGGACTTTCAGTTTCAGCTGGGACGCAGCCTGCCGCGAGCTTGGCAGTTAATAACGCGATCAATGTTCCCTACACTCGCGTAAGATTTACTGCTTCTGTAGACGGCGATGTGACGGTTAACTCGCTTACGGTTGAACGAACAGGCCTGATGAATGATGCGGCTCTTGCCGGCGTCATTCTTTTGGACGAGCAGGGCAACCGCTTGGGTCTTGCGAAGACATTAAATTCTAATCACCAGGCCGTACTAACCGAACCCTTTACAGTAAAGGCCGGTCAGTCACGGGAGATGACTCTTGCCGGTGACATGATTGCATCATTAACCTCTTATGCAGGTCAGGTTGGCTTCCTCTCGCTAGTCGCAGTCAATACTTCTGCGGCAGTGAATGGAACCTTGCCTATCTCTGGCGTAGGTCATACGGTAAATTCGAGTTTGTCAGTAGGTTCGGTAACGTTGGCAATTGGTGCCAATGATCCCGGAGCTTCCAACACAAAGGAAGTCGGCACAAAGGGTTATATCTTCGGCGCAATCAAGGCGACAGCCGGATCTGCGGAAGATATGACTTGGCAGTCAGTCCGATTTAATCAGTCGGGATCTGCCTCGAAAGATGATCTCGAGAATGTCGTTGTTGTCGATGTAACTACCGGTACCGCCTATCCCGTCACGGTTTCATCTGATGGCAAATACTACAGTGCCAATTTTGGCGCTGGCCTTTCGATGAAGAAGGGCGACAACCGCGAAGTATATATCAAGGGTGATATTCTCTCCGGATCAGATCGCACAATTAACTTCGATCTCTATCGCTACTCTGACGCGGTATTCAAAGGGGTAACCTTTGGTTACGCGGTAAAGCCGACGGCATCGGAAGTAGCTGCGGTCGCAAACGACGGTGCTTTTCACAGCGCCAATCCAAACTGGGATGGTCGCGTGACAACCGTTGGCAAAGGTAGTCTCCGCGTAGAGGCGGATAACAACGCTGTTCCCGCGCAAAACGTTGTGGCGGGTGGCAATCAGGTTCCGCTTGGCGCCTTCAAGTTTGAAGCGCGCGGCGAACCGGTAACATTCACCTCATGGGTAATGACTATCGCGACAACCGATTCAGATTCCGGCGCAGAAAGTTCAACCTTACTTAGTCTGACCGTATATGACGCAAACGGAAAGGCAGTTGCTGGACCCACGGATCCAGCGTCGAACGTAAGGACTGTTACTTTCACTGACAGTGTTACGATTCCGGTTGGAATCAACACCTATACGGTGAAAGGTAATCTTGGCTCAACAGGATGGGAAAACAATGACACCATCATTATTTCTATCCAAACACCGGCGACGAAGATTACTTCTGTAACCGGGCAGTCAACGGGCAATGCTATTACCCCAACTCCATCCTCGAACGTAACCGCGACAACCATTACGGTCAAAGCAGGCGCTCTTACCGTAACTCCTTCGACGTCGTTGCCATCACAAAATGTGATCGCGCCGTCAACCGGGGTTGAGCTCGGAAGATTCACGCTTGATGCGGTGGCTTCCGGCGATGATCTGCGTATTACAAGCGCGGCGTTTCGTAAAACAGTTACTGGCTTCACAGGAAGTGGCGTAAGTGGGCTTAAACTGATGAGTGGGACAACCCAGCTCAATACCGGAACCAACGTCGTAAATCCTTCAGGAAATACGGAAAATCTTACCTTTACGCTCGACAATAACCTAGTTGTTACCAAGGGTACAAGCCAGACCGTTAACCTTATAGGCAACTTGGCGAGTACCGCAACCGCGGGAGGTACAATTAAGTTTGACTTCTCGGCGGGATCTCCCGACTGGGCAGTAACTACTAAAGCTCAAGGTACTTCGGTTACAGAGACCTTAAATACCGCCGCTGGCGCAACCATGACCATTAAGGGTGCTGGTGGGTATAGCGTAGCCGTTGATTCCTCAGCCCCAATTGAAAAATGGGTTGCTGGCGGTCAAACGGGCGTAATTCTCAATGTGCTTCGATTTACTGGTACGACGGAGGAGTTGTCTCTTACCGACCTTCGTCTCCAGATTGATGTTACCGGTTCCTCAACGGGTGCTGATTTTGCGGCAATTGAACTCTGGGACGGTGGAACGCTTGTCCAGAGGAAAATTAGTCCCGCCTTTACGGATGGAGTTGAAGATTTCTCTAGTCTCCCACCCACGGGGCCCGGATCATTCATTATTCCGAAAGACGGATTCAAACTGATGACAATCAAAGCGGATCTTGCAACGATCGGTACGAATAAAGCTGGTACTGCCGGACAACTGGTTGGCGCTGACTTTGATGGTGCGGGAACCCCCGCAGGTGTCGGCAAGCAAAAGGCACGGGGTAAGGATTCTGGTTCTTCGGTACACTCTTCAACAGCAACCGACCAGAATGGCAACGGTATTGTAACCTTCCGTTCCGTCCCAACCGTTGAGAGGCAGGCTCTTACGAGTACGACGCTCTCTGGCGGTGAGAAGGTTCTTTACAGGTTCAAGGTAACCGCAGATCCCAAGTATGATGTGGCGTTAAACCGCGTTACCTTCAGGATTGCGACAACCGGTGGAGCCAACTTCAACTCGAGCTCGAGCTTTCGGCTCTTCAATGTAACGGATAACAAATATGTCAACGTTGCGACTGGTGCACTTGCGGCATACTATGGCGGTGACCAACCACAGAATGGCAATTACGACAGCAATGACCAGCTCCTCGTTCGTATGATTGCCGATACGTCAGCTGACTACACGGTGGCATACGTCACAATCCCCGCTGGCCAGTCTCGCGAGTTTGAATTCCGTGGCGCTCCAATCACTGATGGCACGGGAGACAGTGTGTCCACCGTTCTCCTTGGTGATACGGCTCGTCCAGTCAATGTTGTGCTCGCAGGTGAAGCGTCGGGAACAAACCACAGAATGGGCAAAATAACCACGATCGACCTTGAACAGTCTCCTAATGAGACGACCGGTAAGAACGCCAACGCGGCAACCTCAACAAACTTCATCTGGTCTGACTTCTCGTCCGATGCGACTACATCGCACAGTGTCAGCACCGGTGACTGGATGAACGGTTTCCGCCTTCCGGGCCTTAATACCACAGGTCTCGCGGGTTCCTCGCTCACGAATTAGCCCTTCGATAAACTCAGGGCAAGTAAAAATCCTAGATCCTTGTGCTAGGCTTGTCCGCCTCTGGCGGATAGGAAAAACAAAAGACTCCCTTTCGGGAGTCTTTTGTTTTTGCCAGCTTTTCTGCTATAGTTTGGATATGAGAACGGCGAAAAAAATTTCTATCTCTTTTATTATTTTTTTTGCGTTCGCGGCCTCTGCCCAAACAAGAGATCCCGCGCTCTGCGCCTTCACGCGCGGTCTTACGATTGGCGTAACGGGTGAGGACGTCATGTGTTTACAGAAATATTTAAACAGCGAGGGCTTCCTGGTATCTCCAACTGGCGCCGGTTCTCCGGGAAATGAGACCATGTATTTTGGGCCCCGAACCAAAAAAGCTGTAGCTCTATGGCAGGCAGCCAATGGTGTTGCTCCAACTGCCGGATATTTCGGCAAAATTTCACGGGCAAAGTACTCAACAGTAACAGCAAAAGAGCCATCTCTGCCGCTCGTTTCTCCACCCCCTCCTCCAAGCTTGCCCGTAGAGCTCTCTCCGTCAGCAGTTTCATATACTCTTTCAGTGCTCTCTCCAGAAATTGGAGACGTTGTGCGCATTGGTGATACGAAAGACATATCATGGGATATCACGCCCGTGCCGACCGATCGGAAAACCGCTCGGATATATCTAAGGTCTCTTGATAGGGTAAGAGAGATTCCGATTGTTAATGAAATTGATATCGGCGCTAAAAAATATAGTTGGAATGTCGCGGTCGCTGAATTGTTGCCGGATCGTTTTATACTCGTAATAGACATGGGTGGGACAAAGACTGAAAGTGGATTTTTCACGCTTGCTCGCAAAGACTGGGTAGATCTTACGCCCGAACAGACTCGCCCAAAAGTCGTCATCCCATCAAAAAATACACTTTGGCCGGCGGAGATTGCTCGCGCGATTGAATGGAGCGGCGGCGGCTTTAGTTGGGCGTTTAAGCTGGAGCTTCTTTCGTTCGGTAGCGGCGCTATTCTTCATAGGATAAAGAGTGAAGTTCCAAATACCGGGGCCTATCTATGGCAGGTACCAAATACCGTGCCGGGCGGCGAGTATAAAATTCGCCTCCACTGTACGAGTTGCGCGGCAGCCGATGTATATGATGACTCGGATGTTTTCGAGATTGTGAAATAGTACCACTTGCGTTTTCCTTATTTTTATCTAGTATTTCTTTCATGAGCAATAAGCGAATTGTCTTTGGGATTGGAATTCTTGGCGCAATCATAGTAGTTGCTGCTTGGTATCTTTTTTTTGGCAATAAATCTAACACCTCTCCGAAAGGTGAAGAACCAACGGTGGAAGATACGATACAGAATACGGAAAAGCCGATTGAGCCCCCAGTAGCAACTCTTCAATTGCCTCCTCACTACGGCGTTTTTATAGATAACGCCCCCGACATGAGGGCGGAATTTAGAGAGGCATCTAAAAAGAAATTTAATGAGATTTTAGAAACAATTCAGCAACATCCCGATTCGTTATGGGCGTGGCTTGATCTTGGATCAATTAAAAAATCATTCAGTGATTTTAATGGAGCAGAAGAGGTGTGGATGTATGCTACTACGATTTATCCTAAGCATGCCGTTGCGTATGCGAATCTCGGCCAGTTATACTGGCATGACAAAATCAACTATCCAAAGGCAGAGGCGATGTTTTTGAAGGCCGTTGCTGTGGACCCGACGTCCGTGGCCGGGTATCGCGATCTCGCGGATCTGTACCGTTATAACTACACCACTAAAAAGGACCAAGTGGATGATATTGTTCTCAAGGGCTTGAAAGATAATCCCGAACATCCCGATCTCCTTTCATATCTTGCGCTTTACTATTTTGAAGTCGGGGACCGTGAGAACTCGATACGCATATATAGGCGTCTCATACAAGCCGTGCCCGGCAATCAGCAGGCAAAGGAAGATCTCGAAGACTTGGAAGCGGGCAGAAATATCGGTGCTCCGCGTTAGCGGGCTTGCGGTTTTCAAAAATCCAAGGTCTCACCTTGGAAACTGATCGGTTGCCAATAGAGCGGCGTGGTGCTACGAGTGTATCTATGAATCGTAATTTTCAGTTTTCTATTGCAGAGTTTTATCACGTTTATAATAGGGGAAATGATAAGAGAAATATTTTTCTTGATGACGCTGATTATCGTCGTTTTGTAAAGCTCCTGTTTCTTTGTAATGGCAACAGCCCAGTAATTTTTAAAACAATCCAAGCAGCCAACCCATTCCGTTTCAAGCGAGGGCCGCAACTAGTTGATTTTGGAGCGTATTGTCTAATGCCCAATCACTTCCACTTGCTGGTAAAAGAAAAAGTTGAAAACGGCGTCAGTCATTTTATGAAAAAATTATCGACTGCGTATTCCATGTATTTCAACTTGAAAAATAGACGAACCGGTAAGCTTTTTGAGGGAGTATTTAAAGCAAAACACATTGACGATGATGAGTATTTGAAATATCTGCATACATATATCCACTTGAATCCAATTAAGCTTGTAGAGCCAAAGTGGAAAGAGACTGGGGTAAAAGATAAAAAGCAAGCGGCTATCCATTTGAAAAAATTTAGATTTTCCAGCTATCTTGATTTTATAGGACAGTCAAGAGAAGAAAAACGAATTCTTAATCGAAAAGAATTCCCTAAATACTTTACAAAGCCAATTGATTTTGCAATGCTTATAGACGAGTTTAATAATCTAAGGTGAGACCTTAGAAGTCATGAAATGAAATTGCTTTTTGGAGCGTTTGGGTTTGCTCTGATGATAATGCCGAGCGCGGTATTTGCTTCTGTGGTTATCAACGAAGTCGCGTGGATGGGAACTCCGCAAGCTGCAAATGACGAATGGATTGAACTTAAAAACACTGGATCCGAAAATATAAGCTTGAAAGGATGGATGCTTACTGCCAGCGACGGCACGCCTCTCATAAAGCTCACTGGTACGAGTACCGCTGGAGGATTTTTCTTACTTGAGCGGACGAATGATGACTCTGTTGCGGGTGTTGTGGCTGATCAAATATACACAGGAGCGCTTTCAAATAGCGGCGAAGATCTTACGCTCAAAGATGCCTTGGGAGTTGCGGTTGACATAGTGAAGGCAGCTGCCGGATGGCCCGCTGGTGATAATGATACAAAAAAGACAATGCAGCGATCGGGGACGCAATGGATTACCGCGCAAGGAACCCCCCGTGCACAAAATGCGATAGTCGCAAAAAGTATTGCCACAGAGCCCCCGCCTCCACCGGTTAAGAAAATAGTAAGTTCTAGTACGGGCGATCCTGGCGCAAAAACCGGAGAGAATGCCAATGAAGTAGAGACAAAAACACCTGTGTCGCAGGACCGAACAAGCAGTTATTACTGGCTTTTTCTTAGTATTGCGGCAGGGCTGCTTCTCGGGTTTTGGGCGGTTCTTCTAAAGAAAAAATTTGCGAAAGGTCAGGACGAGGTATAAATCTCTCGTGTTTTTTCTACCATTTTTGAAATTGGAAAGTCTGCAAGAACTTTCAATCTCGCCGCCTTTCCCAAAAGTTCGCGGTCATTCGGCTTGTTGCTAAGGTACGAAACGGCGTTGATAATTTCTTCTGGTGATGCTGGGGGGATGAGCATGCCGTTTTTTAAATTCTCGATAATTTCGGGGTTGCCTCCAACGCGTGTCGTGACAATGGGTAGTTCGGCAAGCGATGCTTCAAGGAGCGTATACGCAAAGCCTTCTTTAATGGAAGGAAGAATAAAAATATCGAGAGCTTTCAAATACGTAAATGCTTCTGGCAGAGAATCGATGAGAAAAACATTTTCCGATATGTGATGATAGAGTATCTGCTCCTCAAGGAGCTCCTTGTCTTCTCCCCATCCCATGAGGATGAAAATAATATTTTTCTTGATGCTGGTGGCATGTGCTGCGGCTTCGATGAGATACAGAAGCCCCTTGTTTCTCGTGTATTCGGCGATGGATCCGACAATAAAATAATTTCCAGGCGGGATGCCAAGGCGGCCAAAGATTTTATCCCGCGCTTCTTCGCGTGGAAGAAATATATGTTTTTTACTGTTGACCCCATTATGTATCAGTACGAGTTTTTTTGAGTTTGCAATCCGATATTGAATGCCCGCCGTGTAGTCAAATTCTGATACGCAGATAATTGTATCTTGAAACAAGCCGCCGAATCGCGTGGAAGCGCGCACAAGTGCGCGCTCAAATGGAGTTCGTTCCTCGAGAAATGGCCATCCGTGGGTGCTTGAAACAATCTTTTTAACTCCAGCGAGGCGCCCCGCGATAGCTCCCAGAATACTTACCTTGGATCCATTGAGGTGAATAATATCTGGCTTTACTTTTTCAAAAAGCGAAAGAATGCGAAAAAACGAGGCGATATCTTTAAAGACACTGATGTCGCGATCAAGTCCGCGTATTTCGTGGTACGGGATTTTTCGCTCATTCATTTTGGTTGCGAGCGGTCCACGTCCCCCCGCGACAACCAGTATTTCAAATTCATCTTTCGGCAGAAAGTCTATGAGATCAACAATGTATCGTTGCGCTCCCCCTAAAACAGATTTTGTAGAAAGATACAGAATTTTTTTCTTCTTTGGTGTCACTTCTCTATCATAACCGAGCTCCGGGGAGACGACAACAATTATTGCTAATCGGAAGATTTGGACTATAATAGAAAATCAATGGCACCTCTTGTACTCGTGTTTTCTACCTCATACCTTCCGTTTATCGGAGGGGCTGAACTTGCCATCGATCAAATCACCAAACGCATTCCCTCTATGCGCTTTTTCGTTCTTACTGCTCGTTTTTCACGCGCACTCCCGCGGTATGAGAAAAAAAATAATGTAGAGATTTTTCGGTTGGGGCTTGGGCTCCCTATCGATAAATGGTTTTTGCCGTTCCTCGGTTATTGGAAAGCTCGCAACATGCAAAACGCTGAAAAAATTTCATTGTTGTGGGGCATGATGATTTCACAAGGAACGCTTGCCGCGTACTTTTTTAAGAAAGCGTATCCCCGAGTTCCGTTTGTTGTTACGTTGCAAGAAGGAGACAGCGAGGCGTATTTAAATCGCGGACGCTTCAGGCTCGTCGCTTTCTTTTGGAAGAAAATTTTAAAAAATGCCGATGGAGTAACCGCGATCAGCCAATATCTTGCTGAGCGCGCAAAAAATATGGGGGTTCAAAAAGAGCCGGCGATTATTCCAAATGGTGTTGAGGAACGATATTTTGAAAAATCGCAGGAGGATGTAGCGATAGTAAAACAATCACTGGGGGGTACTCAAGGAGAAAAAATTATAATTTCAGTTTCGCGGCTTGAGCGGAAAAATGGTCTCGATATTCTCTTACGAGCCTACAAGATTCTCGTGGGGCAAGGAATACGATGCAAACTTCTTTTGATCGGAACCGGCAGAGAGGAAAAAACTCTCAAAGAGCTTGCGCGTACTCTTAATCTTAAAGAAGCGGTTCTATTTTTGGGCGCAGTACAGCACGAAAATATTTTACGATATTATCAATTAAGCGATGTTTTCGCGCGTCCTTCGAGATCTGAGGGCTTGGGGAGTGCCTTTCTTGAAGCCATGGCAGCTGGTGTTCCAGTCGTAGCCACAGCAACGGGCGGCATCGTTGAATTCATAGAAGACCAAAAGACCGGGTTTTTTGCCAGACAAGAAGATCCAGAAGATCTTGCTCAAAAAATCAAAACCTTGCTTGAAGACCCGGTACTCCATAAGCAGGTAACGATCACCGCCC
>CAZZGX010000019.1:0-43068 GCA_964653715.1 uncultured Candidatus Saccharibacteria bacterium
TTGATGTGGTGTTATTATTACCGGCCCACGCTCCGACAACAATTGATGGACTATATCCTATGGTCCACGCATCGCGATAGTCATTGGTTGTACCGGTTTTTACGGCAACATTGCCACTTTCAAAATAAAGAGGCGAGCGAGACCCAAATGCGGGGGTACGGGCCTGATTATCAGATAGAATGCTATTTATTGTGTTCACGACGCGTTCATCCAGTACGCGTCGTGTAGAAATTTTTTCTTCATCAAGAATTTTGTTATCTTTATCTCTCGTCTCTATAATCGCGTGTGTTTCGGCGCGCATACCCTCGCGGGCAAAAACACCATATGCTCCCGAGAGCTCAAGCAAGCTTACCTCCCCGCCGCCTAAAACGAGCGTGAGCCCGTAGCGCTGAGGGTCGGTAAGGGTACTAATCCCCAAATCCTCCGCGGTATTTATTGAGTCTTTAACGCCCGCAAGATACAACGTTTTCACCGAAGGAACATTAAGCGATTGCGCGAGCGCCGCTCTCATGGTAATTGGGCCGCGAAATTTATCGTCGTAATTTTGCGGAATATACGGCTTGCCGGAAGCCGCGAAATTTGTCTCGAGGTCGAAGAGAACCGTCTCAGGCGTGTAGCCTTTTTTGAATGCGGTTGCGTATACTATTGGCTTGAACGCCGAACCGGGTTGCCGGCGCGCAAGCGCCACATTAAAATTCCCTTCCCGCTCGAGGTTGAAATAATCACGTGAACCCACCATCGTCAGGATTCGTCCGGTTTTTGGATCAAGTGCTACCAGCGCCTCATTTGAAGCGTTGAATTTTTTTTCGTTTTCTTTACCAATGCGCGTTATAATTTCCTCCGCTTTTTCTTGGAGCTTGACGTCGAGCGTTGTGATAACTTTCAATCCACCTCTCTCAACGACATCCTCACCGTACTTTTCGTTTAAAAGTTCGCGCACATACATTACAAAATGTGGCGCGCGGATACCTTGTCGTGCCTGTGGGATAAACGATACCTTCTCGTTTTTTATTTTCTCAAACTCATCTTTCGTAATAAACCCGTACTCTTTCATTTGGCTTAAAACGGTGTTTTTTCGTTCCTCGAGCTTGTCTCGGTGGCTCCCGTACGGAGAGTAATATGACGGAGCCTGGGGAAGTGCGGCGAGATACGCCGCCTCGGCTAATGTGAGATCATCTGCCGATTTGTTAAAATATGTCCTGCTCGCGGCTTCAACGCCGTACGCGTTTGATCCATAGGGAATCTCGTTGAGATATAAATTTAAAATTTCATCTTTTGAGTATTTTGATTCAAGTTTAACGGCGATAATTAATTCTTTTATTTTTCTTAGGAGAGTATGCTCCGGCGTTAGGAGAGTGTTTTTGACAAGTTGCTGAGTGATTGTCGATCCTCCGCTCCCGATTTCTTTCCCTTGGAATCCGTTGAGAAGTAAAACACGCAACAGGGACAGCGGTTGAAACCCGCGGTGCGAATAAAATGCATGATCCTCGATTGCGATCGTGGCGTTTTTTACATTTTTCGAGATTTGGTCAAATGGCACCACCGTGCGCCGTTCCTCTCCATGGATTTCCCAGAGAAGGGTTTCGCCCGTCTGATCATAAATTTTTGTCGACTGTGAGACCTCGCGTTTCTCAAAGTTGTTGATACTCGGCACCTCGGTAAGCGTATAGAGAACAACAACAACAAGGAGACCAACCGCGAGGAGGCCTCCTACGAAAAGAGCGAATACAATTTTCTTTTTTGAACGCCTCTTTCGAAACACGGACCCATCATATCCCAAAATCCACCTTTCTTCTACTACATGTCTACTTCGTCGTTGAATACTTCATCGTCGTCCGTATCCTCGTCTTCGAGCTCGTCTTCTTCATCTTCGTCCACATCGTCCTCCAGATTTTCGTTTTGGTACGTACGCATTGTTGAAAAATTCATTCGAAATGACTTTTTAATTTCTTAGAATTCACCGACCTTGGGTTATAGAAAGAAAATACCTACTTCGAACCCGAAGAGCAAATAAAAGTTGTGGATAACTTTTACCCCCGAATTACTTAGCAACCATAAGGCATAACGCGAGCGCATCCAGGGCGTCGTCAGATGATATCTCCTCCTTTATATGAAGGATATTTTTTACTACCCACGCAACTTGGCGTTTTTCAGCTCTCCCGTTGCCCGTTAAGCTCATTTTGACTTCAAGCGGCGTATATTCTCGTATTTCAATATTGAGATTTCTCAGGGTCCACAGGATTGCCCCGCGCGACTCGGATACCGCAATCGCGGTTTTTTTATTCTTTCCAAAAAATAACTTTTCGATGACCGCGCGCCCGGGGTTTTCTTTTTTGATGATCGATTGAATTTCTTTCACAATGAGAGCGATCCGATCTGGATGGGGAAGATCTTTCGATGTTTTAATACAGCCACAGGATCGGTACGACACGGTACTTCCTTGATATTCAACCAAACCCCAGCCCACGCGCTCAATTCCGGGGTCAATGCCGAGTACAATCATACTTCACGATTATTCGCGTATATTTCCTGAACGTCGTCGTACTCGTCCAGCACTTCCATGAGCTTTAAGAGTGCCGCCTCGTCGTTAGGTGAAAGCTCTATCATCCCGTAGTCTCGCGGCTCCCATTCATTTTCTTTTTTTTCAAACGCCCATAGCACGCTCCCGGGGTTTGCCCACTTGCCCGCGTTTTCGCCAAGCGCATGTTTTATTTCGTTTGATGTTCGGTTGTTGTTGTCCGTAATCCCGGTAATAATAAGCGCAGTGCCTCCCGGTCCGTAGGCTTCGTAAATAAACTCTTGAAGTGTTACCTCTCCGTCACCCGCTCCTTTTTTAATCGCGCGTTCGATATTGTCGTTCGGCATATTCGCTTCGCGAGCTTTGGCGATTGCCGCGCGAAGCGTCGGGTTTGAGTTTGGATCAGAACCTTTTTCGCGCGCGGCGATTGAAATAAGTCCGGCGAATTTTCCAAATACCTTCGCCTTGCGAACGTCAGTGATCGCCTTTTTGTGTTTTATTTGCGCCCATTTTGAATGCCCGGACATGGTGAAAAATAACTTATTCTAAAACTCTTTCGTTTTCTCGGAACGTTATTATTAAAAGAGCCCCCTTGTCTCGGGAATATCGAGGTGCCGGTACGCGGCGCTCGTGGCAACCCTGCCGCGCGATGTCCGCTCTATAAAGCCAAGGCGAAGGAGATATGGCTCGTGAATTTCCTCAATCGTACTCGTTTCTTCGGATGTTGCCGCGGCAAGCGTTGTAAGGCCCACCGGCCCACCGTTGAATTTACGAATAAGAGTTTCAAGAAGCCGTCGGTCTCCGATCTCTAGCCCAACCTCGTCAATATCAAGGAGCTCGAGCGCCATCTTCGCGATTTTTTGCGAGACGTGCCCATCACCCTTAACGGTTGCCACGTCGCGGCAGCGTTTCAAGAGCTGGTTCGCAACACGCGGCGTAAAGCGACTTCGTTTGGCGATCTCTTCCACGGCCTCATTGTCGATCGAAATCCCGAGAATAGCGGCTGATCGCTTGATGATTTTCTCGACATTTTCCGTTGTATAAAATTCGAGGCGGTATATTCCTCCGGAAAAACGCGAGCGGAGCGGCGAGGAGAGGAGCGCGATACGCGTGGTGGCAGCAACCAACGTAAATGGCGGGAGATCGAGCTGGATAGTACGAGCCGCGGGCCCCTTGCCGATAATAATATCAAGCGAGCGCGCCTCCATCGCGGGGTACAATATCTCCTCGATGAGCTTGTTGAGTCGGTGAGCCTCATCGATAAAAAGAATATCATTGTCCGAAAGATTGGTAAGGATCGAAGCAAGATCCCCGACCCGTTCTATCGCGGGACCCGAGGTTATCTTCATTTGCGTTTCCATTTCACGGGCAATGAGGTGTGCTAAAGTAGTTTTCCCGAGACCGGCGGGTCCGTAAAAAAGAATGTGTTCAAGGGGCGTTCCTCGCGTTTTTGTGGCATCAATTAAAATCCTCAAGTTATCCTTGATGCCTTTTTGCCCGATATACTCATCCCACCGGGAGGGCCGGAGAGTGCTGTCGAGCGACACGTCTTCATTTTTTGATTGGTTGGTTGGGCTTGACATTTTCTCGTTTTTGATATACAATAGTGAGCGTTCTTTTGAATTTTCCTCGGAAGTCTCCGGGCAAATGAGGTTATCCTTATCTGGGCCATCTTTTAGTTTCGGACAATCTGGTCCCCTCCCTCTATCGTATAGAAGGCCTTCTTTGTACGCTAGAGGGAGTGGGTCGCTCGATTGTTCCTCGAAGGGGCTCTCAGCCCCCTGCACCCATGCGGGGGCACGTTGCCCGGAGGCTTCTCGGGAAAAATCTAAATACCAATGACGCGCTCGAATTCGGCGAACGTGGTAAGCCCCGCTAAAATTTTGAGAATTCCGTCTTGCTCAATCGTCAACATGCCCTGTTTCACCGCGGCTTCGCGAACTTCCGCTTCCGATGGGTTTTTCAGAATCATGAGTTCAATCTGGTCGTCAATGACAAACGCTTCAAATACTCCCTGTCGTCCCTTGTAGCCCGTGTGGTTGCAAAGGTCGCAGCCCGCGGCTTCAAATATTTGGATCGCATCGAGCGATGGGCGAGTATATTCTTTTGGAAGCGTTTCAATTGCCGTATGAATCGTCGTTGATTGATCTTCGGTAGGCACCGAAGATTTTTTGCAGTGAACGCAGAGAATTCGAACAAGCCGCTGGGCAATCGCCACGTTGATAGCGGGCGCTATGATATTTGCGGCAACCCCAAGATCGATCAAGCGCGGGATGGTGCCCGCGGCGCTATTGGTATGAAGTGTCGAAAAAACCAAGTGTCCCGTAAGCGACGCGTGCATCGCAATCTCGGCCGTTTCACGATTCCTGATCTCACCCACAAGAATAATATCCGGGTCTTGCCGCACGATTGCCGAAAGTCCGTTTTCAAATGTGTATCCTGCGTCCTTCGAAACCTGTGTTTGGGAAATTTCTCCAAGATGGTATTCGATCGGGTCTTCAATAGTTATAATTTTAATGCCGGGTTCTTCCCGCGCTTTTTTGATAAACGCGTAGAGTGTCGTTGTCTTTCCGGATCCGGTGGGACCGGTCGTAATAATCATTCCGTTTGGGCGTTTGAGCTCGTGCTCGACAATTTTATACACCGGCGGCTGCATGCCAAGATTTTCAAACGTGAGCGAGATTGCTTTTGGATGCAGAACACGAAGCACGGCTGATTCCCCATATGGCCCGGGGAGGATAGAGACGCGAACCTCGACGTCAACCTCCGGCGTATGAATGGTAAAGCGTCCATCTTGCGAGCGGTCGTGGACGTTGAGCTTCATTTCGGAAACCAGCTTGATGCGCGAGAGAAGTGGCCGCAGCATCTCCGGCGGGAAATCAATAATATCTTCAAGAATGCCGTCGAGTCGGAGTCTCAAACGAACCACCTTCTCTTGTGCTTCAATGTGAACGTCTGACGCCTCAAGCTGGTAGGCGCCCGCGAGAACATATTCGAGAATTTCCGTAACCCGCGATCCAGCCCGTTTCAGAATGTTTGTTTCAAGGTAGTCTTTAAGCTCGCGCGTGTTGTGAACTTTATCTTTAAATTCTTTTACATTTCCCTTCGAAACATCCACGATATTCGAAGTCACCTGCACTTCCTTAGGAATTTCCTGATAGCGTGCCCAGACGCGCTCGAGCCCGGGGAGTGACGCCATGAAGATCTGCGGCACCCAGCCCTCGCGTCGGAGCTCCTCAACCGCTTCCTTGAGAGAATCGAGATTCGGGTTTTTGACGGCAATCTGAATTTTTTTGCCCGCAGACTGGATAATGGCAAGCCCGATACCTCGGGCTTTTTCCTCCGGAATAATTTTTAAAACATCGAGATCAATTGAGACACGCGAAAGATCAAGATAGGGGACTTTGTATTTTTGTGCGAGCAGGCGCGCCAGCTCTTCCGCCTCTTTTTTTTCTATGCCTTTAATTTTCTCGCGCCGTTTTTCTTCGTCAAATGCCACGCGTTTATTGTACCTTACTCGATACCCCGCAGCAATTTACGAACTTCAGTTTCGGCCTCGATGAAATTTAAGTACCGCGGAAGAGAAATAAATTCGTGGTTTGAGATAATTTCGCCGAAGCGTCCGGCAATTTCGGCGAGGCGCGCGGGGTCACTCGTCCAAATGATACCATCCACCCCCTCATCTTCCTGAGATTGCCAGAAAATAACAACAAGGCGTGGAAGTAAGATAATTTTTTGAAGGATCGCGATAAGCCCAGGGATCGTCCCCGGCCGGAGACTGGTTTTTGAGAAGTCGTCATGTGAGATAAAAGACCAGAGAACGCCGGCTTCAACGTCTTCTCGCGCGCGCGCGAGAAGACGCCCGAGAAGACCGATGGCCGATGTCCCAAGCTTATCCGTCCCCGACTCGGGTAGCCACATGTGGCGTACCGAACCTTTTCGCGGAAACGACTCAATAAAACGCTCCGCCTCTTTTTGGGAAGGGAAGCCGACCGAAATAATCAAATCAGCCGATGGAATGTGCTCTTCAAAATGAATCGCGTTCTTGTCGAAGCGGTGTTTGTGCGAGAGATAGATAACAAGCCTATGCTCATCTTTTTCATATCGTAGCTCTTCTACGGGAGAGACTTCCGTATCAACAACAATCGAGAACTCTTTTTTCCCGGACGGAGCTCCAAAAACGTCTTCCCAGACCGCCTCCTTTTCTTCGGACGCTATAATGTGTGTTTTTTCGGGCGCCAGTTTCTGCAGCTGGAGTGCCGCCAAATAGTCCTTATCGAGCGCGTTCCCGGGGAGTACCAAAAGTACCGAGGTTGCCTCATCAATCGCGCTTTTATACTCGTTCATCCTCCAATTCCTACCACGCTTTTTTGGCTTTCCATAGCCCTTGACTTTTATCTATTTTAGTAGTATAATGGTACTTAGAAAGGAGATTGAAAATGAAGCGGACGGTTGCTTTGGTTTTCATGGTAATCCTTGCTATTTGCGCAAACGCCGATGCCGGCGGGAAACAGCAGAGGACAACGAGTAACTCGAGCGGAACACGGGGATACGCCGGCCATGGAGGCGGGAGGGCGCACGGTCACGGTGGCCCAAGGGTAGTGGTAAGGAATTACCACTACCATAACCACGGGTACAGATACCCCTACTACAGCTATGGGTACGGATATCCAGTATATCTAGCGCCCGCGTACCCGACGTACAACCCGTATCCGCAGCCTAGAGTCTACGGGTCGCCAACCGTACACCATCCCGGAATTCTCGACTACGTCGTGATCATGCCGCTACAGCTCTTGTTTGGCCGCGACGAGGTTATCGAGGAGGACGAGGAAATTAGAGAGGAGGAAGAAGGAAAAGATCAAAATCGTTGAAGAAGCAGTATGGGTGGATTTCGCAAAGCGGGATCCACCTTTTTCTTTTTGTGCTAGTCTAGAAATAAAGATTTTCAGTATGCGCTCGAAGTCCTACGTAACCAAAAGCCCTACGGAAACCGAAACACTCGGGCAATTTCTTGCCGAAGAACTGCGGCACGCGGATATCAAAAGAAACGGCGCCCTTTTCGTTTTGCTCAAAGGGGAGCTTGGCTCGGGGAAGACGACTTTTGCCAAAGGATTTGCCCGAGGCCTCGGCATCACGGAAAAAATTTTATCTCCTACATTTGTTCTCATGAAACCCTATCCACTCTCTCGCTCTGTTTTCAAGCGCCTGTGGCATATCGATTGCTATCGGCTTAAAGAATCAAAGGAGCTTCTTGTGGTCGGGTTCGATCATATCAAAAAAAATCACGAGAATCTCCTTCTCATTGAGTGGCCCGAGAAAATTCTCCCATTGATTGCGCGCGACACGCTCTCCATATCATTTTCCCATTTTTCGGTGACCGAGCGCCACCTCACAATTTCGGCATGAAAAACTCCAAGAACGAAAAAACTCTCGTCATTCTTGATGCCCACGCGCTCATCCACCGCTCGTACCATGCCATGCCATCCTTTACCTCAAGCTCCGGCGAGCCGATGGGCGCGGTCTACGGCGTCTCCGCGGTACTTCTTAAATTAATCCGCGATCTCGAACCGACGCATATGGCGGCCGCGTTCGATCGCCCCGAGCCAACATTTCGCCACGTTGCCTACGAAGACTACAAGGCAACCCGCGCCGAAACGAAAAGTGATCTTGTTCCTCAGTTTGATAAAGTAAAGGAAGTTTTTTCTGCGTTTGGGATTTCCATGTTTGACGTTGCCGGATTCGAAGCCGATGACATTATCGGCACGCTCGTTGAACGTTTCAAAAAAGCAAAAAATCTCCGGATCGTAATCGCGTCAGGCGACATGGATACCCTGCAACTCGTCGAAGACGATCGGGTAACCGTCTACACACTTCGCAAAGGGATTGAGGATACGATTGTATACAACGAAAAAAAGGTCAACGAGCGCTTTGGATTTGGACCGGCGCTCATCCCGGATTTTAAAGGACTCAAGGGCGATCCGTCCGACAATATTATTGGTGTTAAAGGTATCGGCGAGAAAACTGCGACCGAGCTCATTGTGCACTACGGCTCCATAGAAAAAATGTATGAGGCGCTCAAGCGCGAAAAAAAGCATCCTGGCTGGCTTCGCGAGCGCATTCTCGCCCTACTTCTTGAAAATGAAGAGGAGGCGCTTTTTTCAAAAGAATTGGCGCTCATCCGCCTCGATGCCCCCGTAGGTCCCTCGCTCGAGGAGCTTGCCTATCCGGCGATTCCGTATGAGTCTGCCGCGCGCGTCTTTCGCAAATTTCACTTCGCGAGCTTACTCTCGCGTCTCGACGAACTCACAGAAAACAAGGAAGAAAAAAAAGAAATAGAAGCGGAGGATTTCAAGAAATCCGACTGGAACGAAATTGATAAAATCTCGCGACTTTTTCTTTTTATGGCCGAGGGAAAACTATTTCTTGGGCATGAGAAAAATATGCTCGTAGTTGGGGCGGAACAAGTCTCGTCTCAAAGAAAACAGCTTGAGGAATTTTTTGCTGGGCGCCGCGAGATCATAGTACACGACGCAAAAGCAATTTTCAGGTTTCTTGGGTTTTCGTTTCCCGTGTCTTTCGATCTCTCTCTTGCCGCATGGCTTTTAAATCCCGAACGGCGGTTGTTTGAACTTCAGGATTTACTTCACGAGGAGCTGTCCACGGGGGCAGAGCTCCCGGACGCGGGTTTTCAGCTTGAGAAAAAATTGAGAACACGAATCGAGAAAGAAAATCTCGCAAAAATTATTTTTGAGTTCGAACTGCCACTTACCCCCGTTCTTTTTATGATGGAGCGGCGAGGAATTTTGATTGATACCGAGAAGCTGAAAGTGCTCGAGATACGCGTCGGCAAAGATCTTGCGGTGCTCGAGCGCGATATCTGGAAACAGGCGGGTGAAAAGTTTGATATTGGCTCGCCAAAGCAGCTTGCGCGGATTCTGTTTGAGGTGCTCGGGCTTTCGCCCAAGGGCATCAAAAAGACCTCGACCAAAAATATTTCAACGCAATTTTCCGAACTCGTGAAGCTCCGCGACCTTCACCCAATTATTGAGAGCATCATTCGCTATCGCGAATATTCAAAACTCTCGTCTACCTACGTTTCGGTGCTCCCCGGGCTTGCAGATGCACGGGGACGGCTTCATACAACGTATAACCAGACAGGGGCCGCAACCGGACGCCTCTCGTCCTTGAATCCAAATCTTCAAAATATTCCGATTCGCACTGAGCTTGGGCGGGAAATTCGCCAGGCGTTCATGGCAGAGAAAGGATACGAACTCGTTTCGTTTGATTACTCTCAGCTTGAGCTTCGGATTGCCGCCGCTTTTTCAAACGACCCGAAACTTGTTGATGCTTTTAAAAAAGGTGAAGATGTTCATATTCGCACGGCCGCGGAAATTTTCAACGTTGCCAAAGAATCCGTGACGCCTGAGATGCGCAGACGCGCTAAAACCATCAACTTTGGTATTTTGTACGGCATGGGTTCTCGTTCGCTCGCTCAAGCCATGAAAGTTTCTCATGAGGAGGCGGATAAATATTTGCGCGATTATCTTGCCAATTTCCCCGGCATCGAAGACTATCGCCGCAACTTAATAGAAGAAGCGCGAAAAACGGGATACGTAAAAACACTCTTCGGTCGCCGCCGCTATTTTCAGAACCTTCGTTCCACGTTTGTCTATGTCAGAAGCGAGGCCGAAAGAATGGCCATCAACGCGCCTATCCAGGGGACGGAGGCTGATCTTATCAAACGCGCGATGATTGGGATCGCTAAAGAATTTAAAAACGAAGACGTTCGCATGCTCTTACAGGTGCATGACGAGCTTCTTTTTGAAATGAAAAAAAACCTTATTCCGACAGTCGTGCCGAACATCAAAGCTATTATGGAGAAAGTGCCAGAGCTTTCGGTCCCTATCGTGGTGGACGTAAAACGCGGCTCTAACTGGCAGGATATGACAAAGATGCCGTAACTACTGTACAATAGAGATATGGCCGAAACTCCACAAAACTCATCCTTGCCGATTACTTCACTCCTTGAGCGAGGGAAGATAACTTTGCTCGTTGTCGAGGACGACAAGTTTTTGCGCGATCTTTTGGTGGGGAAACTCACTCGCGAGGGATACAAGATAGTTGAGGCGCACGACGGTAGGGAAGGCATCAGTGAGGCAAAAAAATCTCAGCCCCACCTGATCTTGCTCGATCTTATCATGCCCGGTATCGATGGATTCGGCGTGCTTGAGGCGGTGAAGAAAGATCCTGATACAACAAAAATTCCCGTTGTTATTCTTTCGAATCTCGGATCCCAGGAAGACATTGATCGTGCCATGGCGCTTGGGGCAAAGGAATTTTTAGTGAAGGCGCAACATACTCCGCAAGAGATCGTAAACACCATCAAAAAAGTTCTTGACGAAATGTATCTCAAGAAATGATCTACCTCATTTTTGGAGAGGACACCAGGCGTTCACGGGAGCTTTTGCGCGAGTTTGAAAAACGCTTTCCTTCTGCCCACCAAATAGTTGATTGCGCCGCGGACCAAGACTACCAATTTGGTTCGCGGTCCCTTTTTGCGGCCAAAGAGTATCTCGTTTTAAAAAATCCATCGGCGCTCGACCCCTTGCGTCACAACGAATTACAGGTACACCTCGCGCGCTGGGCGAAAGACGATTCGGTGGTGGTTGCCTATGAAGAGGGAGTTCCCGAAAAAAATAAGATTTTCTCGGCTCTTAAAAAACACGCTTCCAAAAAGCAGGAGTTTGTGCCGCTTGCGGGCGCGGAGCTCGAGCGCTGGCTTGGAAATGAAGCAAAAAAACGAGGGGGCTCCCTTACGAGCGCGCAAAAAAAGACTCTCCTTTTACAGGGAGGAAACAATCTTTGGAAACTTGAGCGCGAGCTTGAAAAAGTGCTTTTGGGAGGGGAGACTCCGGTAGGTCCGGACACCGTTGAAGAGCGAGAGCTTTTTTTGCTAGGAGATCTTTGGGGCAGGCGCGAGAAGGAGCGCGCGTTTTTACATTACGAGCGGCTTCTTTCGGGCGGGTTGGGAGCCGATCAGGTTTTCAGGACGCTTTTGTGGCATGTTAAAAATCTTTGTTTGGCCGCATCAGGAGAGGTATCAAAAATGAATCCATTCGTTGCACGCAAAGCCAAAGAACAAGCGCGCAATTTTTCGCGAGAAAAACTATCGCAGGCTCACGAAGACCTTGTCATGCTCGATGTTCACGAAAAATGGGGCCAAGGCTCCATCGAACTCGGCCTCGTGAAGTTTTTACTGATTCAGTAAAACCCTAAATCTTCGCCAGTTGATGCGCGAGGCGGGATTTTTTGGATATTTGCTTTAGCTGAACAAAGGATGGTACAGTAAAACATATGGCAAACGTCAAACACATGCCAACGGAAGACGAAAATATTTCACTTTGCGAGCTTAAGTCAATGCTCGAGGGGGTTATTGAGCATATCGAAGGAAAAACTATCAGCCAAGAGCAATTTCATGAATCAATGGCACGTTATTCTCGCCGAGAAGGATCTAAAGAATCTCGCAAGAGCACCAAAGCAAGAACGAGAACGGGTACTGCAAGAAGTTAAAAAACTCGCGGAAGATCCGTTTAGCGGAAACACGAAGAAACTTTATGATACCGCGTTTCGAAAGCGAGTAGGCAATTGGCGTATCATTTTCGTTGCCGATTTTAAAACGAAAACAATCAGAGTATTTGCGATAACGCGAAGAAACGAAAAAACGTATAAAAATATTTAACCTCAATCGAACTCGGCCTCGTGAAGTTTTTACTGATTCAGTAAAACCCTAAATCTTCGCCAGTTGATGCGCGAGGCGGGATTTTTTGCGGCTGGCGGTGTTTTTTTTGATGATGTTGTTTTTTGCTGACTTGTCGAGAGTTTTCTGGACCTGCGGAAAAAGTTTCGTAGCCTCCACCTTATTTTTGGCTTCTACTGCCTTTTCAAACGATTTTAAGACGTCTTTGAGTGCGCGCTTTCTCCTCATATTTCTGGAGCGTCGCGTTTTTGACTGTCGCAGTGCCTTTCGGGCTGAACGTATATTTGGCATAGGCTTTAGGATAGAGAGTTTTTCCCCGTTCGTCAACTAGAGTGTTTTCAAAATATCGCGAAGTTCGGCCGCGCGTTCAAAATTGAGGGCGGAGGCCGCCGCCAGCATTTCGGCCTCAATTTCCTTTTTGAGCTCCGTGGCCGACCGCTTTTCTTTTTTCAGCTTGGCAAGTGCTGACTCGCGCGAGAGTTTTTTGGCCCCCTCAAAAAGATTTTGCCTGATTTCTTTTTTAATGGGGGTCGGCGTAATGCCGTGTTTTTTGTTGAACGCGGTCTGGTATTTTCTCCTCCGCTCGGTTTCGTCAATCGCTCTTTTCATCGAATCCGTCATTTTGTCCGCGTAAAAAATTACGTGGCCGTTTGGATTGCGGGAGGCGCGGCCGATCGTTTGGATCAGGGTTGTTGCGTTTCTCAAAAATCCTTCCTTGTCCGCGTCCAGTATGCAGATGAGCGACACCTCGGGAAGATCAAGTCCTTCGCGAAGCAGATTGATGCCGACGATGGCGTCCACGGATCCGCTCCGGAGATCTTTTAAAATATTGTAGCGTTCGATCGTCTTTATCTCCGAGTGAAGCCACGCAATCTTGAGACCCTTGCCTCCCAAGTATTCCGCGATATCCTCCGCCATCCGCTTAGTGAGCGCCACGACCAGCGTGCGTTCTTTTTTCTCTGCTCGCTTTACGATTTCTTTTTCAGCGTCTTGAACCTGGCCCGCCGCAGGGCGCGTTTCGAGCGTCGGATCAATGAGGCCCGTGGGACGGACAAGCTGCTCGACGATAGAGCTGTGCGCTGTTTCATACACGCTCGGGGTTGCCGAGACAAATATTACCTGTCCGACTTTTTTCTCAAATTCGTCGAATGTAAGCGGTCGGTTGTCGAGCGCCGAAGGGAGTCGAAAGCCATGCTCCACAAGCGTTTCCTTGCGCGCGCGGTCGCCGTGGTACATCCCGCGGATCTGCGGAATGGTCATATGGGATTCATCGATAAAAGTTAAAAAGTCACAGGGCAAGTAATCGATGAGCGTAGTAGGAGGTGTGCCGGGCGCGCGGCCGGAAAGAGGCCGTGAATAGTTTTCGATTCCGTTGGTATATCCGGTTTCTTTGAGCATCCGGATGTCGTAGCGCGTGCGGCGAAGGAGCCGCTCGGCTTCGAGTATTTTTTTAGCTTTTTTGAGCTCGCGGATCCGGTCTCGAAGTTCGTCCTCGATATTTTTAATCGCAGTTTTCAAATTGCGCTCCGGCGTCACAAAATGTTTTGCGGGGAAAATTCGTACGGGGTCACGCGTTGCAAATAAGGCATCCGGTCGCGTACTTGTTGACTCGGCTATCTCTTCGACTTCATCCCCAAAAAAATGTATGCGCGTGATGCTCTGGCCCGTGGGCGCTACGATGGAAACAGTTTCACCCGCTCTCGACCACGTTCCCGGAGTCCGCTCGATGTCGTTTCGCACGTATTGCATGGCGCCCAATTTTCGCCCAAGCGCTCGCCATCCGAGATGATCGCCGCGCGCCACCTCTAAAGAAAATTCAAGATAGGTTTCCGGATCGCCGATTCCGTAGATTGCCGAGACCGACGCTACTATTATAAGGTCCCGCCGCGTGAGTGCTGCTTGGGTTGCGGCGTGCCGCAGCTCGTCGATGAAGGCGTTGATTTTCGCGTCTTTCTCTATATATGTATCCGTGTTTGGAATATAGGCTTCCGGTTGGTAGTAGTCGTAGTAAGAAACAAAATAATGGACGGCGTTTTGCGGAAAAAAATCTCTAAATTCTTCGTAGAGCTGCGCGGCAAGCGTTTTGTTGTGTGAGAGGACGAGTGTCGGGCGCCTTGTTTTTGCGATGACATTTGCCATCGTAAACGTTTTGCCAGATCCGGTAACGCCAAGAAGCGTCTGGCAGCTCTTCTCTTTGCCGAGCCCCTCTACCAGCTTTTCAATTGCTTCGAACTGGTCGCCCGCCGGTTTAAATTTTGAAACAAGCTCGAAATCCATGCTGGATATACTATAATACGAGCATGATAGCACGTATTGCCGGCGAGGTACTTTTTCGCGCTTCGCGCTATCTTTTGGTAGATGTCCATGGCGTGGGCTACAAACTCGCGGTTTCGCTCGAGACGCTTTCGGCGCTCGAGCCAAAAAAAGGAACGCACGTGGAGCTTTTTACCCATCTCCATGTTCGCGAAAATGCCCTTGATCTCTATGGATTTGCGACGATGGCGGAGCTCGAGTTTTTTGAACTCCTAATTGGGATTCCTGGGATTGGCCCGAAGTCGGCCATCAATGTGCTCTCGCTTGCTCCGCTTGATTCGCTCAAGCGCGCGATCTCTTCCGGAGACACTGTTTCGCTTACGAAAGTCTCGGGCATCGGAAAACGAATCGCGGAGAAAATAATCCTTGAACTTCGCGACAAGCTAGGAAGAGGGGAATCCGTCCCCGCGGGAGAAGAAGAGGGGCAGGCGATCGACGCGCTCATCTCGCTCGGGTACACGGCAAAAGAAGCGCGCGACGCGCTTCGCAAAATTTCCGGCGAGACACTTACGCTCGATGCTCGCATCCGAGCGGCGCTAAAAATTTTAGGCACCAAGAGATAATATGCGCCGGCTCATCCCACAAATGCTCGTTTCTTTGTATCACTTTTCGCTCGCATTTTTGGGCGCCCTTTGGTATGGATTTCCATCTCGAAAACTCGTTGTCATTGGTGTAACGGGTACCAACGGCAAGTCAACCGTTGTGGATTTAACGCATCGGATTTTTGTAGCCGCAGGTCGTCGCACAGCGTCCGCCTCGTCTCTTCGGTTTATCATTGATGACAGGGAATGGAAAAACGAGCTCAAGATGACTATGCCGGGGCGCTTTTTTTTGCAGAAGTTTTTATATGATGCCTTACGCAAAAGATGCGACACGGTCATCCTTGAGGTAACCTCGGAGGGAGTTCGCCAATCGCGCCATCGGTTTATCACGTTTGACGCGGCCGTACTCACAAATGTAACTCCCGAACACATTGAATCGCACGGGAGCTTTGAGAAATATCGCGCGTCTAAATTACAGTTTTTTTCCTCAGCGAAAAAAACCAAAACGCTCGTGATAAACGGCGATGATCCCTCCGCAGATCTTTTTCTTGCGGCAGGTGGTAGCGGGGAAGCGTGGATCTACGGACTTCATCCCGAACCTCGCCTTGGCGCAAAACTTGTAAAACCAGACGCCTATACTGTTGGCGAAGAAGGCATTACTTTCACATACGAAAACACTCGTTTCGAATTGAAATTGCGGGGAGAATTTAATCTTTCGAACGCCCTTGCGACGCTTGCGCTCGCCCGTTCGCAAGGAATTCTGATAGAGGCGATACAGCAAGGGCTTAGGGGCGCGGAGAGTATCCCCGGGAGGCTCGAGATAGTTGCGCGCTCCCCACATTTTGTCGTCGTGGATTACGCTCACACGCCCGACGCGCTTGAGAAGGTGTACAAAACGCTCAAAAAAGACACAGCGCGTCTTATTTGTGTGTTTGGTTCGGCCGGCGGCGGGCGAGATAAATGGAAACGGGCTGAAATGGGTAAAATTGCTGACCGTTCTTGTGACGAAATTATTCTAACTGATGAAGACCCATACGATGAAGATCCGAAAACGATCATCGAAGATATTAAAAAAGGTATTTTGGAGAAAAGGCCGGACGTTTTTCTTGACCGAAAAGAAGCGATTGGCAGGGCACTTACGAAAGCCACGGATGGGGATACCGTCGTCATTACCGGAAAAGGGGCCGAACCATGGATGATGGTTCGGGGCGGTAAAAGAATTCCGTGGGACGATCGTAAGATTGTCCGCCAGGCGCTCGGGATAGACAAAGAAAGATAAAGGGCATAGTGTGGAGATATGGATATGGAAACAAAAAATATGAAACTTTCTTTGGAGCCGAATCCTCAGGGTTTTTTGCGCTTGCTCGTATCTTTGGTATTTGTCTCTCTTTTTATATTTCTCGGCACACGGACCTATCGGGAATTTCGCGAGGCAAAAAGTTTGTTTCCGCAAAGTGTTGTTCAGGTCTCAGCTGAAGGAAAGATAAAAGCAAAGCCCGACATTGGGCAGGTCTCACTCGCAATCCAACGCGAGGCAAAGACCGTGGCGGAAGCTCAAAAAAACGCGACGGATGCCGCTAACAAAGTTTTCGATTTTATCAAATCAAAAGGTGTTGAAGAAAAAGATATTGTTACCGATTACTCAATCTATCCGCAATACGATTACATTGAAAAGCGCGGCCAAGTACTTCGCGGGTATCAAGTGCGCCAAAGCCTCACGGTTAAATTTAGAAATCTTGACGTAATTGGCGACGTACTTGGTGGAGTAACCGAGAGGGGCGTTAATGAAATTGGAAATTTGAACTTTACAACAGAGGATCCCGAAAAATTACGTACCGCGGCGCGCGCGAAAGCCATTGATGCGGCAAAACAAAAAGCGGTGTTACTCGAAAAAGAACTCGGAGTACGCTTTGGCAGGATCGTTAGTTTCAACGAATCTTCAGGCGGCGTACCACCGATCTACTATAGTAAAACTGACCGGATTGGCCTTGGCGCAGCAGCAGAGAGCGCGGCACCTCCTATCCCAACAGGCGAAAACGAGATCACGGTAAGCGTGACGCTCGTTTATGAGATCCGCTAGACCGAAGGTTTTTTATTGTGGCACTTGGTGTTGCTCTTTACAAAGTACGCGAGCGCTATTGATAGGTATACGTGGCCACCGCGTTGCCGCTCTCGTCTCGCAAGATTATCGAGTCTCGGACGTCCGACCAGATTTGTGTTGGTCGGTTGAGATAGATCCACCATTCCTTCGAATAAAAATCCTGATCGTAGCGATGATTTTGGAGACAGCCATTGTAGTTTACCGTTTTGGCAATATAGTCTCGGCACTCATTATCAAGATTGAGCGGCAAGTTGCGCGGTATGATGCACGAGGAAAGAGAACGAAAATATTGGTAGCACGTGTCCGAAAACGAGTCTTGCCCGGGTTCACGATTTGGCGCGGGGCACGATCCCGAAAGCGGCGGCGTAAAAGAGTGAAATTGCCTGAAATATCCAGTACACCTGTTCGCGCGAAAACTGATACCAAGCGGACTTTGCCCAGTGACAATATGCAGAACCGTTCCTTTTTGGAGCAGAATGGAATCGATGTTTTGCGTATCTGAAACGCCAGGAAGATTGGTAGCGCGGCCAAGCCGGTAATCCTCGCCGCGGCTGTTTGAAATTGTCCAATCCGAAACATTGACCGGATTTTGAGCCGAGGAGCTGTATGAGATGTCGACGTATTCTTTGTTTGGCTCTCGCGTGCGCGCCGTACCTTGAGAAATCGTCAAAAATTTTGAAAGCGGCTGGGGTTGGGTGGGTGGCGGAGGGGAAGGAGAAGTTTTTGGCGCGGGTCCGTCGCTACCCGGGAGGCTAAAGAAGGATGTTCGTTCTTTTACGACCCCAAACTCCGCGTTGGGGTTGGGTGGATTTGCGAGCGGCCCCTGCCGCACACTGCCCGAAGAAAAACTCGCCACCGCCACAACAATTATGACGAGAGCCGCAAGCATCAGAGTTGCCCGGTCCATACTAGTACTTTAGCAAAAAATATGGTACAAATATATCGAGTATGAGAGAAATTGTGCTTGATTTGGAGACGGAAAAGGAATTTCGGGAGGTGGGGGGCAAGGAAAATATGCATCTTCTGGGCGTTTCCGTTGTCGGGGTGTACCGATACGACAAAGACCTTTTTTATGCTTATGAGAAGGACGAATTTACAGCACTTGAATCCATACTCGAAGCGTGCGAGCTTCTCATCGGCTTCAATATCAATCATTTTGATCTGCCGGTGCTTCAGCCGCACGTAACACTCCGTCTTGAACGAGTTCCGGTTCTTGATCTAATGTCAGACATCGAGAAATTTTTGGGATTCCGCGTCTCACTCGACAATTTATCCCGTGCCACAATCAACGCCTCAAAATCAGGTATTGGGCTTGAAGCTCTCTCATGGTGGCGCGCGGGCGAAAAGCAAAAAGTTAAGGAGTACTGCTTGCAGGATGTGAGGCTCACGCGGGATCTCTATGAGTTCGGCAAGCGCGAGGGTTTTATCTTTGGCGACACGCGTGACCGCGGACGCGTTAAAATTCCGGTCACATGGGGCTCGACTCTCTTTTCTCCAAAAAAAATCCTTGGGGACGGGCTCGAAAAGCGCCGCGCGGTCGAGATTGAATACGCGGCCGATCCAAAGTTTCCACCAGAACGCCGCCTTGTGGAAGTTCATAAAATCGCAGGCGATACGTTTCTCGCGTTTTGCCATCTCCGCCAAGCGCCACGCACGTTTCAAATAGATCGCGTTATGCGCGCGACACTTACCAACGAAACCTATCAACTACACCAAGATGTCCAACGAAGTCTTATTTAAAAAAATATTTCATAAACTTTCGGGCGAACTCTTGTCACTCCCGGAAGTGATGGAGGAGATTAAGACCTATATTTTGGCGCACCCAAAAGCGTCCTACGAGATCGTGATTGGGAGCGACTCGCAAGCGCTCCTTGAAGGGGAGACGGCGTTTGTGGCGGCAGTCGTCGTGCGCCGTGTTGGCAACGGCGGGATTCATTTTTGGACTCGGCATCAGCAAAAGTTTTTTAATTTTCAGGATCGGATTTGGAAAGAGGCGATGCTCTCGATCACGCTCGCGCAGGAGTTCCGCAGTCTCATGAGAGATATTCTTGGTGATGAGATGTTTTGGGACGGCCGCGTCGAGTTTCGCTGTATTCATCTTGATGTGGGTGAAAATGGTCCTACTCGAGACTTTATCGACGGACTTTCGGGCATGGTCAAAGGATACGGCTTTGTCCCGGTCATCAAGCCCTATTCCTACGGCGCGTTTGTCGTTGCCAACAAGCACACGTAAAAATTGTTCACAGAGCTCACAATTTTTGAGTCTTGAGTAACGAGTATTTTGTAATGAGAGCTTTCTATGCGTGCGAGTGTTGGTGAACAATTTTTCCCAAAGTACTAATTACTCGCACTAATTACTCACTTCAGGTGCTAGGAAAACGTGTTCGATTTTGAAAAACTCGACGTTTATTCGAAGGCAAAAATACTTAATAGAGAGGTTATTGGGTTCCTGCGCGATACAAAAGCAATTGATTCGTATATTCGCGATCAGCTCAAGCGCGCATCTATTAGTAGCGTCATAAATATCGCCGAAGGTAGCGGGAAGTTTTCTAAGGCTGATAAGCGAAAATTTTATACACATACAAAACTGGTCATGTCCTCGTAGTTCAACGGATAGAACGCTGGCCTCCGAAGCCGGTAATGGCAGTTCGAATCTGCCCGAGGACACTATCAAAATATTTAGAAAAAATATTTCTCGAGAGCCCCGGCTCTTGACAAACGAAAAATTTTCATCTATCCTTTGATTAGAATAGTCTTTTTACGAGGGCAGGGAGGTGTCGGATGACATATTTTGAGATTTATCTCTTGAGTAGTCTAGCGATTGGTATGTTCTTTCTTGTGGGTCCTGTCGTTGGAAAATTGAGGGATCGTGTGCATGGGCGGCAGGCAAAAAAGGCTTTCAAAAAAGTTTTCGATGGTCTTGAGCCTTTCTACAACGAAGAAGATATCGATAAAAAAGAAAAAATTCTCCGCAAACTCTCAATTCTTGAGCGCCTAAGCGCAATTGCGCTTAGAAAGTACCAGGATTTTTTGAGAAGCCGCAAAACTAGTTTTGTTGAGGAGGTTTCTTTTGATGCCGCTCTCCATGAGCTTGAGAAAAAGTATCATGATACTACCGCCTTGACTCACAGGGCTCGTAAGCTCGCTTATCAATACGGATATCTTGGCGAACAGACTTAGCGCTCCCTCATCAATTCCTATTCACGCTAACCCCGCACCACGGGGTTTTATTTTTTCCGCGATCGAGTACAATTAAGTCCCAAGGGCGGTTAGCTCAGCGGCAGAGCATTCGCTTTACACGCGAAGGGTCGTAGGTTCAAATCCTACACCGCCCATACTTTTTTCTTTACGCTTTTTTTGCTATACTCACTTTTATTTGCCGCGGTAGCTCAGTGGTAGACCTGCCCGCCGCTTCTAAATTGCCGGAGTAGCTCAGTGGTAGAGCGCTTGCCTGAAGAGCAAGGCGTCGCCAGTTCGATTCTGGCCTCCGGCACAAAACAAAAATCCCCCGCCACGGCGGGGGATTTTTGGTCTTACTCGTTTTTTACGCGCAAGCGTTCAGTTCGGTTTTTGTCGAGCTTGGGAAGGCGAACTGTCAGAAGCCCTTGTTTAAGTGAAGCCTCCGCGCCGTCTACGTCTACCTCTTGTGGGAGCGTAATCGCTCGTGAAAATGTTCCCCAGTAGAGTTCCTGAAAAAAATAATTGTCGCGGTCGATTTGGCGTGATTGTTCTCGCTTGCCGCGAAGCGTCACCATGTCACGTGTTATCTGCACGTCCAGATCATCCGGCCGCACGCCCGCCACGGTAGACTGAATGATGATCTCGTTCTCAGTTTGAAAGACGTCAATCGTAAGCTGACCCTCTTCTTCGGCTGCCGCCGTCCAGTCTCCCTCATCTTTGACGGGAGCGCGCTTGGGAGGCCGGGTTTTTATTTGCGAAACCGCAAAACGCGCCCGCGGCGTTTCCTCTTCCTCTTCTTCATAATACTCCTCAGCCGGGACTGATCCGGTGAGGCGTTCGAAAAATGATCGTCGATCTTTAGGCATGGGTGTAAAATAATTTATGTTTAATTCGCTCAAACCCGAAGAGAAGAAATATTCCGATGATCGAGAGAAAGATGAGCGCAGTCTCGGCCTTCGACCCCGTTGATAATAGTATAAGAAGATTGAAAGTAGTGTGCAAGAGAGTGGCGAAGAAAAGACCGAAAAAGAGCGCTATTTCTTTGCGAAGGCGCGTTTTAAAGAAAGATCCAGCTATAAAATAGCCTAAAACTCCAGAAGTAAGTGCGTGAAGTGGGGTCGCACCGATGAAACGGAGGTTGGAAATCTGAAACCCGGGCGAGAATCCTTGCCGAAACGGCTCGATGAGGTACAGTGCGTTTTCCACAGCCGCGAAACCAAGGGCGGCGGTAATGAGGTAGATCATGGCGTCCGCCGGCTCATTGTAGTCTCTACGCCAAAAAATAAGGGCGTGAACGAGATAGTATTTAGAAAATTCTTCCGCGAGCGCGTATCCCCAGAGAAGCAAAAGGCTCCAGATGGGATCAAGAGGCGTTTGAAACAGTGGGAAAACCCTGTCGTCGCATAAATGCCGGGGCTCGATGCCGATTAAACTCCCAAATCCTCGGCACCATCCCCATGAGAGAGCGAACGCGATCGGGATCGAAAACATTCCCGAGAGAAACGCGGTTACCAAGAGTCGATTTGGTTCCGGATTTTCGTCCTCTTTCAGCCAGAAAAAAAGCCAAACAAAGGCCGGGATGAATCCACCCGCGAATATAAAAAAAATTGTTTCCCAGTTCATAGCTCCTCAACAATCAAAAGACCCCGATTCTCTATAGGAAGCATACTCCAGATGAATTCGGTAACAAAAGGGACAAACGGGTTAAGTTCTTTAAGAAGTGTCGCCAAGACGTAAAACAATGTCTGATGCGTCTCTTCACAATCGTCTCCTTTCGCCGCTTCAAGATACACGTCACAGAACGTATGCCAGTAAAAATCGTACGCGGTATGGAGCGCGTGTCCAAACTCAAGCGCCTCAAAATGTTTTTTAATTTCTTTTCGAGTCTCCTCAAGCGCGCGGAGGATTGTCACGTTTTCTTCCCGTGTTATTTTTTTTGGCGGCCGCAATTTTCGTTTTCCCGAGCCGATACGCGTGAGTACCAGTCGCGCCGAGTTCCAGATTTTATTTAAGAATTTTTTCCCCGCGCGGAGCGAGTCTTCCGACCAATGGATATCTTGTGTTGACATCGCTTGCCAGACGATACCAAAGCGAGTTGCGTCTATCCCGTATTCTTTAATGAGCTTCATTGGGTCGACAATGTTGCCCTTCGATTTTGACATTTTTTTGCCTGAAGTATCAAGTATCGTTGGGTGCGTATAGATCATTGCAAACGGCGGCTTTTTCATAAACTCGATGCCGGAGAAAAGCATGCGGAAAATCCAAAGAAAAAATATTTCACGGGCGGAAGTGATAAGAACGGTCGGGTAATATGTTTTGAGATCCAGAGTTTCCTCGGGCCATCCAAGTGTTACAAATGGCCAGAGAGCCGAAGAGAACCACGTATCAAGCACATCCGTCGTTTGTTCCCAGGATTTTTTGCATTTTTTGCATATTTCTACTGGCGCCGTGAGGCCTACTTCCCATTTTTGATTTTCGATGCATCCACAATGCCAGGCGGGAATCCGATGTCCCCACCAGAGCTGGCGCGATATGTTCCAGTCTTTGACTTCAGAGATCCAATCGAGCATAATGCGTTTTCGCTGAGGAGGGACGAACGTTACCCGGTTTTTTGTAATCGCCTCTTTTGCTTTTTCAGCAAGTTTTTTCATCACAACAAACCATTGATCAGAAAGTAGCGGTTCTATGAGTGACTCGCATCGGGTGCATTTGGCGACTGAATGCGCATACTCTTCAATCTTCTCAATAAGTTCAAGCGCTTTTAAATCTTCAACGATTTTAAGGCGCGCCGCGGAAGCCGTGAGCCCCTCATAGCGAAGCCCCGCCACCTTTGTCATGCGGCCGTCCTCACCTATAATTTTGATGACGGCTATTTCTGGATGGCGCGTGTAAATTTCGTAGTCGATCGCGTCATGCGCCGGCGTTACTTTAATAATTCCTGTCCCGAACGCGGGATCAGCAGCCTCGTCTCCCACCACCAAAAGACCAATTTTTTTAGCGCGAGCGGGTTTTTCACCCGGAATTGAGGGATCGACGCTCTCGATAGACACTTCTTTCCCTACGTATTGCCAGTACCGCTCGTCGCTGGGGTGTACGGCAAGCGCCGTGTCGCCGAGTTTTGTCTCCGGCCGCGTTGTTGCTACGATAAGCGGTCCATATCTAATATAGTAGAGCGAGCCTTTTTTTTCTTCATATTCAACTTCGAGGTCCGAAAGGGTTGTTTGGCAATGTGAGCACCAATTAACCACGCGCTTGCCGCGGTAGATGTATCCTTTCTCGTGATAGTTGAGAAATACCCGTTCAACCGCATGCTGATATCCTTCGTCCATAGTGAAATGACTTCGGGACCAGTCAACTGAAATGCCAAGCGATTTCAGCTCCTGATCGATCGCGGAACCGTATTCGCGCATCCATTCCCACATGCGTTCAAGAAATTTTTCCCGCCCGAGTGTATGACGATTTTTGCTTTCTTTTTTGAGTTCTTTTTCAACGACGTTTTGCCCCGCAATCCCCGCGTGATCTTTCCCCGGGAGAAACAGCGTCTTAAATCCTTCCATCCGTTTGCGGCGTATGACGACGTCCGAAATAATATTTTCGAGCGCGTGGCCGACGTGAATGTGCCCTGTTACGTTTGGAGGCGCCATCATAATGGTGAATGGCTTGCGACGCGTCGCGTCGGGTAGCGAATCCGGATTAAAAAAACCCGACGCTTCCCACGCGCGGTAGATTTCTTCTTCATGTTCTTTCGGCTCGTAGCTTTTTGGCAAATCCTCGAGTTTCACAATTCTAGCGTAGCATGCGCCATGAGGCGCTTCCAGTTTGTAAAATCTTTTTTCCGAGCGTGAAAATATCCGGCCGCCGCGATCATTGCGGCATTGTCAGTCGTGAGTTTCGGAAGCGGGAGATGAAGATTCGCCGTGGTTTTGTTTTTTTTAATTTCGTATTGTATACGGCTCCGCAAGTGTTTGTTTGCCGCTACTCCGCCCCCAAGAACAAGTGAGCGCGTACGAAATTTTTGGAGCGCGCTAAGTGTTTTTGAAACAAGCACGTCCACGGCTGCTTCTTGGAAAGAAGCGGCCACGTCGCTTTTTGAAACTCGCGCGCTTTTTTCTTTCAGATCTCGGAGCGTGTAAAGAACTGCGGTTTTAAGCCCCGAAAAGCTGAAATTGAAATCTTTTGAACGCATCATGGGGCGTGGGAATGGGAACGCGGCGGGGTTGCCAGATTTTGCGAGGCGCGCCAACTCCGGTCCGCCCGGGTAGGGAAGGCCCAGCATACGTGCCACCTTGTCAAAAGCTTCGCCCGCGGCGTCATCCTGCGTCTCGCCAATTTTTTTATATTTGAGCCAGCTTGAGGCAAAAATAAGTTCCGTGTGCCCGCCCGACACAAGAAGCGCGAGCATCGGAAAGCGAATTGGTTTTTCGCGCGGGTTCAGAAGTACCGCAGCTAAATGCCCTTCCATGTGATTGGCGGCAACAACTGGAATTTGCCATTTTTGTGCGAGATCTTTTGCAAAATTAATTCCAGTCCAGAGCGCGGGCTCAAGTCCGGGTCCTGTGGTTACGGCGAGCACGTCAGGCTTTACGATCTTTGCTTTCAGGAGAGCCTTATTAAGGACAATTGGCAGATTTTTAATATGCTCGCGTTTAGCTAGATTAGGCACAACGCCACCCCACCTGGAGTGAATTTTTATTTGCGAGGCGACAACGCTCGAGAGAATTTTAAACCGCGGCAATCTAAAACCCCCCGATCCCTCAACAACAGCCACCGCCGTCTCATCGCAGGATGTTTCTATTGCAAGAATGGTAATAGATTTTTTACTCATTACGATGTGGGCCCGTCCAGACTCGAACTGGAGACCTTTCGCATGTCAAGCGAACGCTCTAACCAACTGAGCTACGGGCCCAACAGGCATTTTGTATTGAGAGTGTATCAATTTTCACTTAAAAAATAAAGTCAGGCGGCTTTTCTTTTCAAACAAAACGTGCTACGATGTCAAGCGTTCGGAAACGCGCCTTTCGAAGCTCTGTGGCGTAGGAGGGCCCCATCGTCTAATGGTTAGGACGGCGCTCTTTCAAGGCGTAAATACGGGTTCGATTCCCGTTGGGGCCGCCATGAGGAAAAAAATAATTATTGCTCTTATCATCGCGGTTTTAGGCGCTGGAAGCTACTTTCTTTTTAGAAAAAAAACTTCTGCCCTGCAGTTTGTCACGATTAAAAGGGGCGATGTGGTTGAGGAAGTAAGTGTGACTGGGCGCGTTAAGGCGTCCGAGAATGTTGCGCTCGCGTTTGAAAAAAGCGGCAAAGTGTCTTGGGTCAACGTGAAAGTTGGCGATCATGTGGGCGCTGGTTGGGCGCTTGTCTTGCTTTCCGGTGGGGATCTTGAGGCGCAGCTTGCCCAAGCTGAGGCAAGTGTCAAAGCGGAAAAGGCAAAACTTGCGAAACTTAAACGAGGCGCTCGCCCCGAAGAACTCGAAATTGAGGTGGTAAAAGTAAAGAATGCGGGTATTGCAGTCGAGAGCGCAAAAAATAATGCGGTCGAGATATTGCGCGATGTCTACACAAAGGCAGATGATACCGTACGACGACGAATTGACCAGTTTTTTTTGAACCCCCGTACTCCAAGCGCAACACTCACCTTTACCCCGGGTCTTCAGTTGAAATCCGATATTGAGGTTGGGCGGACTGCTATCGAGCCGCTTTTAGTACGATGGGAGAGCGAACTCGATTCTCTTTCGCTTGCGAGCAACTTCCTCGGCGAGACTCTGCGCGCAAAGCAAAACTTGACTGTAATAAAATCTTTTCTTGATGCAGTGGCGCTCGCTGTCAACGGCCTTACGGCAAACTCAAACTTCACTCAAGCGACGATAGACGCGTGGAAGGGTGACATCTCGACGGCGCGTACCAATGTCAATGCCGCCTTTTCAAGCCTTGCGGCCGCAGAGGAAAAGTTACGTGTAGCAGAATCCAATCTTAGTTTTGCAAATGAGGAGTATAATCTTACAAAAGCAGGTTCCACTGAGGAAGACATCAATGCACAGATGGCGGTGCTCGAAGGAGCCCAGGCACAAGTAAAAAATATCCAAGCGGATCTTTCAAAAAACGTAATTTTTGCGCCATTTTCCGGAGTTGTGACTAAACAAGAAGCAAAAATCGGCGAAATTGTAGCATCCAACGCCCCACTCATCTCGCTCCAGAGCGACGGCGCGTATGAGATCGAATCCAACGTGCCGGAAGTCGATATTAGCAAGATAAAAGTTGGCGACCCTGTCTCAATTACACTCGACGCGTTTTCGGGCGAATATTTCCCCGGGAAAGTAGTCGCGGTGGATCCCGCGGAAACAATTGTCGATGGCGTCGTCAACTTTAAAGTAACGATTCTTTTTGACACAGTCACTCCACGACTCAAAAGCGGTCTCACGGCAAATCTGAATATTGAGACGCTTCGCAAATCTGGAGTTCTCGTGCTGCCGCAATTTGCTATTATCGAAAACGATTCCGGAACATTTATACGAAAAATGGAAAACGGAAAGCCGACCGATATTCCGGTAACGCTGGGTATTCGAGGCCGCGATGGGGACGTCGAAGTGATATCGGGGCTTGCCGAGGGCGACCAAGTTGTCAATATCGGACTGAAAAACGCCGAGTAATGATCAGCATTCGAGAGCTCTCCAAAGAGTATCGTGAAAAGGAGTCAGTCACGCACGCTCTCCAAGCGGTTTCTTTTGAAATAAAAAAAGGAGAATTTGTCGCTATTATGGGACCCTCGGGATCGGGTAAGTCCACCCTGTTACATATCCTTAGTTTTCTTGAGCGCCCCTCCTCTGGTTTGTACACGTTTCTCGGGAGGTCAATCGATGAGCTTGCTGACGAGGATCTCGCTCATATCCGCAACAAAGAAATCGGGTTCGTGTTCCAATCGTTCAATTTGCTCGCGCGCTTTTCTGTGTATGAAAATGTCGAAATGCCGCTTCTCTACTCCACCATAGCTTCAGGTGCCCGAAAATCTCTCGTTGAAAAAGCAGTTGAAGCGGTTGGGTTGCCAGAGAAAATCCGTACCGAGGCAGGGAATCTTTCGGGTGGGCAAAAACAGCGAGTCGCGATCGCGCGAGCACTTGTAAACGACCCAAATGTAATCTTTGCCGACGAGCCGACCGGCAATCTTGATTCCAGGTCAGGGGCACAGATTATGGAAATTCTGGAAAACCTCAACGATAAGGGGCGTACCATCATATTGGTAACACACGAAACATACACGGCGGAATTTGCCGACCGCCTGATCCACCTCCGTGACGGCAAGATCGAGTCAGACGAAAAGGTAAAAGAAAAGCGCCGCCACCGCGAGGAATTTTTCAAATAATTATGAAATACTCCGATGCCGTTCGAACCGCTACCCGAGGGCTCCAGCACGCGAGAGTCCGCTCAATGCTTACGATGCTCGGAATCGTTATCGGCATTGCTTCCGTCATACTTCTCATGTCCATCGGTTCCTCGGTCCAAAAACTGATCCTCGATCAGGTTCAAAATATCGGCTCGAATCTCATTTTCATTATCCCCGGAGCGACCAAGGGTTCACGATTTGCCTCACCTCCCTCGGTGCAAGGCGTGGTTATCAAAACGCTTGTAAAAAACGATCTAGATGCCTTACGAAACGAGCCCACAATCGCAAAAGCCGCGCCCGAAGTCCGTGGGCAAGCAAAAATTGTTTACGGCAACAACGATACAACCATAACATACGACGGAACCAGTGGAGATTTTTTCTCGATTCGCAATTTTACCTTGACGCGCGGAAATCCTTTTACCGATTCAGACGTTGATTCATTCAACCGCGTGGCAGTTTTGGGTTCCGAAATTTCAAAAACGCTTTTCGGGGATGTTGACCCTGTCGGGAAAATGATCCGCCTTAAAGATATCTCATTTCGCGTGGTAGGAGTTCTTGATAAGAAGGGACTGGGACCGTTCGGGGTTGATCAGGATAACATTGTTTTGATCCCAATCTCTGTTGCCCAAAAACAGCTCTTGGGGATTGACCATTATAACGCGATAACCGTTCAGGCTGCGGACGCTTATAATGTCGTGTTTATCCAGTCGCGAATTGTTTCAATCTTACGGCAAACTCACCACGTCACCGACCCCGAAAAGGACGACTTTACCATTCGCACGCAAGAGGACGCCCTTGCGCTTTTAGGCAACATCACCTCCATTCTTACGGTTTTTCTGACTTCGATCGCGCTCATTTCGCTGGTTGTTGGCGGGATTGGAATTATGAATATTATGCTTGTTTCAGTTGTCGAGCGGACAAAAGAAATCGGGCTCCGGAAGGCGCTAGGCGCTACCAACAAAGACATATTGCAGCAATTTCTGTTTGAGGCCATTATTCTCACCTTCATTGGCGGGATTGCGGGGATATTCTTTGGTTCACTCCTTACTATTACAGTATATTTTGTGCTTATCGGCGTTCTCCCCGTGGGTTGGACGTTTTCGCTCCCCCCATCCGCTATTGTCTTGGCGCTTGCCGTCTCGTCGCTCACTGGGATAGTCTTTGGTATTTTTCCTGCCCGGCAGGCAGCAAAGAAAAATCCGATAGAGGCACTCCGGTATGAGTAATCTTTTTTTGTTGCGAACTTCGTTATATACTGGAAATCATTATGCCTGAGTATTCGGTCAAGCACGTTGCCATTATCCCAGACGGAAACCGCAGATGGGCTCGCGCGAGAAACCTTTCGCCGTGGCTGGGGCATAAAGAAGGAGTTGTTGCCTACGAAAACATTCTCAAAAAAGCGCTCGACCTCAATGTCTACTGCCTTTCTTTTTGGGGGATGAGCACCGACAATATAACAAAGCGCGAAGCTCGGGAGGTGAAATTTCTTCTTGGCTATTTTTCAGAGACGATCATGAAAGCGCTGGGAAGCGAAGATTTGAAAAAAAAACGATGTTCGTGTGTCAATTGTAGGTAAGTGGCGTGAACAATTTCCGAAAAAACTTGTAGAGCAGGGAGAGAAGTTGATTACTGAAACCCGAGAGCGAAAGCGCCATATCGTCAACCTGCTTATGTGCTACGATGGCAAGTCAGAGATGATGGATGCATTTCGCCGCGCGCTTGCATCAGGTAAGCAATTCACCTCTCCCAAGGAATTTCTCTTAACGTCCAAGCTCCCTCCGGTGGATCTTGTGATTCGCACGGGCGGCGATCCGCATCTCTCGGCAGGTTTCATGATGTGGGATACGGCCGATGCCCAGCTCTTTTTTTCCGACAAGCTGTGGCCCGATTTTGAGCCTTCAGATTTTGAGGCCGCCATCAAGGAATTTCAAAAACGCGAACGCCGTTTTGGAGCATAAGTCTTCATGATACACTGAAGGTATGGTCTCATACCTCCAAGAAGTTTTTCAGGCATGGCGGAATGTTCATTGGTTTTTGTATCATTTCTTCTCACTTGGGATTCTTGCTAAAACTTTTATTGCTCCGTTTCATCGCATTCGAGAACAAACAACCCGCGGGTTCCACCCGCAGGAATTTTTTGAGGTTCTCATTATCAATATCGTAACTCGTTGTGTCGGCATGATTGTCCGCGCCGTAGTCATCTTTTTTGGTCTCGCGGCACAACTTATGGCATTTGTTCTCGGCACCGGATTCCTACTTGCGGCGCTTTTCGCGCCCATTCTTGTCCCCGCCGCTATTCTATATGGTTTTTTACTTGCCATTTTTTAACATATGGAACAAATAATATTTTCGAAAGACACCCCGCGCGTGTTCTGGGCGATGAAAATAGACGCTCTCATGGGAAAGCGGGCGCGAAAGATTTTGCTCGAGGCCTCTTTTTCTCTTTTTGTTTTAGCACTTATTTTTTTCGCCTTTCGTTCATACGCTCCGACCAATTTTGCCATTGTGCAAGGAGTATCGGCATCTCGAGTGTTTGGCCTCATACTTATATTTTTTGGAGTTTTTCTCGGTTTAGGTCTCGTTGAGTTTTTTTATACCTCGTCGCTTGTTTCTGGGAAAGTGTTTGGGCGTGGAGGCAAAGAATATATTTTTGGTCTCGAGGCGCTTTGGATGTTGGGAAGCGACGGAGAGGTATATCATAATTTGATCCGCAGACAGTTTGGCAAATTTCTTGCACTTCGCCTCGGTATTCCATACGAAACGCTTAAAAATTTTTGCAGAGAAAGAGGCACCCCTCCCGATTTTCTCAAAAAGGTAGCCGACTTTGCTGATCGGGGAAAGTCCGCGCTGGTCAGAGCTCCCGATCTTTTGGAGATTTTATGGGAGGCGGATAAAAATTTTGCCGAGCTCTTTTTCGGGCTTACCGTCAAAAAGGAAGAACTTTTGGGCGCTGCAGCGTGGGTGGGAAAAGAGCTCGAAAGCGAAGCGACAAGAAGTCGTTGGTGGGAACGCGGCAATCTTTCGCGTATCCCGGGGATCGCAAAAGATTTCGGTTTTGGCTACACGTTTACGCTTGACGACTATTCGCGCGAAGTTCTTGCCTCCCAGGCGCCGTTTGCCCAAGAGACGCGAGAGGAAGAAATTGAAAAAATTGAAAGCGTTCTCGCGCGCTCATACGAAGCAAATCTCATTTTGGTGGGGGAAGAAGGTACCGGCAAGCACGTAATACTCGAAGGGCTCGCGCGCCGCATCGCATCCGGTAGCGTGGTATCCGCGCTCGAACACAAGCGTCTTTGCGTTCTCGACTATCAAAGTATGTCCGCCACGTCAAAGTCAAAGCCAAATTACGAGGCGCTTACTATAAAGATTTTCAACGAAGCGGTGCGCGCCGGAAATATTATTATCGTTCTGGAGGATTTCCCGGATTTTCTCGCATCAAGCTCCGCGTTGGGGGTGGACGTACTTACGCTCCTCGAGCCCTATCTTTCAGGCTCTCGCATCCAGATGATCGCGCTTTCAGACAAAGCCCGATTTCATCGGGACCTCGAGCCTGTAGGAAAAATTTCAAAACTTTTTGAAAAAATCGAGCTCGAGGAACCAAGCTCCGAACGTCTTATGCGAATGCTTGAAGATGTCGCTTCCTCCATTGAGGCGCGCGCGAGAAAAATTTTTACGTATCAGGCGATCGTCGTGGCTCTTGAGCTTGCCGATCGCTACATCACTGAAGGGGCGATGCCCGAGAAAGCGATTGATCTCTTGGATGAAACGGTCTCGGGTACAGTGGCCTCCATTATTTATCGCGAAGATGTGGAACGGATAGTTGAGCGGCGGACTCATATCCCCACCGAGAAAGCAAAAGGCGAGGAGCGCGAAAAGCTTCTTCACTTGGAAGAACTTCTTCATACGCGGATGATCAATCAAGATCAGGCGATTAAGCAAGTTGCGAATGCTTTGCGGAGAGCACGATCCGGACTCAAGGGAACAACTCGTCCCATCGGCTCTTTTCTCTTTTTGGGGCCGACTGGAGTTGGCAAAACGGAGACCGCAAAAGCGCTTGCCGAGATGTATTTCGGAGGTGCCGCAAATATGAGCCGGTTTGATATGTCTGAATTTCAAGGGGAGGACGGACTCAAAAAACTTGCTGGTGCTTATGGTTCGAAAGAGCCGGGCGCGCTTGCCGTAAAACTTCGCGAAAAGCCGTTTAGCCTTCTCCTCTTTGATGAATTTGAAAAGGCATCGCGCGAAATTCACAATCTCTTTTTACAGATTCTTGACGAGGGATTTTTCTCGGATGCCGCGGGCAAAAAAGTCTCGGCGCGCGAGACAATGATTATCGCAACATCCAACGCGGGTGCCGCGACCATAATCGATCTCCTGAAAGCGGGCAAAGATCCGGCCGAGATTCAAGATACTGTGGTAGATGCCGTACGCACTCAAAACATTTTTACGCCGGAGCTTCTCAATCGTTTTGACGCGGTTGTCGTCTACCACCCGCTAAAGCCCGCAGAGCTCGAAGAGGTGGCGACGCTTCTTTTAAAAGAGCTCGCGTTGCGGCTCGAGGTACAAGAGATTCACTTCAAGCCTTCAAAGGAGCTCGCCAAAAAAATCGTTGAGATCGGCTACGATCCGCTCAACGGCGCGCGTCCCATGCGCCGAGCCATCGCCGACCGCGTCGAGCAAGTCATCGCCAAGAAAATTCTCGAAGGCTCCCTCAACCGCGGCGATTCGTTTAGTTTTAGCAAAGAAGAAATCACTGCGCTATAATGAAATATGGACTCCTGTATTTTTTGTAAAATTGGGAAAGGGGAGATTGTGGCTGAGAAGGTATACGAGGATGAGCATGTTTTTGCGTTTCTCGACATTATGCCGAGAGCGCCGGGGCATACGATGGTCATTCCCAAAACGCACGCGAAGAGTTTTCTTGAACTTCCATCGGCATCCGTCGGTCCATTTTTCGAAGGCGTGCAAAAAGTGCTCGGTATGGTGAGCCACGCGCTCAAACCTGACGGCTTCACGCTCGGGATGAACCACGGCAAAGTTTCCGGGCAAGAGATCGACCATCTTCATTTTCACATTATGCCACGCTGGCAGGACGACAAAGGCCACTCTATTCAGTCCGTGGTCGCGAATCCTCCGAAAGAAGATTTAAAATCAATCGCCGCAAAAATTAAAAGCGCAAAGTAAAACCCCCGCCGCGGCGGGGGTTAGCGCATATTTTGATTCAAATACTCGATCGCGCGCTCGAGTATAGCGTCTTTGACTCCGGGCGCATACTGGGCAAGTGGATTTGTTTCGGAGACCAGAATATCGGGCTCAACACCTTGCCCTTCGATATTTTCTCCATGTGGGCCATAGAAAATGCGCACCGGTAAGGAAATAGCGACATGTTTGTCGATGTAAAACTGCCGCATTATTGTTCCGTATCCGACAGTGCGTTCGCCAATGATTGTCGCTCTCCCGTGATCCTTGAGTGTCATAGCGATAAGCTCCCCGAGCGAAACCGTTGAATTATTTACAAGCACCACAAGTGGATCGCGGAGCGGGCGAGTCTCTTTTGGGACCAAAAGCGTTTCTTGGTCATCACGAGCTTCTGCCGACGCAAAGAGAATTGCCGTTGCCGGCTCTAGGACTGTACTCAGGAAAAACATCCCCGAGACGACAAGTCCACCCTGCATCGAGCGCAGATCGATAATAAATCGAGTGGCTCCCATTTTTTTTAATTTCCCGATTGCTTGATACGCTAAAATCCCATTTTTCTCCGAGTGCATATCGTAGATGGAAAAATAGCCGATATTACCCGAAAGCATTGTGGCAAGAAAATCTCGCCATACAACCCCTTCTCGTTTTTCGATCCGTTTTGTCTCGACACGTTTCCAATCGCGAGAAACGAGCGTGAGGTCAACAAATGAATGTTTGTTGCAATCAAGCGCGGTTATAATCTCTAAAAATGAAAGAAGATTTGTTGGTTTTCCGTCGATAGCAAATATGATATCACCAATATTAACGCGCGCTTCATAAGCGGGGCTTCGAGGTGCTACGCGCACTATGGTCACAAGCCCCATTCTTTTTGAGAAAGTTATTCCCAACGCACCCATTTGTACTCGCTCTTTGCACGCGGGGCGCTCATCTTCAAGTTCGAGAAATCCGTGGCTGTTTGTTTTTTGGACTAGAAACTCAATCGCATCTGTCGTGAGACTCTTGAGCTCGACCGACATATAGTAGTGTTCGTGAATCGTTTCGAGCGCGTTTTTGAAAAGTTGGGTAGATTCCTCGATGCGAGTCGCGTCTTCCTTCGCGGTATCCATGCGCAGAGCCGTCGGATTCGATTTTTGTGTCAATGAACAGGCAGAAAGCAAAAGTGACATTGCTAAGACGATACGTCTCATGCGACACCTCCTTCTTCTATGATTATTCTTACGCTTTCTTTTTGGTTGAGGCAAGTGATACGATGCACGTATGTCCGATATTCGCGTTCTCTTTGAAGACAAGGACATTGTGGCGCTTTCGAAGCCCGCGGGCGTGGTCGTGCACCATGACGCCGCGCACGCCGAAGGAACTCTGGTGGACTGGTTTCTCGCGCGTTATCCAGATTCGCAAAATGTCGGAGATCCCCTGCGCCCTGGCGTGGTTCACCGGCTCGACAAGGATACGTCAGGGGTGTTGCTTTTTGCCAAAACCAATACGGCGTATCACCATCTCAAAAAACTTTTTGAAGAGGGTAACATTAAAAAAACATATATCGCGCTGGTCGTCGGCTCTCCAAAAAACGATTCGGGGGCTATAAATGCTCCGATTGCGCGTTCTACCAAACACTTTGAAAAGCGCGTCGTAGGCGGCAAGCAGGGGAGGGAGCGTGAGGCAGTTACCGATTGGAAAGTGCGCGAGCGGCTTGTCCCGAGCTCGTCGAGGGATTCGTATACGGTGCTCGAAGTGCGTCCGCGTACCGGCCGTACGCACCAGATCCGTTCGCACCTTGCGTATATCGGCTATCCAGTCGCGTGCGACAAGCTCTATGGCGGCAAGCGCTACATGTGTCCGCCCGGACTCACGCGCCAGTTTTTGCACGCGTCAACTCTCGAGTTTTCCTTGCCCTCGGGCGCACATTTGTCTGTTGAGGCGGGGCTCCCACAAGATCTTGAACAAGCGCTCAAAGAATTGCGATTAAAAAATTAATATGGTATAAAACTACCTATGTCCGACAGAGCTCAAATAGATATGCGTCCCGGCGACACCGTTCGCGTGCACCAAAAAGTGAAAGAAGGGGACAAAGTACGAATTCAGGTTTTTGAGGGTCTTGTTCTTGCCCGAAAGCACGGCACTGAAGCCGGCGCTACATTTACCGTCCGCAAAGTGGTTTCCGGCATCGGCGTCGAGCGCATTTTTCCGTTGCACTCACCTCTCCTCGACAAGATTGAGGTGACCAAGCGCGCCTCACGCGTACGCCGCGCGAAGCTGTACTACATCCGCGACAAGGCAGCAAAAGAGACGCGCAAGAAGATGAAACAGATTCGTTTCGAATCAACAGAACCAAAAGAAAAAGAGCAGGAGAAAAGAGCCGAATAACATCGGCTTCACGCGCAGGTGGCGGAATTGGTATACGCGCTAGGTTGAGGGCCTAGTTCTCGCAAGAGATTGGGGGTTCGAGTCCCCCTCTGCGCATATGAAAAATTTGGGTGGCCTAGTGCCACCTAAATTTTTTATATTGAGTGGGACTCGAACGAAGCAAATGGTTTTGCTCCGTGGGATTTTCGATAAGAAAATCGAGCCCCCCGGTTGGCCAGTTAACATCATTAACATTGTTAATGTTCAGAGGGGATTGGGCAGTGTAGAATTAAAGAGTGGAAGCTATCACCCCAGAATCCAATAAATCTTCCAATCCTTTATTTAAAAGAGTTTTCTTAGATCACTGGATTGATTGGACTATAGCAATTATTGTTACGGTCTTTATAGTTGTATATGGAGCCGTACAAAAGTTCTCTATTGAACAGGACTATAATGTTGAAAATAAACTTTCTGTTTCGAGCACTAATCAGGGGATTAAAATTATCTCAACTACTGCTTGGCAAACGTATACTAGTAGAGAGTTTAATTTTGAGTTTCTATATCCAGATAGCTGGTCCGTTAGCCAAAGAGAGCCAGAACTCGAAGTAAAGAATACGATTTTGGGTCCAGTGTTAGAAGATGATAATGCGAGTATTGCTCAGATTGATTTTACGATATTTTCAAATCCTGAAGGTACTTCACTTTTACCGTGGTTTATGAAGAAATCTGGTTCAAGCGCAAGCGTAGCAAATTTAGCTAATCAAGCTTATGAACCCTTCACGATCGGAACGATCGACGGTATTAAAGTGACGGAGCGAGATTCTGTTTCCGGGAAACTCGATACTAATATATTTTTCTCTAGGGACGGGAAGGTGCTTCTATTTCACGCAACAGATAAAGATATTCAAACGCTACAAGCTTTAGTATCTACATTTCGCTTTATAGATTTTTCAGATCCACGCAATTGGGAGGTATATAAGAGCAAAAAGAACGATATTTCACTACGTCCAAAGCCAGGACTGAGAATTATGGACGAGGATAACGGTTTGATCATAGGAAATTGTCCGGATGCTGATATAGGTTTATTTAGCTGTGATAAGGGAGATATGTTTACCATACAAGTTTATGATGGGTCTACAATCGAAAACATTTCTCCTAATGTTGAAATAAAGTGCAAAAATATAAAAATCAATAGCCACGCTTCATATGATTGCTCATTCGGTACTATTCGCAAAGTTTATGCTCAGGAGGGAAATGTTGTTTTTGATATTACTTATCCGATTAATAGCACTGACGGAGACAAGATGCTTTCCACGTTAGAATTTCTAGGCCTAAATAATGATCAAATCGGCTTTTACGATAGAAATAAATGGCAATTAATAGATTCTAAAAGTGCAGATTTCGATGGCGATGGAGTGGGCGAATTAGTGCTGTTATTAAAATCAAATATTTCACCCGGAAAGGACTACGAAGGAAACGATCTTTTCTTCTTAAGAATGCTTATCATTAAAAACAATACAATCGTTTATAGCTTTGAACCAAGGAATGGTGTCCGAGGACCATTTCTGATGTCTGATAAGGTAGAGATCCAAGATGTTACCCAAGATGGTTTGCCAGAAGCCATTGTTTATTGGGGAGATAAACAAATGAAAGACACGGCATACACTTCAATTCATGTTGCTCACTTTGATTCACAGTATAAGTGGTTGAATAATATTTCTTCCGACGGTTTTTATAATTCAAAATGGCATGATTTCGAATGGGCAGATTTCGGAGATAAGCTACAGATAGCTACATCGGATGCAATACGAAATACATGTAGTACGTGCATTGATTACTATAAATACACTATCTATAAATGGATTGGCGATCATTACATGATTTATAAATCTATAGAGGGACCTAAAAATCCAGTAGGCAATCCCTTTGATGAAGAATATATAAAGTTTATTCACGACAAGCTAAATTAAAGCCTATCTTATTGCTCATAAAATAGGTTCCAACTTCCCACCACAGGCGGGCAGGCCGTCCACTCCTTTGCACCACAACTAACTTTTACAACAGCTTGATTTTTGAACCGAGATACGCTATCATTGGAAGCACGATGAGAGGCAAAAATAATGACGAATTCAAGCTGAATCAGGTGGGAACCCCTCTTGCGACTTTTCTAGAGTCGTACAACAAAAGCATTCCCGCAAGCTTCCCTCCCGCATCAGTCAAAATGTTGAAACAATTTCAGATACACCATCCGCTTCTTTTCAAACATGGGGACGAGTGGTCCATCGATAGGCATCGCAAGCGCCTCATGGATTGGCTCCCAGCACATGCCGATATCGCGTAATCTCAGCATCAAATAGGCAATTTTTAAAACCGGCCACAGGGGGTATACTGGAGGCATGAAGAAAAAATCGCGCAAAGGGTCACGCTATTTTCATGGGGATGATTTGACCAAAAAGGGGCTCGATCGCAAACTCCGATCGAAGACCGAACCTTGGGAAAAGAAAAAGCGCCGACGCTAAATACAAAGGTCGAGTTACGAACCACGCTACATATATGGCCGAAAAAGAAATAGGCAAGGTTATCCATTATTTTGACCGCGCGATGGTCGCCGTGGTCAGGCTTTCAAGCTCACTCAAGACGGGCGATCGGGTTAAGATTGTAAAAGGAATTGGGGAGTTTGAAGAAACCGTTTCTTCTATGCAGGTTGAACACGAATCAATCAGCGCGGGCAAAAAAGGCGATGAGGTCGCCATCAAAATTTCCCAGCCGACCAAAGAAGGCGCGCACGTTTTCAAGCTTGAGTAAAAGAAAAATATTTGCTACGATAGCGCTCACTCCTTGACGAGTAGTATGGTGGCTATAGCTCAATGGTAGAGCGCTGCTCTGTGGAAGCAGTTACGAGGGTTCGATTCCCTCTAGTCACCTACAAAACAAAAAGTCCTGCTTTATGTAGGGCTTTTTGTTTTGCTGTATGACATAGTAGAGGGAATCGAACAGAGTGCCCAACGGCACTCTGCGGGTCCGCCGAGAGGGCGGACGATTCCCCGCCTTGTCGGCGAGACAGGCCTCTAGTCACTCAAGCTATTGACAAAAGATTATCTTAAGTTAAACTTCGAGTATGAAAACAACTATCGTGGGGTTCAAGGAATTGAGAGAAGATGCCGATAAATATATTTCCCAAGTCAAAAAGGGACGTTCTTTTGTTGTGGTTAGGCGCTCAAAGCCAATTTTCAAAATGACTCCCGTGGATGAGTGGGGAGACGAAGGAATGTGGGAAACTGTTGCCGACTTCAAGAAACTTTTTCCTCATGGAGTTTCCGCAAAGCGTTTGCTCAAAGCATTGAAAGCAAAGAATGGATAGAATACAAAAATTCATTCGGAAACTTTCGAAACGCGAACGCCAGCAGATTCTTTCCATCGTCGAACGCGTTCAAGAGGGTAATATTAATGGTCTTGATGTGAAGAAACTACAAGGCCGCGATCAAGAATTTCGAATACGTAAAGGTAACATACGTATTATTTTTAGACGTACTGCGAGTGGTTTTGAAGTCATAGATATCCAGTGGAGAGGGAGTAAGACTTACCATTGAGTAACATGGTAATACCATTACACTCGCGTCCACAGAAATTTTTCGGTTCTAACCTAATATAATTTCTATGATAAAAAGGTTTTAGCATATGTACTCTCCGGAAAGTGCACGAGAAAATATAAAAAGATTCAAAAACAAAAAGGTTGTTTTGGTTGGAGGTAGTTTTGATATTCTTCATGTCGGTCATGTAAGGTTTTTATCGCAGGCTAAAAAATGGGGAGACATACTCGTGGTAGGTATAAACAGTAATAGTGTCGTAAGGAATAAGAAGGGCTCTCGCCGCCCGATTATTGACGAAAGACAAAGGGCAGAAGTTCTTTTAAATCTGAAGTCTGTTGATTTTGTTTTTATTGCTCGTCAGGATTTCTTAGGCAATATTTTGGGAGTTATAAAGCCCAATATTTTAGTATTTACCGTAGAACGAGGGAGATTGAAATCAGCAAAAGAACGCGCAAGTCTCGTTCGCAAGCAGCATCCTAATATAAAGATTGTATTTTTACCAAAAGAGGGTAAGAAAATCAGTACTACAAGAATTAAACGGAAGATTTTAAATTGAATATGACGGTATATAAATCGTTAAATCATTTTTCCTCTCAAAAACAGTTCTCCTTCGACAAGCTCAGGACAAGTAAACCTCTCTACGACGACACCAAAAATGGACTTTTATTCTAAACCCCAATAAACTAAGAGAGTTATGACCAAACCAAAACGACCGTGGATTATAACTCCACATAGCGAAATACAGAAAATAGACGACAACCTTTGGGCTGTTGAAAATTTAGTTCCGGGCGCGAAATTCAAGCGCCGAATGTGTATCGTTAAAAGAACCGATGGATCGCTTCTTTTCTTTCACGCTATTCCGCTCGACGATAAGACGCTTGAGGCCGTCAAGGCATGGGGGCGGCCTGCGTATCTTGTCGTGGGACACGACCAGCATACTATCGATGCCGAAGCATTTCGTGAAAAATTGGGGCTTCAAGTTTTCGGTCCAAAAGAGTGTGAAGAGAAACTGCGGGAGCGGGTAGAACTCGCGGGCACGCTCAAAGATGTCCCGCCCGACCCAACGCTGCGTATAGAAAGCGTCCCGGGCGTAAAACACGGAGAACCCATTATTGCCGTAAAAAGCGCCGGGGGGAGCCGCGTGAGCCTTCTTTTTAGCGACGTCATTCAAAATACCCCCAAGGAAAACTTGCCATTCATTTTTCGCGTTCTCGGATTTTCATCCGATAGACCAAAAGTGGTTCCCGCGTTTCGTCTGTTATTTATGAAAGATCGCACTGCCGTAAAAAATGAGCTTCTCAAATGGTCCGAGACGCCGAATCTGATTCGCTTGGTACCAATGCATGGAAATATTGTAGAGAAGGGTGCCCGCGAAGCCCTGAAATCCGCCGCCCAAAAACTCTAAGTTTCCCGCCCGCACATTAACTCTGCGCTATGCGGGTGAAAGAAATATGAGTAGAAAAAGTGAATTTCATGAATATGTCATGCCCTTGATTAAGGGGTTTTAAATCGTTAGACTTTAAATCTGCTATGAAATCCGTATTAGTAACCGGATGCGCGGGGTTTATCGGGAGTAATTTCGTCAAGCGTTTTAAGGCGCTCTATCCGCAAATCGAAATTGTGGGTATTGATGATTTTTCGACCGGCCGTAGAAGCGCGCTTGATAGATCAATTACATTTTACCAAGGATCGATTTGCGACGAGCCTCTTTTGGATCGTATTTTTAAAAAACACAGGCCGGAGCGCATTTTTCATTTCGCGGCTGTTCCGCGCGTCTCGTTGAGCGTCAAGAGTCCCGCCAAAACAACATTCCCAAATATCTACGGAACAGTTCTGCTCCTTGAGAAAAGCCGTGACCATAAAGTAAAACGGTTTATCTACTCATCCTCATCTTCGGTTTATGGTGGCGCGAAGAAATTGCCGTCCAAAGAAAACAAAAATTTGCCGGATCCGCGATCACCATACGCGCTTCAAAAATACGCGGGAGAGCTTTTTTGTAAAATGTTTAGCGAACTCTACACGCTCGACACCGTTTCTCTCAAATACTTCAATGTCTTCGGGCCGGGACAATACGGCGATTCTCCCTACTCGACAGTAATATCGGCGTGGCTCGAGGCGCTCTACTTTCCAAAAGGGAAAAAACCATTTATGGAAGGAGACGGGAAGCAGTCGCGTGATTTTTGTTACGTTGATAATGTGGTGGATGCCAATATAGATGCTTTTAGAACAAAAAGAAAACTTCGGGGAGAAGCATTTAATGTCGCCCACGGGGAACGGACAAACCTTCTTGCCGTAAAGCGACTTATCGAAAAATTTACAGGACGCCAATTACATCTTAGACGCCAGCTACCGCGCGTGGGGGACGTGCGTCACACGCACGCTGATATCCAGAAAGCGCGCCGCATTCTCGGCTATCGCCCGAGGGTGAATTTTGAAACAGGGCTTAAGAAAACAGTTGAGTGGTACAAAACCAGTAAAAAAATTAGAAAATAGTATGAACAAAATCACAAAAAGCGACGAAGAGTGGAAGAAAGAACTTTCTCAGGAAGAGTATCGCGTCATTCGCGAGAAAGGGACGGAGCGCGCCTTCGCCGGAGCCTACTGGAATTCAAAAGAGAAGGGGATGTATCTCTGTCGTGCTTGCGGGCAAGAGCTTTTTTCGTCTGATGCTAAATTTGACTCGGGCACCGGCTGGCCCAGCTACTGGCAGCCGGTTTCAGATGCGAATGTAAAGCTCGAATCTGATGCAACTCTTGGCGCGGAGCGCGTTGAGGTTATGTGCGGCCGCTGCGGGGCGCATTTGGGGCATGTGTTTGAAGACGGCCCAAAACCAACAGGCAAACGCTTTTGTATCAACTCTATCTCGCTCAAGCTAAAACAAGAAAGAGAATAACTTTTTATCTGTTTTAGACAGGTCTTGACAAAGTTTCTCAAAAGCGCTATTATTTAAATAGAAGTTTTTCGACACCCTGTTTTTATAAGAAAGGAGACAAGCAATGCAATTTTTGCTTGGCGCGTTTTTGGTTTTTCTCTTTCCTGTACTGAGCTTAGTTTCCCACTCTTCGCCCCTACTACTAGATGAGATACCCCATAAGGCCGCCGCGGCTCATGCCGTAGCATCCCTCTTTGTCTATAAAGTGCCGCAGCTTGCCAGCTTCTACGCTCAACAGTTCCATGGCAGGAAGATGGCAAATCGCCGCACATTCAACATGTTCGATGCGAATATCGCCGCGCATCGCGATCTGCCTCTTGGCACTCACATTCGCGTTACGAATTTGCGAAACGGGAGGAGTTTGGACGCCACCGTTCAAGATCGGGGACCGTATGCACACCCAGAAAAACGCATACTCGATCTTTCTTGGGCGGCCGCCAGGCGCCTCGACTTTATCAAGCAGGGGTTGGCTCCAATCCAGCTCGAGGTGCTCTCGGTGCCCGCGCCCAAAGTGCGACGAGCCTCATAGGAGGCTCGTCTTTTTTATAAACAACAAATTTTTGCTACAGTAATCTCATGGAAAAACACCCCCTTCACCTCAAAAACCCCGAATTGCAGACATCTCCCGAAGTCCAACGGGCGGTTGAGCGTGAGGAACAGAAGACAGGTGAAAAGGTACCCAATGATCCGGCCGAACGCATCGAGGCCTATATGGATCGCCTCGAGAACATCTTTCTCAATCCGGACGAGCGAAAACGCGAGCGTAACCTCGAAATGTTCCGGGACAAGATATACGACGCGCTCATCATAAAGCCAGAAGTGGCCACGGAACAAATTTTGAAGGATGAAGCAAAGGTCGCATTCGACCGCGGACATGGTCGCATCGAAATAACAGAGGAAATGAAAAATCGTCCCGAAACGCAAGAGCAGGCGGAAGCAGTTATTAAGCGTCAAAAAGCGAGTCTTGATGACTGGATGGATTATCTGACTGGAAACGACGCTTCCTCCTACGATCCGTGGTTCAAGTACTATCTTTGGAACTCAATAACAAAATTACAAACCCTAGTAAAAATTGAAAAGACAGACGAGAAAACCGGAGAAAAAGTTACGACCGCAGAATATCCGAAACGAACGCTGGGAACGCTGAAGCCGTTTCCGGATATTTTCCGTGGTAAACTCTCGCAGATTTACGATAAATACAATAAGTACATT
>CAZZGX010000020.1:0-2541 GCA_964653715.1 uncultured Candidatus Saccharibacteria bacterium
GGGGCTGGGGTTTTTTCGGCAGTATCGGGCAATAAAAAAAAGCAGCGGGGAAAGTATAATCCCCAGAAACGCGTAAGGGTAAAATTTTCTTGCCTGAATCGAAAACATATATCCTGTGGTCCGTGCCACACAGCCTGGCGAATCAAGATGTTCTTATATGATAACGCATTTAATAAGACTACAATTACAGATTTTTACGCCCCCTAATGAACGAGCTTTCAGGACACACAAACCCCAAATTTTTATACAACTCAAAAATAATAAACTGGGGGCGGCTACTATTTTCCTCCACGTTTTTCGCGTATCAGTTGTTCAATTTCGTCAACCACAATCCGGCCGGCATTTTCTTCGAGACCGCGAGGTCGTATGAACCGGCCGAGGTACGTGAGGCGAGAGGTCCGAAGCGGATCATTCCCTGACGCGAGATTTCCAATACTACCCAATAACTCCTCCGCACTGTGCGCGACATAAAGCGCGCCGCTCTCGACCAGCAACGCAAAATGTTCGGCCTGCTGGATATCCTTGAATTCCTTGTCAATATAGATAATACAGGGCCGACCAATGGCCATTGAATCCATGAACGCCGCGCTGTCCAGAGCTACCGTGGCGAACGAGTGATACACCGAATCGTAAAAGACGAGATCATCATCAAGCGTTCTTCTGCTTTCCGCCGGCGCCGGCAACACAAAAATGTCCCGCTCGCCGGAGATTGCCGACTGTTCCGGCCGGCCAGGATAGGGACGGACGAGCAAAGTTGCGTCTCTAAGTTTTTGGTCAGGGCTGTTGTTTAAAATCGAGCGCAGTTTTTTTATCACGCCGACATTCCGCTCTCCGGCAGAAACCGAAGAAATATAAAGGAGAAAAGATTTGCGGGGATTAAGAGAAAACTCCCGGCAAAAATCTTCCCGGTTCTTTCCCGGCCCTCGCCGTTCAAACCATTCGTCAAACTGCGGAGCACCGGTAATAGAAATTTTTTCCGGCGGCACGTGATGGTACTCTATCGCTGCTTTCCGGTGCTCCTCGTTCCAGACGAACACTTTATCCGGAAAAATTTGTATGAGCGCCTTGGTGGTAAGATGATCCCACGAAGGAGTGATGATGGCCGTTGGAATCCGAAGAAATGTCGCGGATTTCACATAATCGATGTCAGGAGATATACAGGGAAAACTTCTGTAACACACAAGCACGGCGGATGGCGAGTACTCTTTGATCATGTGCGTGATCTTTCGATCGGGTGGCGCCGCGCGTTCAACCAATCGGCAGAAAGCACCGACTGCCCCCGACCGTAAGAGAAAGTGAGCGCTGGGGTCATGTAAGGTAATGCAGAATTTTATTGCCCGCGGCAGATACTCGAAGAGACGCTTAAGGTGGCGCGGTACTGTCGGTTTAAGCAACAAAAAACGGTAATTCATGACATTGCGACATGCGATCAAAATGCGCGCCCACCTGCCAGTGCGCAAAGGCCCATTAACCCACTGAAACTCGCGAAACTCGGCCGCTAAATGTTCGAGAGAATCATCGACTGGATCTTCAACTTTGCTTGAATCAAAAACCACCAAAACACCAAAACCACGTCGAAGAAACGCCAACAGGACGCTTTTAAAGTAGCGCAAAAAACGCATCGACTTAACGAAAAAAATTATCTTATAACGCGACATTGGTTTACATAGCTCACTTAAAGACGTAATATGCGGGACGAACGCTCTCGGTGCAACTGTGCTTTATCAGTTAAAACCCAATTCTTAAAGAAACATGACAACTTTTTTTCATGTCGCACGAAAGATGCGTCGTCAGGTAGGTTTTATGCTACCATAAACACAACCCATGATCAAACTGCTCTACGTCTATGAAGAGAGAATCCCCGAGAAACTTCGCGACCTTGTTCGCAATCATTTTTATACTGATGAATTTTCATTAGAAGAAATTACATACAAAGCCCAGGAAGAGCAGTGGATAGAAAAAATGAAACGTGCCGAGGTGGTTTTGTTTGCGCCAGGAAGATTCGTTTCTGACAAAATATTGTCTCATGCTAAGCACATGAAACTCATGCAACTGTGGAGTTCTGGCTACGATAAATTCAATACTAAAGGATGCGCTGCCCAGAATATCCCGGTTGCTAACAACGGCGGTGCAAATGCGAGCGCGGTAGCAGAACACACCATTCTATTAATGTTATCTATATACAAATGGCTTCCTGAGGGACACCGACGCGTCACTACGGGATCATGGACCGGCAATAGCCACGGATTAAATATGTTTCTTTTGGAAGGAAAACAGGTGGGCATAATCGGCCTTGGCAACATCGGTCGTGGAGTTGCAAAACGTCTCAAGGGTTTTGATGCGAAAGTAGTTTATTTTGATATTAAGAAACCCGTACACAACATCGAACGTGAACACGGGGTCTCATTTATGGAGCTAGATGATCTACTGCGCACATCCGATATCATCACGCTCCACCTTCACAATAATGAAAAGACCAAGAATATTTTGGGTGAACGCGAATTTAAGCTCATGAAAAGAAATGCGGTTCTGATCAACGCG
>CAZZGX010000021.1:0-29048 GCA_964653715.1 uncultured Candidatus Saccharibacteria bacterium
CCTTTGCGCTTGGCGACGGTCACTAGAAGGGTACTTGCGATAAATATGGAAGAATAGGTGCCAACAACAATGCCTGCGATAAGGGCAAGCGCTAAGTGCTGTGTCGAGTATCCCCCGAAGAAATAGACTGCCAGAAGCGAAAAAAGGGTGGAGAGAGAGGTATTGATCGAGCGGCCGATGGTTTCCTGAAGACTTTGCTCGACCACGTCCTCAAATTTTCTTCGAATATCGCGGCGAAGATTCTCGCGTACCCGGTCAAAAACTACGATTGTATCATGAACCGAGAAACCAAGAACGGTAAGGAGCGCCGTTACAAAAAGTGAGTCGATTTCAAAACGCAAAAGCGAAAAAAGTCCTATGGGAATAATAATGTCGTGAAAAAGCGCCATCACCGCGATGATCCCATATACCCAAGACGATACGGGTTTTGAAACTTTACGAAAGGCAAAAGCGATGTAGAAAATAATCGCAATGAGCGCGAATACCAAGGCAAAGATGGCATTTCGTCGGAGCTGGGCGCCAATACTTGGACCGGTCGATATAAAGTTTTTCTCCTCAAAGTTTCCTTCTTTTTTGATTGCCTCAAGTACGCGCTCGTGCTCGTCCTCTGTCAGGTATTTTGTCCGAAGTAAAAAACGACGATCGCCTTGAGAAGTAATTTTTATATCACCTAAATTGAGCGTGCGAAAACCGTTTCCGATGGCGTCAGTTGAAACGGGAGAAACATATTCAACGTCAAGGAGCGCGTCTCCTTTAAAATCCGTTCCGAAGTTTAGCCCATTGAATGCGAGCGACACGAATGAGGCAAGAACAAGCGCGCTTGAGAAGAGATAAAAATATTTTCGAGCGCGTACGATGTTCATACTTTCTTTGTAAACCCGCTCGAGTACAAAAACCCTCCTTCACGGCGACCGCGCGAATGAAAGGCGCGGAGAAACGTCCGGGTAATTGTAATTGCTGAAAACATCGAAACCGCGACACCAAGTCCAAGCGTGAGCGCAAATCCTTTCACTTGTTCGGCGCCAAAGTACCAAAGAATAAGCGCGGTAATAAGACTCGATGCATTTGAATCTCGAATTGAAGTCCACGCGCGGAGAAATCCTTCTTCAATCGCGGTCGAAAGAATTTTCCCCCGCCTGAGCTCTTCCTTCATCCGTTCAAATATCAAAATATTGGCGTCAACCGCCATGCCAATCGATAAAATAAACCCAGCAATACCGGCCGTGGTAAAGGTAACGGGAATAAGTTTAAAAATTGCAAGTGTGAGCGCCACATATACGACAAGCGCTATGATGGAAAGAAGCCCGGGCAAACGATACCAGACAAGCATAAAGATAACGACGAAAAGAAATCCCATTAATCCCGCAAAAAAACTTTTCTTGAGGGACTCTTCGCCTTGCGAGGGTTCAATTTTTTGCTGTGAGATAAGCTCGATGGGTACCGGCAAAGCTCCTGAGTTGAGCCGCTGCGCCAAAAGTCGCGCCTCCTCTGGTGTAAACTGCCCCGTAATCTGCGCGGTACCCCCAGTAATCTTCTGCCGTACCACCGGAACACTGATGGGCGCTCCATCAAGGTAAATCGCAATCCGTTTTTCGATATTTTGGTCCGTGAGATTTTCAAAAATCTTAGCGCCATCGCTGTCAAACGTCAGCTCAATATAGGCCTCACCGGTGGTAGGCGCAAACTGGAGCAAAGCGCGCTGTAAATATCTTCCTGTAAGCACCGACGGAACAAATGTCGGCACCGTGGTTGAGCCCATAATCTCCGGCGGGCCTTCCGTTCGAAACTCAAGATATGGTGTCTCGCCAATAAGACGAATCGCGTCTTTGGTGTCAAAGACACCTGCCAAGTCAACCGCGAGATGATCTTCGGAGGTTGTTCGCTCAATCCTGACAACCGGTTCTGAAACGCCGAAAAAATTTACACGCCGTTCAATAATATCGCGAAGTCCTTCAAGAGCCGCCGCTTTGTCTGCGGATTCAATTTTAGAAAGATCGGCGCGGTAGACAAGATGAATCCCGCCTTTCAGATCAAGCCCGAGCCGAAAAGGAACTTTGAGCGGCGCCCAAATCCCCCATTTGGGATAGACAAAATATCCGGCCGCCGCGCCGAGTATGATAAGTCCTGCCGCCAAAAGTCGTACTTTCATTTTAAAATAGTATCGCACACCCCCAGGAAAGGCAAGAAAAACGATACGCAGGAGTTGCGGTAAAACCTACTTCGCTCTAATCTATTTCCAGACACTTGAAAGGAGCGGATCAATGTTAAGAGTCCCCACACAGAACGGAAATATGCCGATTCGCAAAATGATTGATGACTACAAAGTTCTTCGACAAATTACTGAAGGATACCGCGCTGCGGGGCACAGAGTAGTCCTGACCATTGGCTCTTGGGACATGCTGCATATAGGCCATGTTCGGTACTTACTCAAAGCGCGCGAGCAAGGAGAGATTCTCGTCGTTGGCGTTGATAGCGATAAAGCTATCCAACGCTACAAAGGGCCGCATCGTCCCATTGTCCCGGAGAATGAACGGATCGAGATGCTCAGCTATCTTGATTGTGTAAACTTCATCACGCTGGTCGATGATGTCGATGTCCACGGACAGTGGCAATATGGCATATTGCAAAAAATTCGACCGCATGTTTTCGTGGCCGTCGAAGACAGTTACCCAGAAAAACAACGGAAAGATATCCGTAAACTCTGCAATAAGCTCGTGGTGTTACCCAGACAAGCTGAGAATACCTCGTCGACGGATATTTTCAAGAATTTGATCCGAAACCTACCGGCTTTGATGGAACAAGCGGATCGGCGGAAGCGATGAAAAAAGCTTTACTACTCTACGTACCCGCATTACATGATGGCTATTTCAAATTACTAAAAAAATACGTAGGCAAGGTGGATGCGCTGTATCTTTTAGGGAGAGAAATAACATCGAGATTTACCTATCTGGAAAGAGAGATTCGGGCCCCTGACCCACAGATGGTCATGAAGGCTCTGCAATCTCTCTTTCCTTTCAAGAAAATAGAAATTCTTCGCACGCAAAATCTGCGAGAACTTGCCCAGTATCACACGGCCATAATGCCGAATGAAGCGTTGATGCGCCGTTTTGCGAACAAATATCTTGACGGCATGAAAAAAGTATATGATATATCTTTTTTACGCTGGGATGAACATCATGTGCATTCACAGAAACCGGTAAAATATGATCGAATTTCCAGAAGCCCATTTGACAGGAAAATGATGGACCTTGCTCGCAAAGAAGGGACTCTGAGTTCGGACTGGTGGCGGCGTGTTGGTGCGGTCATTGTTAAGGAAAACAAGATTGTACTCCAAGATCATAATCAGCACCTTCCAAACGAATATCAGCCCTATGTTCTCGGAGATATTCGGGATTATATTAAATCTGGAGAGAAAAGCGATATCGGCGCGCTCCACGCCGAACGGGCAGTAATCGCCCAAGCCGCACGCATGCGATCTATTTCGCTTGAAGGCACAAGTATTTATGTTTCCGTTTTTCCATGCTCCAGCTGCGCTCAAATGATCGCCTACTCCGGCATACGAAATTGTTTCTTCGGATCAGGGCATGCGAACTTCAACGGAGAAGCCGTCATGAAAGCCCATGGAATGGCTATTATCTATGTTAAATAATAAAAAAACCGCGCACACAGAGTGACGCGGTATTTATTTACCCAATGGGAAACTGAATAACGAGTGCCCGTTTAGTTTTCCGATCGAGTTTTGGAACAATAAGATGGAAGTGAAGATGGCATACTGTAGCACCCGTGTAGCGCGTTGATCCGAACCGCAGCGCAAGCGCACCGCCACGGATCCGAAATTTACGAATACACCATCGTAGAAGGCGTAGTATCTCGCCGAGATCATTTACAGTAAGCTGGGCGATACGCTCACGATGTTTGTTGCCAATAAAAAGGAAATGCTGCCGACTATTCTTATACGGCCAGCTCGATCGCGTAAGAAACCAGCCCGGCGTGCGCGCTAGAACGGGATGTTTATGATAGCGAAAGTGTTTCGGACAAAATGGACATCTCCCGCGTTTTTCAATTAACCCAAGCACCGCGGCATATTCGCCGTTTTTTGCATAATGCGAGTCGATGACGTGCTTTACCATTAGACATCATCATACCACGTCCTTCCAATCAATTTGAAATGTTCGGAACGCATATGGGTATGGGAATGATCTGTCGGGTGGATGATATTCCGAAAATATTTCCCGCCACACAAGTGCGTCGATCTCTGGAAAGTAAACATCGGCTGAAAACGCTTCGTAAATAAGAGTTGCATGGATTTCATCGGCTTTTGAAAGTGCCTCTTTGTATACGCCTGCGCCACCGATAACAAATGCCTTCTTGGCGCCTGAATCCTCCGCGCGTATAAATGCTTCTGAAAGGCCTCCAGCGTCGGTGATATTAGGATACCGCAGCCTTTGGGACGAAAGTACGATATTCATTCGCCCCGGAAGTGCCTTGCCGATCGACTCGAAGGTCTTACGTCCCATAATTATTGGGTGCCCCATCGTGAGGGCACGAAAGTGTTTCATATCCGCCGGAAATGAAGGCCACGGAAGACTCCCTCGATTACCAATTTCGCGATTCCGTCCCATCGCGACAATGATTGCGAGCTTCATAGCGCCACCGGGATTTCTTTAATCGGAGGATGGGGGTCGTAATCAAGAAGACTGAAGTCCTCAAACCTAAATCGAGTAATGTCATTTATTTCCGGGTTGATTCGAACGTTAGGCAACGTTCGTGGTTCACGTTGAAGTTGCAATCGCGCAGCTGGGATCTGATTCAGATATATGTGCGTGTCAGAAAGTGTGTGCACGAGCTCTCCAGCACGCAAACCAGTCACCTGTGCAACCATGATAAGCAGAAGCGAATAGCTTGCAATGTTAAACGGCACTCCGATGATAACATCGGCGCTTCGCTGGAAAAGATGGAGTGAAAGTTCTCCTTCAGCGACAAAGAATTTAAAGAAACAATGGCAAGGAGCCACAAAAACCTTTTCAACGTCTTCTGGATTCCAAGCAGTTACAACCAAGCGCCGCGAATCAGGGAATCTTTTGATTTCATCAACTACGTTTGTGATTTGATCTATGGTCCCACCGTCACTTTTTTTCCACCGACGCCATTGAGGACCATATATCGGACCAAGTTCTCCTGTTGGGAAACCTAATCTTTCACAAATCTCTTGCGTAGCCCAAGCATCCCAGAGGTGAACACCATGCTTATGCAAATCATTTACATGACTGCTCCCAGACAAAAACCAGAGAAGCTCATGAACAAGGGCTTTCCAAGAACCCTTAAGACTGCGTGTGGTTATGAGTGGAAAACCTTCTTCCATGCGAAATCTCATTGTGTATCCGAGTATCGCGATATTCCCCACCCCTTGAGGATCTTTTTTTCGTTTTCCTGTACGTAAAACCGTATCGACAAGATCGAGAAATTGCTGCATTTGCACTATCCTTTCTTTACAAAGAGTATTCTGTTCTCACGGTAGCAGGGGCAATAAAAAAGGACAACCTGATTAAATTATCTCAGCGCTAAAAAAGAAAAAAGCAACCTTGTGGGTTGCCATTATTCGATTATTGGCTTAGGAAGCCTGAGGGAAATGTGCGCCCAGATCTTTTCATGAATTTGCTCTGGCGAGAGCAGCGTATTGTTCTCAACGCATTCGATAACTCTAAACTCCTCGGGAAATAATTCCACGACATCCCGATAGCTTTCGACGGTTCTTGCCAAGTGTGCGCGGTCACTCTCATGGATGTCAACGGGCCGCTGCGTGTCTTTTTTTTGCCGTTCCTCCATAAGCTGGAGACTAAACTCGAGCGGCATAAGTAGCAAAAAGTTCATGTCGGGTCTTGGAATTTCCCACTGGATAAATTCAACATTCCACAACCATTCAAAGAATTCTCTTCGTCCTTTTCTGCTCCGGATTTTAGAACCTTGATGCCCGGCGTTGGAAGCCGTAAAACGATTTGCGATGACGATAAAACCGTCTTTCAGTTTTTTTTTGATGCGCGCTCGCGCGTCAAGTCTGTCAACCGAAAAATAGAGAGCGGCAAGCTTCGGCGGCACGTTGGAGCCTTCCTCTCCCTTTAAATAGCGCTCGAGGAGCCATGCTGATTTTTTTCCGTATTGCGGAAAATCCTCGACTTGAGGAACCTGCCGAAAATCTTTTCGCACCCGATCAACCAAGAGCTCTGTCTGAACGGTTTTACCGGTACCATCCTGCCCTTCAATGACAAAAAACTTTCCTTTCTCCATGATCCCTCCTTAAAAAAGAAATAACCTCTCTCGAGGCTATCACATAAGAATCCGGCGATCAAACTATTTTACCTCAATCCCCATCGAGCGCGCGGTGCCTGCCACGATTTTTTTGGCGCCCTCGATGTCGTTCGCGTTGAGATCCTCCATTTTCTTTTTGGCAATCTCTTCAAGTTGTTTTGAGTTTACACTGCCTACTTTTTGTAGGAGCGGGTTTCCTGAACCTTTCTCAACTCCGGCAGCTTTGCGCAACATATCTGAAACCGGCGCGGTTTTGTAGATCAAACTAAATGTCCGGTCGACATAAATCGTAACCTCAACCGGTACAATATCATCACCGCGGTCTTTGGTGCCTTCGTTAAAACGCGAGACAAATTCACCAATGTTGAGCCCGTGAGGGCCTAGGGCGGTACCAACTGGTGGCGCTGGAGTGGCTTTGCCTGCGGGGATCTGTAGCTTCAATTTTATTTTAATTTGTTTTGCCATATTATAGTTTCCGTGCCTGCACTGGATCAAGCTCGACGGGCGTATCGCGCCCGAAAAGCGATACCAGTACTTTAATCTTTCCGCGCTCTTCGTCAACTTCTTCGACTTTACCCTCCATATCTTTAAAAGGACCATCCGAAATCCTTACTGCGTCCCCCTTTATAACCTCTATCTTGTGCCGTGGCTCGGCCTCTCCCATCCGCGAAAGCAAAGTATCAACTTCTAATTTTTCAAGCGGCAGTGGCGTTATACCCGCGCCTACGAATCCCGTGACGCGCGGGGTGTTGCGAACGACGTACCACGAATCATCCGTGACGATCATGTCGATGAGAACATACCCGGGATAGATTTTTTCTTCGATGACTTTGCGTTTGCCGTTTTTGATTTTAATTCGTTTCTCAGTGGGAACGATGACACTGAAAATCTTGTCTTCCATGCCCATCGATTCGACGCGCTGACGCAAATTGCGCGCGACCGCGTCCTCGTACCCAGAGTACGTATGAATCGCGTACCAGTTGCGGCCAAATTCGGATGTTTGCTTTGGCATGGATTAAAGGATCAATGTATTGATAAGCGTGCGGTAAATGAAATCAAACGCTCCCAGGAAAAACGCGACGCCGACAGAAATGGCGATAACCAAAATGGTCGACTGAATGGTCTGCTGTCGCGTCGGCCAGTTGACCTTTTTCAATTCCTGGCGGGTTTCTTTTATATAGGTTACAAGGCGAGAGAATAGATGCATGAAGGTTTTTAGGGATTTTTAAAAGGCCCCGAGGCCCTTATTTTCATACTACCAAAAGTTGCAACGTCACGCAAGGGCTATAAAGAAAAGACCCCGGAAACATGTTTAGCATGCTTCCGGGGGGCTTAGAAGTTTATTGCCTGTAAGTTGCCGTCCCAACAGGCTTACCCCTGTCTCTATTGTCCGCGTGCCGAGGACCGCGTTCGCGGACTCACCCCTGTACTAGTGCTTGCCCGGGAGACCGAGGATCGTCTCTCATTTATGTTTGGCATCATAGCAGAACAATTGGTAATGTCAAGAGCATATTACGCTCATTCGGGGGTATAAAGAAAAAGCCCCTTTTGGGGCTAGAGAATCGAGACAAGCTCGCAAAGATCAAAGAGAGAGCCGATGATATGGTCCTCGGGAACTCCTGCGTGCAAGAATCCTTTTCGAGGGATACCACCCGAAAGCGTCGCAACGAAACGTACGTCGCCTCCCCGCGCCGTTTCAAGATCGGGATACCAATCGCCGACGTATACCGCATGAGCGCGCTTTACCGCAATTCGCTCAAAAATTGGATCAAGCGCTCTCGGGTCCGGTTTTGTCGGATACCCGTTGCCCGAAATGCTGAAGGCGGCGAAGTGTTTAAAACTCAGACCGACGTTGTTAAATTTATGATCAAGTGTTTCCCAATCATTGGTAGTGCAAAGAGCAATAGGAACATTGTAGTGCCGAAACCATTGAATGGCAGGCAAGCTCCCCGGAAGGAGTGGGTAGGTATTTTCTTTTTCTACCTTGCGAAAGCAAGAGATATATTCCCGCGCCCTTGTATCGTCGATGTATGGCCAGAGCTTTTGTGGACCTTCTTCATGAAGAATCGCGTATCCACGTTCAGTTCCTTCGCGAAATTCTTTCAGGTACGTGGTAATTGGCCCAATGGGAAGCCCGAGTCGTCTCGCAGCTGTGCTGAGATTTTTCTCAAAACACGCGAGAAGATCGAGGATGACTCCATCGACATCGAGAATGACAAGCTCGAGAGGCATATCGAAAATACGCATCAGCCACCTCCAATTTTTCTAGCTTTACGCTAGCACATTTTTGAAAAGAGACAAATTAAATATCCAAATTTTTGACGTATTTGGCGTGGGTTTGGATGAAGTTTTTGCGGGGGGCGACTTCTTCGCCCATAAGAACGTCGAACATATGATCCGCCTCCTCCGCGTCTTTTATCATAACGCGCCGCATGACTCTACGCGCGGGGTCCATCGTCGTCTCCCACAATTGTTCGGGATTCATCTCGCCCAGTCCTTTGTATCGCTGTATAGAAATACCTTTCATCTTGCTATCCGTCTCGGGAGCCGTATCTTCCTCCGAAGCAGGCTCTTCCGCGGCTTCTTCCTTTGCTTTTTTTTCGGCTTTCATCTTTTGAAATTCCCGGACAAGCGCGTCTTTCTCTTCGTCTGAATACGCGTAGCGTATATCGCGCCCTTTTTGCACGCGGTAGAGCGGCGGCTGCGCTATATATATGTAGCCCGCGTCAATAATAGGCCGGAAGTAACGATAAAAAAGAGTAAGAAGGAGTGTCCGGATATGCGCGCCGTCAACATCCGCGTCGGTCATAATGACGACTTTGTGATAACGAATCCTCGAAAGATCAAATTCGTCGGCGATCGCGGTACCGAGCGCTATGATAAGCGCGCGGATTTCTTTGAAGGCAAGCATCTTGTCGAGCCGCGCGCGCTCCACGTTTAAAATTTTGCCGCGAAGAGGCAGGATCGCCTGCGTCCGGCGATCGCGAGCTTGTTTGGCTGATCCCCCTGCCGAGTCTCCCTCTACGATAAAGACTTCGGATTCGGCAGGATCACGCGACTGACAGTCGGCAAGTTTCCCCGGAAGCGTCATCCCTTCAAGCGCGCCCTTTCGCAAAATTGTTTCTTTAGCGGCCTTGGCGGCCCTCCGCGCTTTCGCGGCAAGAACAACTTTATTCAAAGCGGCCGAGGCGTCCTGCGGATGTTCTTCCAGCCAGGCACTGAAGGCCTCGCCAAAAACTTTTTCAACGGCGCCGCGCGCTTCAGGGTTGCCCAGTTTTGCTTTTGTCTGCCCTTCAAATTGCGGCTCATGAATTTTGACCGAAACAACCGCCGAAAGCCCCTCGCGAACATCATCTCCCGTCAGATTGTCTTCGTCTTTACCAAAATACCCATTTGTGCGCCCGTAATCGTTCAAAATTCTCGTGAGCGCGGTCCTAAAGCCCGTAATATGCATACCGCCTTCGGGCGTATAAATATTGTTGGCAAATCCGAGCTCGCGCATCGAAAGGTCGTCGGCGTACTGCAACGCGATCTCGACCTGCACATCAGCCTCGGATTTGGACGTGTAAAAAATATTTTCATGGCTTGCCGTAAGATATCGGTTAAGATGCTTAATATAGGAGACGATTCCGCCTTCAAAATAAAACGAATACGCCCGCCCTTCCCCTTTTTTGCGCTCATCATATATGGAAAGGCGAATGCCAGAATTGAGGTACACTTGCTGGCGCAAGTGATCAATAATTTTCTGCCAGTCGAAATCAATCTCTTTAAAAATTTCTTTGTCTGGTTCAAAGGTAACCGACGTCCCCGATCCTGCGCACGTGCCGATTTTTTTGACTGCCGTTTTTGGGTTGCCGCGTTCATACTCTTGCACCCAAAGATTTTCATCTTTGCATACTTCCACTCGAACCCATATGGAAAGCGCGTTGACCACCGAAACCCCGACGCCGTGGAGCCCGCCTGCCACCTTGTACGCCTCCCCTCCAAACTTGCCGCCCGCGTGCAGCGTCGTCATAACCGTCTCGAGCGCGGATTTTTTTGTTTGCTTGTGAATATCAACCGGGATGCCGCGACCGTCATCCACGACCCGCACGCGGTTTTGCGGAAGGAGCGTGATCGAAATGTTTTTGGCAAATCCCGCCATCGCCTCGTCAATCGAGTTATCAACAACTTCCCAAATCAAATGATGTAACCCATCAGGCCCGGTTGATCCGATGTACATACCGGGGCGCTTACGGACCGGTTCAAGCCCTTCAAGGACGTAGATATCCTTGGCGCCGTAGGAATCGCTCCCATTGTCATTTTTCGGTTTTTCTTTTTCTTTCGCCATAATTTTTGATTTAAGAACGGATATCCCAGCCACGCTCGGCAATTGCCTTCTCAACTTTTTTCATGGCCGTAAGCACTTCCATATCAGTTAGCGTGCGGTCTTCGGCCTGAAAAACAAGATGAAACGCGAGACTCTTTGAATCCGTTCCAAGAGAATCTTCCTCGTAATAATCGAAAAGGTCAATGTCCCCGAGGAGCATGCCTGCTGCAGCTTCAAGAAATTCCATAACATCATCCACACGATCATCTTTCGAAACGACGACTGCGAGATCACGGACGATCGCCGGATATTTGGGAAGCGGCCGGAACTCATAGGTATCCTCAACACGCTCAAGAATTTTTGGCGCAAGAAGCTCGATGCCCACTGCTTGAGTTTTGAGGCCGAGTACCGGATGTAATTCATAAAGCACCCCGACTGTTTCCTCCTCAATTTTCACAAAAGCTGACCGATACGGATGCATAACGGTTTTTTGTGAAAGCGGCCAGGGAGTCTCTGCCCCATCGACATCTTCAAACCAAACTTCAGTGAGGCCGCATTGAGCAAAGAGCGTTTCCACGACTCCCTTTGCTTCAAAGTAAAGCCTAGACGTTTTTTTGGGCTCGGAGAGAAATGCGGCAATGATTGTGTATTCCTCGGGTTTTTTGCCTCGACGAAAAATTTCTCCAACTTCAAAAAATCGAAGGTTTTTTTCACGAGCGCTGTTACTGCGAATATTTTTGAGAAATCCGTGGATGAGAGATCCGCGAAGATACCTAGAGTCTTCTGAGATCGGGTTTACCAGCTCAAGATGCGCCTCGGCTCCCCGATCTATCTGAGTTTCAACCTTGCTTTCGAAAGCATAATTCACAACCTCAAAAAATCCAAGCGCCTTGAAACGGGAGCGCACGGTGTCATAAAAATCATGGGCTTCATTTTTTTCTGGGTGCACGAGTGCGGCGTGCGGAGGGCGCGCCAAGACTCGATCGTAGCCAAAAACCCGCCCAATCTCCTCGATAACATCTTCTTTACAAGTAATATCAAGTCGCCATGAAGGCGCCATCACTGAAAAAATGCCTTTTTGTTTTTGAATAACAAGAAAGCCAAGTCGCTCGAGAATTTCGCGAATGTCTTTTTCGGATATTTCTCTTCCAAGAAGACGCGCCACGTATTCGCCTCGCACCAACACTCCGGCAGACAATTGTTTTTTCTGATATATGTCGATCGGCGCGCTTTCAATAATCCCACTTAATGTTTCTTCTACAAAATCGAGAAGCCGCCACATCGTATGTTCGAGCTCTGCCGCCGGCAACCCTTGAGAAAAGCGACTAGACGCATCCGTGGTAAGACCTATCTCCTTTGAGGCCTCGCGGATACGCGTCGGATCAAAAACGGCGGCCTCAAATACAACTCGGCGCGTTTTTTCATCGATCGCGGCGCGCTTGCCGCCTTTAATGCCCGCGATCGCTATGGGACCCTTTGCGTCCGCGATAACCAGATGATTTTTTTTCAAATGTACGCGCGTCTCGTCAATCGTCTCTATCTCCTCGCCTTCCTTTGCAAGTCGGACAAAAATTGTTTTTCCTTCAAGCTTATCGTAATCAAACGCGTGCACTGGGTTACCTGTCTCGAGCATAATGTAATTAGTCACGTCCACTATTGAATTGATAGGGCGCAGTCCACAGGCCAAAAGCCGCTCCTCAATTTTTTTGGGAGATTTTTTTACTTTCGCGTCACGTACCATGCCAACCATATAGCGCTGGGTATCAGAAGAACCGAGCGAGATACGAAGACTTTTTGGCTGAGTCGCCAGAAGTGTATGAGCGCGAGGTATTTCGGGAATAATTTTTTTTGACAGGAGTGCTCTGATTTCTCGAGCTAAACCCAAATGTCCTGAAGAGTCAGGAAATCGGTTTGGAAGAATGTCGATATCAAAAACTGTGTCTCGCCCAACGCTCTGGACACTCTCAACTTGATAGGCATGCCTAGTCAAAAGCTCCGAAAGCTTAGAAGGGCTTGGAATTTTTTCGACAAAATCGGAAAGCCAAGAATAAGAAAACTTCATTTGATTAAAATTGTTTCAGGAACCTGATATCATTTTGGCGAAACAGCCGAACGTCCGGAATTTTATATTTCATCATTGCGATGCGATCAAGCCCAATGCCGAACGCGAATCCTTGCCATTCTCCTACGACATATCCCGCCGCTTCAAAAACTTTTTGATGGATCATGCCCGCGCCCAAAAGCTCGAGCCAACCTGAGTGAGCACAGACAGAACATCCCTTACCATGACAAGAAAGACACGCGATATCGACTTCGAAGCCCGGCTCGACAAAGGGAAAGTAGCTTGGCCGAAGGCGAATCTCGATTTTTCGGCCGAACATTTTTTCAAAAAAGAGAGCTAAAATATATTTTAAATTGGCAACAGATATGTCGTGCCCGACCATAAGGCCTTCTAGTTGCAAAAATTCGATATCGTGAGACGCGTCCGTGGCTTCGTGGCGAAAAGCAGTGCCGGGAGCGATGATACGAAAGGGCGGATTGTGCCTTTCCATATATCGGATCTGGACAGGGCTCGTATGCGTACGGAGCAGATATTCGCTCTTCTGCCCCTTGGAATTTGCGATCCAAAACGTGTCCCAAAGATCGCGCGCGGGATGGTCGCCTGGAATATTGAGCGCGTCAAAATTGTAGTATTCGGTCTCAACTTCCGGCCCGTCGGCAATCGTGAACCCTAGTGATGTGAAAACACGCTCTGCTTCCATCCGAATTCTTGTGAGCGGATGAAGATGGCCGACTTCTTTCTTGGCACCCGGAAATGTCACATCAATTTTCTCGCGCTCGAGCTCTTGCGAAGCCGCTTCACGCCGAAAAGCGTCTCTCCGTATTTCGATCATGGACAAAAGTTCTTTACGCAACACATTTGCCTTCTCTCCAAGCGTGCGGCGTTTTCCCTCTGGCATCGCCGAGAGTGAACGCAAAATCGCGGTAAGCACTCCCTGTTTGCGCCCAAAAAACTCAAGCTCAATTTTTTCAATCTCGGCGAGGGTTTGCGCGGCCGAAAGCTTCTTCTCGGCCTTCTTTTTGAGCCTTTCGAGCGATTCCATAGCTTTTAGTATAGCTCGAAAAGGCCTTGAAAACAAGCAAAATTTTACTTCCGTGGGGATAAAATAACTATGAAATAATCCTGTCGCCCAAAAGAGATATGAATTCGCCGCGATAGTCTTCCATATGCACATCGTTTAAATGCAAAAAGGGATGGCTTTCCGGAGTATACTCATAGTGGCCGCGCACTTCACCGTCTTCAAAAACACGCATGTGGTATTGATGCACGAAATCTTTTACATACCGCAGACTGACCACCTCGCCTTCGTCTTCCCACGCGACGAAGTGATTGCCATACCCATGTTCCACGAGAAAAGAAACGAATTCCTTGATAGATAGGTGAGGAGCTATTTTGCCAATGAGAAAATTCTGCCGACCTTCATGCGCCACCACGCCAAGCGACAGTAACGCGTCCCTAAAAAAAACATGATGAGGAGTATAAAAACGCCAGAAAACATATTTAATACGATCCAAAAATGACTCTGGATAAATCATCTTTGAAGAAGGAAGTGTCCTTGCCCATGCCTTTACATCATTTACCAGCTCTTGTTGCATAGTATAGCAAATATCTCTTTACCAAAATTTTACCAAAATAGCCAAGAAACTCAATGCTCAAGTATACTACCCGTGTGCCTAGCGGATATTGCTTATTTTGCTGGCGGGCGCGACCGGATTTCTTTTGCCTGTCGCAAAAGCCGCCCTCGCTCGCTCAAACCAGTGGCGCTCGCTCACGTTCAAATCCGGTCCGAACCATCAACAAACAACCAAAAATGGATAACGCGGGGTTATCCATTTTTGTTCGTTGCGGGCGCGACCGGATTTGAACCGGCGATCTTCTCCGTGACAGGGAGACGTGTTAACCGGGCTACACCACGCGCCCAAGAAATATCTTGTCCAGCCGTATGCCGGTGGCTGGAATTGAACCAGCGACCTAACGCTTATGAAGCGCTCGCTCTAACCACTGAGCTACACCGGCCGATGAGCCGTATTATAGAAAAAATTGCGCTTTCACGCAATGTGGGTTGACAAAATAATAAAAAAGGTTAGGCTATCTTCGGATAGAGAGGGGGGTCAAAATGCGGTGGCACTCTGTACTTGCTACAGGATGGCTGATGTGGAGTACAATAGCTTTCGCGGAAAATACGCAAGATACGAAAAGTTTTATCTCTCGAGTATCTCTGCGCGGCGACGCATATTTCTACAGTATCCCGGGGTTCTATTTTGACTTTAGCTCAGTTGATAAGCATCCAAAACAGCTCAACGGCTACTGGACTGGTGGCGGTATCCGCTACTCGCTTTGCAAAAACGACAGCTGTTCAATCGGGCTCAACGGGTTTACCTCTGTCGCGCGGGGACAAGGCGCATGGACCCGTAGCAGCGATCTCAAAAAATACAACGTTGACGGAGCGGCTATTGGGGTAACTTCCTGGAGACTTTCGGGAGGGTATCTCGACTTTGAAAAAATATTCTGGACGCGTGACTGGATAACGCCATACGCGGGAGGCGGACTTGGGGTTGGACTGCTCCGGGCAAAATTTCGCGGGAAATTTTACGGAGTCGAACTTCGACATTTTATACAAATCCGCGGCGTACCCGCCAATGACGACGTAGAGCAAATTTTGCCGATCGTTACTCTCAAGCTTGGGGTCCGTTTTCTTCTCTTGAAAAGTCTCTATCTAACACCGGAGGGATGGATCGGTACTCCCGGGCTTGGACTAGGACTCAATCTCGAAAAGAGATTCTGAAGACAAAGCCAAGGCAATCGCCTTGGCTTTTTTTATTTTTATACATGCCTTACAAAAAAATCAGGTTACGTTTGTTTGTTGAGAAGTTCCGCGAATTTTTCCTGGACTTTTTGTAGTTTTGGATTGATGACAATTTGGCAATAGGTATTCTGGGGATTCTGTTTGTAATAATCCCGATGGTACTCTTCCGCTTCGTAAAATTCCCCAAGCGGGTTTACTTCCGTGACGATAGGTTTTCCCTCAGGATTTGACGCGTTTAATTCCTTGATAAAATTTGTGGCTTCTTGTTTTTGAGTTTCAGTTGTATAGAAAATGACCGATCGGTACCGCGATCCTACGTCATTGCCCTGCCGGTTGACTGATGAGGAATCATGCGTCGCAAAAAAAACTGTAAGAAGCTTCCGAAAAGAAATCTTTTCGGAATCGTATTCGATGCGGATGACCTCGGCATGTCCCGTTGTGTCACGTGAGACCTCTTCATAAGTTGGCTGTTCTTTAGAGCCGCCCGCGTACCCGGGCATGACCGAAATAACGCCGCGAAGCATTTTAAAGACCGCTTCCGTACACCAAAAACATCCTCCCCCAAAAACCGCGACTTCCTTTTCCATACCTTATAATTATAGCAGATGTAAAGTATTTATTTTCTTTTCTCTTCGCCAGCTTTTAATTTCTGCTTCTCGCCTGAGCGCTTTTGATTTTGTTGGCAGTTTTTCAGAGTACAAAATTTTGATGGGTCTATGACTGCGAGTATAGCGGCCGCCCTTTCCATTTTTGTGGTCAGAAAATCTCTGCTTGAGATTATGTGTCATTCCAGTGTAAAAACTTCCGCCTTTGCATTTGAGGATATATACGAACCACATGATCTTATTATAACCCCTCGACGCGAGGGGGGTCTTTTAAGCAAAATTAGTGTTGCGGGGGCTTGAAGAACTTCGAACCGCTTTAATGAGTATTACTGGCTATCCGCCGTTTGCCATTGTTAAATCTTGGTAAAAGAAAATAGCGGCTTAGCCGCTATTACCAACTCTGAAGAACGTAGGAAAATCTCTGAAGAGCAGTTTTACCGAGACTGCGAATGCCAGCTTGGCGAGCCCGAAGCAATGTGTACGAACGTTTGAGTGCATGCGGTAATCCTAACTCCTGCTTAAAACTCGGTGCAAGTTTCCAAAATTCTAGATGTTCTGGCGTTAAGAGCGAGGAACCTCTGATAGGTTTTGTGTTGGGTGGTTTTACACGATTCAGTAACATCTGATGTCGAAGCGCGGAATATGCTTTCTCTGCAATTCCATGTTCTCCCAGAAATTCCAGCTCATAAAGAGCGTGCGCGTGCGTAAGCCCGTGGAGCTTTTCGCCTACAAAATAATAATACACGCCGTCTATCTCTGTGTTGGGGTAAAGAGTACGCAACTCCGAAACCGCGAGAGCAAAAGCGTCCTTTGCACTTTTGTACTTTGGGATTCTGGTTTTCTCAATTTTGACTCCGTTGTAATCTAGCGGATACCCATAGTACCGAGGACTTGGCCGTTCTTTTCCATAGGCATCAAGCAGCCTAATGATTCCGTTGATGCAATTGGGGGTTGCGGCATCTGGCTCTCCTCGTAGTGCCTTGAGGGCATACATGCCTACAATTGCCACATGTCCTGAACGATTGAGACGGCCAACATGAGTGAGAAGATATTCTCGCAATCGGTTGATGAGTTCTGGAATTGGTTCTTCATTCTCCTCGTCGTTATTGAATACGCCAGGCTCGCGAGTAGCTAATACGGGTAGACACTCTCTGATTGCAGATATTGTGTCTGATGACAGTGTCAGCTCCTTACATAAGAAATGCCCTGCAAGCATTGCGGTGCCAAAATGTCCTAGATAAGGATTGCTCCTTGCACCTGCGCGAGCAAGTGCAGTCAGGCCGTTTCTTATCGCTTGGTTGTCCACCACTATCCTCTTTTATTCAGTTGTTAAGATACAAACCAAGGATTGTCAGAATACTACACGAAAGTGTGTAACTCGGTCAAATTCTTTTCTCCAGAAATGAGTTTATTATATTGAAATGATTTTTGTTCATCGGCAGGGCTTTTAACTCCTCAGGTGAAAAAAAGTTTACGTCATCTCCTTCTGTTAGGGTAGCTTTAAGTTTTTCTTTTGGTTCGCTAACTGCGCCGTAGAAAATGTTCCGTTCATGCTCACCCCATGATTCTTCAGAAGTATAGGTCTTAAAAAATTGAGGAGTTATGGAGATATTTAATTCTTCTTTCAGCTCTCGTGTGATTGCATCTTTTGCCTCTTCTCCTTCTTCCAGAGAGCCTCCAAAAAGCACCCAGAGGTTAGCATTTTGGGGAGCGTCAGCAGTTTTATGCTGTAATAGTATTTTCCCTTCTTGGTTCAATCCAATAAAGAGGGCCACTCGCTTCATAAATGATAGTATAGAGTTTCTATAAATATCATTCCAGTGTAAAAACTTCCGCCTTTGCATTTGAGGATATATACGAACCACATAATTATTCAGTTGCGCGCGCTCTGATTAATCAAAAATAGAAACAAGATAGGTGTCTATCGCTCGTTGGTCAAGATCGTAAAAATGCTTGCCTTCGTCATGCAGTTTTGTCGCGAGTGCGACTCCAACATAACGCCAATGCCACGGTTCGAACTGATAATATGTGTTATTTTCCGGATACGAAAGAGTAAACCCATATTTGTGAGCATTTTCCAAAAGCCATTTATAATCAGATGTATCTTTAAAGGACGAAATATCCGAGCCAGTTAGTACCGTAGTAAAATCAACCGTCGTGCCTAGCTGGTGTTCTGAATATCCCTGATCTGCCGAAAACTGGTTAGCGGAAGCGGCGCCATAGGTTATATTGTATAACGACTTTAAATCGGCTTGTGTCCCAAACGATCGATACGCGGAAATAACGCGCAAATCAAAATCTGGGTTTTTGTTCCCTTCTAAAAGGGCACTGAGACGCGGCAAAACACTTGTATGAATCTGAAAATCTTCCTTTGTTTGATAGACGTACTGCGGGCGGATCTTGCTTAATTTTGAAGGGATATAATTTTCATTCAGAAAATAAACCTTTGAGTATTTTTGTAAAAGTTCTTCGTCCGTATAGGTCAGCTTCTCAAGCGTGCCGACAGTGCCCGAAATACTCTTTAGCTTTTCTTCTTGCGTCTTGGCTCGTTCTTGTTCAGAATCAAGAATACTGCGCAGCTTATCTTGCTCATTTTTTGTAAGCGAAAGATTCTCATCCAAAAGAGCTATCGTATCTTTTAGGTTTTTTGCCGTTGCCGTCTGATCTTCGCGCAATCGATCCAGACTACTCGCAAGCTCCGCATTTTTTTTGTTTAGCAAGTAAAACTGATAAACCGTCGCGCCAATGAGCCCAATACCGACAACCGATACAAAGCACCAGAGTAGCCACTGCTGTGCAGATACCGTTTTCGGCAAAAACGTCATTCCTTATTACCTATAGAGTGGTGAGAGCTTGCTCGCTACTCGTTGCCGTATTCCCAGCAGCATCAGACGACACTGCAAAATAATGGTACGTGGAACTTGCGGTTAACCCGTTCACATTGAAAACGCGATTGAATAACAATCCACCAATACTGATGCGAGTACGTGGCCTCGCACTGATTACGGGCGTTGATGTTGCATACCACAATGCACTTGAGGCCATTTCGTTAGTACGCCATTTTATTTGAGTTGTTGTCGCAGTAGTACTTTTTGCCGTGAGGTTTGAAATAATGGGTGCCGTGACATCTGATGCAGGTGGCGTGGTTGTTGCATTGTCATTGTCATGAAGTTTTTTTGCAATACCCGGCGGAAGTGTTTGGCATGGCGGTACCAATGGACGCTCACCACCATGCTTGCGAAGCCACCCGGGGGCAATAAGGTGTCCGGGAGGAATCTTAGCACACGGCCGGTGTTCTCCATCAGAATCTTCATTTTCTACAGAATTTTCTGCAAGTAACTTGTTGATTTTCTCACGTGTTCGCGAGCCAACGTGCCCTACCTGGTCAAGGCCATGTTTTTTTTGAAAACGCTTTACAGCTTTTGCCGTAAGTGGGCCGAAGTGTCCCGTGATGAGGCCCTCTGGATAAATACCCGTATCTGCCGCGAGTGCAATTTGCAGCGTACGCACTCCATCGCCATCGTCTCCTTCATGCAGAGCGGTCATTAAGACAAGGGCGTTGGCATTAGAACGAATATACACGCCACCCCCCGCACTTGTCGAAATGCCCGTACTCAAAGCTGTCTGAACATTAGTAATAACGCTCGCGTCAGCCCCAAACGACTGTAATAAATTAATAATAGCACTGATTTGCGTACTCGTAAGCTGTGCGGCTTGACTTGCAAGCGGTAAAAGAAGGGCGGCTACGCCAACAGCAAGAAAACCAGCTCTCCAAAAAAACTTTTTCATATTATTTGAAACAATTAAATGAATAATGAAATTGCTTTTAGTATAATACGCTTTGGCTTAAAAGCAAGCTCCGTGCAGAAATTTTGTTGCTGGGGTTGCCTGCCCGCCGGTAGGCTGGGATTTCTTTTCTCCATCAGAAAAGCCGCGGAGTGCCGTCAGGCACTCCGTTCAAATCCAACAACCTATCTGCATGACGAAAACAAAACAGCCCCACGCGGGGGCGTTTTGATTTTCGTATTGCGGGGGTTGGAAGACGTGCGAACCGCTTTAATACAACAAAGTTTTACATCTCATACATCGTTTGCGCTTGTAAAAGGTTGGTAACCAAAATTATTCGGTGGTCAACCCATAAACAACATTCGAACATCCAAGTAAGAGTATGGGTTTAGTTTGAACTATAACAGATGAGAGTGCACCACAATGTTCTTTCAGAACCTCTTGATATACCTCAACTCCTTGCTGGTTGTAAATGTAAAGTTTGCTCAGTGGGTCGAATAGATAACCTCCGCTCAATATGGCGGTGAATGGTTGGTTGTCAAAATTAATAACAGCCATATCTGTATAGGTATCATCAGCATATTCTCCGCCAGGATTAGTGCCCGCAGGAAGCTTATACATGAGTTCTCGTGTTCCTAGTTTGTAAAGTTCAAGTTGCCGCATCCCGTTATAAGCCGTTACTTTTTGATAGTACTTTGTTCCACTTCCTGCTGGATACTCAACAATTTTATCGTAAAGAAATATGGGATAATATTGTTGGTACTCATTTTCACCCATTATCCGCCCATCTATACTTACTCCCTTTTTAAAAGTGCCCTTGAAGAGGTAAGGATTCCCGTCTTTGACGACAAAAAAATCCGCCATGCCGTCGCCATCAGCATCTACCTGTCTGACATCCTGGAATCCTGGCGTGGCGTCAATGTTACCGAGAATTTTTCCAGTTTCATCATGCAATACATAATTATTGTAAAATCTTAATTTTCCATCAGAAGCAAGTACAATTTTATGTTCATTAACACTGCCATTGGTGGATTTCACGAAGTTCGTTTGCTGGCGTAGAGGTTCAGACGGTAATCCGGTCGAAAAGCCCCCTTGCCCTGCAATAATCAGCTGAGTACCGTTGAGTTGAATATCTCCAACGTTGCGGAAAGGAAAATTCAAAAAAGTTGACCTTGATAGATTAAGCTGATTGATATGAATTCCTTCTCTGTTTTGCTCTTTTGATATTTGTTGTTGATTTTTTTGTTCACGATACTGTAAGGACCAAAATAACCCTCCGATTATCAAAATTAAGGCAACGACGGTAGGAGTATTTAGTTCAAAATTTCTTCTTTCAGCAGGAGTCTGTGCTGGCGTTATTACACCAGCTTCTCCGACTTTTTCTGTTTTCCTAAAAAATGATTTCCAGTCAAAGACAAGCAATGTAATAGCTGTAACTCCGATAAGGAAGTAAAATATCTGACTCGGAGATTGATATGCTAGCAAACTTTGAATGCTGGTAAGCAAGTTATAAGGTACACCAAGTAAAACCAATATGTAAGCTGTTTTACTTTTTCGTAGCAATGCAAAACTCACTGCGGCTAAAATTATAACTACAATAACCGCAAAGATAACCCAAATAATTGCGAACTGTTCACCTCTCTGATAACCAGGCTTATCCCATACCGTCATGTAAAGCAAGTTGGAGACGCCATATAATATATACGGCAAACCAAGCACCCACAACAAACCCGCACTCAATTTTGTTTTCCATGTACTCATGGACTTATCATAGCATAGGTTCTAACTTTCCTTATTGTTAGAAAAAATCACCTTGATAAAGAAGGCAATTTTGCAAGTTGCGGGGGTTGGATTTGAACCAACGACCTCAAGGTTATGAGCCTTGCGAGCTACCAGGCTGCTCCACCCCGCGGACACAGTATAGAGTGTTTTATAAACTTTTTCAAACGAGAGCGGCCTCAAAGCATTTCGCGGCTTCCAAAAGTTCGTTATCGCGAAAACGCTTTCCGACGAGCTGAAGACCAACGGGAAGGTTTTCAACCGTGCCAATGGGAACAGAAATCGCCGGCAACCCAGCAAGATTTGGGGAAACGGTGTAGATATCAGAAAGATACATCGCCAAGGGATCTCGAGTTTTCTCGCCAAATTTAAACGGAAGCGTGGGCGATGTGGGCGCCGCGATGACGTCAACTTTTTTGAAAACTGTGTCAAAATCGTTCGCGATCAGCGTGCGCACCTGTTGAGCTTTGAGATAGTAGGCATCGTAATATCCGTGGGAAAGGACATAGGTGCCGATTGCGATTCTTCGTTTTACTTCAGGGCCGAAGCCTGCCTCTCGGGTTTTTTTGTAGATATCTATGAGCGTCGGTCCGTCGCTCCGCGTGCCGTATCGAATCCCATCGAAGCGCGCGAGATTACTCGAAACTTCGGCTGGCATAATGATGTAATAGCAGGCAAGAGCATAGCGCGAATTTGGCAAGGACACCGGTTCAAATCGAATCCCCTCACTGGCAACTTTTTCAAAAGAAGTTTGGATAATTTTTTCAATAACCGGATCAAGCCCTTCCTTAAAATATTCATCGGGAACTCCTACGACAAACTCTTTTTTCTTAGCTACAGAATTTTCAACGTCTTGAGAGGTAAGATCGAGCGGATCGCGACCCTCAATAGCATGAAAAAGAATTTCCGCGTCTTCGACCGAAACTCCAAAAGTGCCTATCTGATCGAGACTTGAAGCCATAGCAATGAGACCGCGGCGGGACACGCGCCCGTAGCTTGGTTTAAATCCGACAACCCCACAAAATGATGCCGGCAGTCGAATTGATCCTCCGGTATCCGATCCGAGTGCTATAGGAGCCATACCCGATGCAACCGCAACCGCCGATCCTCCCGATGATCCCCCCGGAACCCGCCCGAGATCATAAGGATTTTTTGAGGGACCAAATGCCGAATTTTCAGTCGAAGAGCCCATCGCAAATTCGTCGAGATTTGTTTTGCCTAAAAATACTACTCCATCGCGCCGCAGTTTTTCGATAACAAACGCGTCATACGACGAAACGTAGTCCGCAAGAATTTTTGATCCCGCGGTCGTACGCTCCCTTTCAATGAGGATATTGTCTTTTATCGCTACTGGGATTCCCTCGAGAAGCCCAATCTCCTCTCCTCTCGCAATCTTTTTGTCGATATTGCTCGCTACATTAAGCGCCTCATCAGCAAAAACAGTCAAGTAAGCCGAGAGAGAATAATTTTTTTCTTTTATCGTAGCAAGGTAGTTCTCTAAAAGTTCGCGCGCGGAAATTTCCTTTTTCGCGAGTTTTCTATGGAGATCGCGAACGAGCGATCTCATGATGCGTCTCCAAAAACTTTTTTTGTCTTCAGGTATCCTTCTTGCATTGCCGGAAATTGAATTTTCCGCGCTTGAGAAGAAGTAATCACTGCGTCAGAGCGAAGCGGGGTCTTGCCCGACGCAAAAGAAATGGTGGGGGCTATGTCGGCAAGAGGCGCCTCGGCTAGGATTTTTACATATCCTAAAATTGCATCGATTTCCTTGGGAAATTTTTCGAGCTCTTCGGGGCTTGCTTCAATACGAGCAAGTTCAAAAAGCTTTTTAACTTCCTCAGGAGTGACCATATTGGCACTATACCCCGCTGTGGGGCCTTATTCAACCAAGCGAAGAAATTCTTTCTCATCGATAACACGAACACCGAGTTTTTGAGCTTTCGCGTGTTTAGAACCCGGCGAGGCGCCCGATACAAGATAGTGCGTATTTTTTGAAACCGCTTCTGATGCCTCGCCGCCGAGTGAACGAACACGAGCTTTGGCGGCGTCTCTCTGCATAGATTCAAGCTCTCCCGTAAAAACAAAAATTTTTCCTTCGAGCTTTCCTGGCTTCCGTTTGGCGGTTTTGGCAACAATCACGCCCGCATTCTCAAGCTTTTTCAGTAAAATCTGATGATGCTCATCTCGAAAAAAATCGTATATGCTACGCGCAACAACAGAGCCTATATTTTTTATGGAAAGAATCTCTTCTTCCAAAGCTTTTTTAATCCGGTCGAGCGTCCCAAAATGTTCGGCGACATCAAGCGCGGTCTCCTCGCCCACATGCAGTATACCGAGGCCGATTAAAAATCGAGGCAAAGAAATTTTCTTTGCTTTTTTAATCGCGTTGATGATATTTGCGGCGGATTTTTCTCCGAAACGCTCAAGAGGCGCGAGGTCGCCCTCAAGTAGCCCAAAGAGATCGGCCGCGTCCTGGATTAAGCCCTGATCAAGTAACACATCAATCGTTTTCGGCCCTAATCCATCGATATCAAAGGCTTTTTTGCTTACAAAATAGTAGAGTCGCTCGCGTTTGAGGCTTGGACACTTTCGATTTGTACATCGCACGATGACACCCATCGCGTCTTTGCTTACAGATTGGCCGCAAACGGGACATTTTTTGGGTATATGAAACAAGCGCTCCTTACCTGTACGGAGCTCCATGAGCACTTTTCGAATATCAGGGATTACGTCCCCCGCGCGCCCGACGACAATCGTATCCCCGATACAAAGACCGAGGCGCCGAATCTCATCTTGATTGTGAAGCGTCGCACGGCTAATCGTCACGCCCCCAACGCGAACGGGTTCGAGCACGGCCACAGGAGTAAGCACTCCCGTGCGCCCCACTTGCACAATGATATCGTTCACTTTTGTAACGGCTTCTTTGGAAGCAAATTTGTAAGCAATCGCCGCGCGAGGCGCCTTGCCGACAACACCCGCTCGTTCAAAAAGCGCGTTGCTGTTTACTGCCACAACGACGCCATCCATTTCGTATTCGTACCGATCGCGGAGTTTCTCTATTTTTTTGTGAAAAGAAAAAACATCGTTCAGATTTTTTGCGACTGCCGCGTAGGGATCGGTTTTAAATCCCAATTCACGCAGCACCTGATGTTCTTCACTGTGAAATTTTACGCCATCTTGGGCGAGTAAATCGTACGCTACAAATTCAATTTTTCGGGCGCGGACGACTTCGGGATCGAGCTGGCGGAGAGATCCCGCGGCAAGATTTCGTGAATTGGCGTATGCGCGTTCATTCTTTTTTTTCTGCTCTCGGTTGATACGATCAAGCTCTTTTTTTGAGATCAGCGCCTCACCCCGAACTTCAATCTCTTTTTTTTTGAGCAATTCTTTGGCGCGAGCACTCGGAGAATCGCCAAAAAGCTCAAGCCGCAAGGGAATAGACTCAATCGTCCGCACATTGAGAGTTATATCCTCCCCTATTTTCCCGTCGCCACGCGTCGAGCCCTCGACGAGAACGCCGTCCCGATAGCGAAGTGAGAGCGCTAAACCATCGAATTTCAACTCGGCAAAATATTCGACCGCGCGGGTAGGCAGAATCTTTACAAGCCGGGCCTGCCATTCATTCATATCTTCTTCGGAAAAAGCGTCTTCGAGCGAGAGCATGGGAACTTGGTGCTCCACTTTTTTAAACTTATTAAGCGCTCTCCCCGCCACGCGTTGGGTCGGCGAATCCGGAGTAATAAGCTCTGGAAATTCTTCTTCGATTTTTTTGAGCTCGTATTTAAGCGCGTCGAGCGCTTCTTCGGAAATTTCGAGCCGATCTTCTACATGGTACTGATAGCGATAGGCATTAATAAGAGTGCTAAGGCGCAAAGCCCGCTCGCGCGCATCCCGTAGGTTCATGGGCATTCAGGGGCGTCGAGATCGGCACATTCGATATATTCGATTTGCCGATCTACAACAAAATTACCACTGCATATATTTTTGCCGTCGGATGTAATGACTGTTTTAGTCATATTGACGTCCGGATAATTAAAATATTGAGCAACGACATTGATTGTGGCGCACACGCCGGGAGATTTTGGTGATACAGTAGGATCTTTTTTCAACTCAAACCTGTATGTGCGCTCATCCACGGTTCCTCCCTTATAGGGCGTCGAAGCCAAGGGGGATACGGCGACGTCCGTTGCTAGCACGGTCACCCCCGCGCACTTGATTTCGCACGTGCCACTTGAACTCATGAAACAGGGGTCTGTTGGTTCCCAAAAATTTCTTCCCGGAGCCGACTGATCTCCTTGCCATAGATAATAGAGCGCGCATTCCATGCCTGTATCCGCGGAATAAAACGCGATATGTGATTCCTTAGCGGCTCTGCTGATAAGGATTTGGCCGTAGATGATCGAAAAAATTCCCAAAGCAATGGCAAGTGATGTCGCGGTTATAACGACTGCCATGAGCAACGCGACCCCTTTTTTATAATAATTGTAGATCATTGAGGTTGGGTGTCTCTGCGCAATCTATTAACCGTGGTTTGAGCATCCAATCGCGCCGCATTTGGATCCGCTCCCGGCGTGGTCGCACGGATGACAATAGTAACGCGCGACTGATATTTATCTCGTAAGTCCTGGCCAGCAACATAAAATCGAACGGCTGAAACGAGCACCTCGGGCGCGGTAATCGGGTAAAAAGTTCCCATATTTATTGATTTGGTAATAGACCCCGAAGAATATTTATACACTACATCCTGTTTGAGCGAGTTGGTAAATGCAAGACAGGATAATGCTGGCGACAGCCCGGCACACGGACCCATTGAGTCTGTAGTTGATTTATAGGTGACTCCCGTTCTTATTTCACGCGCCATGGATTCAAGCGCGAACCGGACGTTATCTTGGTTGGTCTGGATAAAAAAAGTTCTTCTCTGCGCGTTGTTTAAAATAAGAAGAGACGTTGTCGCCAAAAAAGCGACGATGGTAAAAAGTCCGACCGCCACAATGATTTCCAAAAGCGTAAAGCCGCGAGACATATTAGTAGTGATGATCAGTAAGATAGGACTCGACCACGACCTGTTTCGGCCCAAATTTGTCCGTCCAGTCAAGGACGGAACGTACTCTGAAACCATTAGTGAGACCCGTTGAATCTACAAATATAGTCCGGACAAAATTTGTTTGTACCCAGCTTCCATTGTACCCATAAAGGCCGGCGTCGGGATCGTTATCAGGAGCACGACGCAACGGAGGACACGCGGCAGGACAATTAGCAAAAGCGATGCTCGGATTCTGAACGTCTGCAGCCGAGTTCCAATTGATACGACATCCATTTGCAGAATTGCAATTACCCGGGGCATTGAGGATTCCTTTGCTGTTGTCGCTGTTATTCAAAAACTCCAAATAATTTGAATCCCGTTTGTTGTGCACGAGCTCTGCTCCCTCCTCGGCGAGATTTGTGGCAATCAACTGCTGTTTGAAAACACTGGCCGAGCTCAAACTCAACTGGGCAAGCGACATCGCGGCTCCTAATCCGACCGTGATAATATAAATAGCAACGATCGTCTCAAGGAGCGTGAAACTCCTCTTGTTTTTTATGGTGCGATGGAAATCTGGCCGGTGAGCCATACATCTACGGTTTTGGTTAATGAAGCATCTCGCGATTCGATAGTAATCTTAAAAGGCCCGTAGGAACCCGCGCCACAACCCGCGATACAATTCCCATTCCCATTGATATCAATATTAGAAATTTTTATGCTTGGATCGGGACGGTAAAAGAGAACGTGCATTTGATTTAAAGTAGTATCATCCGGCTGCTTTAGACTTTTTATATGAACTCCTTGCGTAAAACTATATTTTTTTACACTTTCATCGCCGCAGTTCCCTGCCACCTCATACTTTAAGTTGTTGTTGCAATCGCTAAAAAGGATGAAATCGGATGCACCGCCAGATGTCGAGTCGAAATACACACCGTAATTTTGCGCGGCGACGCCACTATTTTGAACAACTGCCACGGACCGCTGTTCGGCGTCACGCAAGGTCGCGGCAATCTGTCGAGCAGCTTGATTCATAATAATATTTCTATTGAACTTGGGCATATCGTAGAGAACAACGCCCATAATAAAACCCATAATCGAGATGGAAACGATGAGCTCAACCAATGAAAACCCTTTAGCGACATTCATTAGGAAAGGAACATTAGGGGCAGGCTGCAGTAACAATTGCACCTGGGGTTCTTCGAGCCGCGCCCGTATAATCCACACACCAATGATTTGGAGTGTCATACTTTAACGAAACACTGACGGCCCATTGAGTCGCGTCCCCACTCGTTGGAAGAGTCGCGCATATTGGAGCCGCGCCGCTTGCTGACTGTGCCGCAGCAATCGCAGCTTTTATATTCACATTCTCATTAAATATTGTTGTACCAACAACGGGGCACGCTCCTGTTGCAGCTAGAGCCGGACCATAATTTCCTTTCGCAGTGTAATATAATTCGGCTTCATTGCGAATGCTATGGAGATTGCCCTTTATCGCCGCGTCTTCGCTCTTAAAGCGAGCACTCTGCAAAGACGCGAGAACAATAGACGCAAAAAGTCCGATGATAGCAACGACAACCAACAATTCAAGTAATGTAAATGCTCGATTCATTTGTAGCTTACTGTACGATATTGGTATTCATATAATACCACGAAAGTAGATTGCTGGCCGCAATTAAGAACGCAAGGTACGATCCCACAGCTAAAAAGGGAGCGAATGGGACCTCTGTTTTGCGTGAATATTGAGCCAGAGCAAGCATGGTAAGCGCGAAAAACGCACCTATCCAGAAAGCAAAAAGAATTGCCAAAAAAGCCCCGGGAAACCCCAAGAAAAGCCCGATTGAAATGGCGATCTTTGCGTCGCCAAAGCCCATCCACCGGCCCGAGGATACGAACCAAAGGAGCGCGAAAAAAGAAAAAGCTCCGAGTCCTGATAAAATATCGACGCCCACGGCTCCACCATCGCGCGTTGTATAAAAAGCAAACGCCTCGAAAAGAACTGCAATGACAAAGAGTGCTACAGAAAACTGGTCCGGAATAATCTTGTGTCGGATATCATATAAGGAAATAGCAACGAGGATGGAAAAGAAAGCAGCCGCTAAAACATAGCGAAGGATAGGTACTATGCCGCCCACCAATGGATTCATAAAATACGCAAGCGAGACAAATACGATACCTGTCGCCATCTCGACTAGAGGATATTGAATCGAAATACCGCTACCGCAGTGCCGACATCGGCCTCGAATAGTTAGGTAGCTTACGACAGGTATCAAATCTGTCCATTCAAGTTTTTTGAGACATGAAAAACATCGAGAGCGCCCCCCCAGCTTCATCCCCGTATTGGTTCGAAGTATTAGAACATTCAAAAAACTACC
>CAZZGX010000022.1:0-2756 GCA_964653715.1 uncultured Candidatus Saccharibacteria bacterium
AAACTATATTTCTTTTCATGGATATACCTTTAATATTAGAGGATCTGGGCAGCTCGACAAGTTCAAAACTATTGACCCATAAAAAACGCCTTCACTGCGGCAAAGGCCGTATTGCTTGAAAAATCATCGTTGATCAACGCCTCATTGCCTCCCATGCCCATATGCCAATAGTTAAAGCCGACGACGTTTTTGCGCCGTGCCGCCTGCATACTTTTTTGGACCTGACTGGGCGTGTCCCCGCCGGTAATCGTCCCCCATTCGCCGATAATAATCGGTGTCGTAGAATATTTTTCCTGGAGTTCATTGAGATCGTTTTCCATCGTGTCGCCGACAATCTCCGGATAGTGGTCAATGGTAATATTGCCCATGGCCGAGACTGTCGCATCCTCCAAAATCCCATTCCAATCGGGATTGTTATCGCCCCATGCGACAAAGCCGTCAAAGCCATAATAGCCAATACGCATCTTTCCGCCCAAGCCAATGGAGGCGAACGCGGCTTCCGATGTCGTGATTGCGTCGCGAAGCCATTTGTTGAACACGGCGGCATCGGCAAATATGCAAATATTTTGAGGACAGTACGTCACGCCCGCAATCCCGCCGTTTTGCGGCTCGGGTACAGGCGTAAAAATATCGCCTGCGCGAAATAATGTCGGATTTGTTTTGATGTAGTTCGCGATCAACTCGAGATAATTTCTCGCGCTGTCTTTTTGCATATCGTAAATTCCTTCAAACGCGAGCGGCATATGCCGATGCCACACATTGAGCTCCCGCGCGTGAATCGCATCCACCCACGCTTTTGTGTAAGCGACACTGCTGCCACATGCCGGATCATCGTATGGCGTCTCAACCGCAACATAGTTCGCGCCAAGCTCAATCGCTTTGCCAATCCACGCGTTTATAAACGCGAGTGAATCTTGGCCGCAAATTTTATCTTTCGTCTCCTTCATGGAAGAAACGCTACGGATTGGCCAAAACGATGCTCCAAAAACCGGCGGAGGAGCCGCAGGAGTACTCGTTGATATCGCCGCGGGCGGTGGAGGCGGAAGCGCTGGAGGAGGTGGTTGGATTGGAGGCAGGATAACTTGCGGGGGCGGAGGTTTAATCGGAGGCGGCGGTAGTTTTGGCGGATTTCGGGAGGTCTTGGGCGGTTTGCGCTGGGATGCCAATCTACCCATTAAGAAATCTTGAGTGTCTTTTGTTGAAAATTCCAATATGGGAGGGCCCGCCGTTATTTTTTCAATTTCGATGTTGTATGAAGTAGGATACCAAAACTGGATTTCAATCGAACGCATGGTATCAACGGGTTGATCAATGGCAAAATCTTTGAAAGATATTTTTACGGTTTGCGTGCCGTCAAGACAGTTCGTGCCGTAGCGAGACAAAGAAATGCTGTATATTTTTCCATCCGCAGCCACCAGATCAACGGCTGATGCCGGCCCATCCAAAAGACATACTCCGCGAAGATCGTAGCTCATGGTAAGAGTATCCTTCCCGATTAGGCTCCCCGGCTCAAGCGGCTGTACGTTTTTGACGATAGTTTTGATTCCCTCAAACGACACCGGGCTTTTGATGATTTCAGACGATGTCCGGTAACTGTATGCTAACCAACCGCCAACAATAACAGTGAGAAGTAAAAGAACGCTCTTGAATATGACAGATCTTTTCATATGCATAACAACCCTAGCATACTATTGAATTTTGCACTTCGCCTTGAGTTCGCTCGCATCGGCTTGAGTAAGTGTTTCGTTGTTGCCTTTGTTAAACTGATACATAATCGCTTTGGGATCATCGACGTGCTCGAGCCCAAGCGCGTGGCCGAACTCATGCGCCAAAACTCGCACCAATTTTTCGTGGCTGCTAAATTCATACACATCTATCTCCGCGCTCCCTCCGCTACTTTTATACAGCCCCTCTTCAAACGACTCGCCGCGCGACGCGCCAATCATATTGTACTCTTTGGCAGTGAGACTGAGGGAGATCGCAAGGCGGTTGAGCACTACGACAAAGGCATTGATCTTATCTATCATCTCGTTGAGTTGTTTCTGCGTTGTTTGTAATTTTGCCGATTCAGTATTGAGCGCGAGTCGCGCTACCTCAAGCTCGCCATACTCTCTGCGCGCTGCACCGCCACGCTTATTCCAATACAAAACTTGCTCTTGGTAGCTTTTATTTTTCTCGTTAAAAGCCGCGACGCGCGCCTCAAACTCGCTTTTTGCCTTCACGTACTCCGCTTGCGATCCTTCGTATTGTATCTTGAGCGCGTCGTAGGACACTTGAGTATCTTTTACCGTGATCCCAAGACCCTCGAGTTTGCCTGTGGCTTGCTGGCGATAGTCATAGATTAGATTTATTTTCAACTGACCATTCGTAGGCGCGTAGGCAAAAAGCGCTTTTCCAAAAGGTTTTTCCCAAATAGCCTCGGCGTCCTGAAGCGCCTCCAAAAAATATTCCTTTGAGATGCCGAACTGATTATCAAAAGTCTCGAGCGTATACGTAATCGGCTCCGAGCACGGAAGATATTTTGTGCGAATCTGTGAAATAATGTTTTCGAAGGCGCCCGGAACTTGTTCGAGAATTACCCCGCGAAATAAATACAAAGTCGCACCAAGAACGATGAGGATAATAGCGGTTTTAAAAAGACGGTTCATGGCGTAAGAAAACTCTTGGTCATCATTTCAGTAAACAACTAAAAACCGAATCGTACAATGTGATTCGGCTTGTATATTTTTTTTAACTGAGAAACGAGTGAAGGCACT
>CAZZGX010000023.1:0-13043 GCA_964653715.1 uncultured Candidatus Saccharibacteria bacterium
GGATCACGATTTAAAGGAAATAGAAAAACTTTAAACCGCCGAGCTTGACATTGAAAATTAGCCATGCTATACTACTCCTATCAGGGTAGTATCTCGGCATACGGCCAGTGAGAGAAAAAGCTTTAGAAAAGCCAGTAGTTGTTTGTTCTGACATATCCAGCAAGATTTATTTAACGGCTGTTCAGATTCTCAGATGTACAGTATTGGTTTTTCCAAGGCTTTTTTGTTTGGGCGCAACTAGGAAAAGTGGGCAAAATGGCGTACAGTGGAAGAAAATCATTCGTAACATAAAAAAGTTCCGTATGGAGTATCATAACGCAAAAAAACGATTGGAGGCCGTACACGCTTTGTTTGTTGGCTCGACCACCTCGACAGAAAAATTAGGTTCTATCCGCGCGCTCATAAAGGGCGTGCATTCGGGTCTTGATGACAAACTCAAGCAGTGCGAAGAGGCGTTCACACGATTAGAAAAAATGATGAACGCCGAGATCATAGAACTGTCGGCCGAGCATTTGCCCGAGTCGACAGATGAGGAAAAAAAGCGCAAGAAGGCACTGCTATTTTTTATAAAATCTTGGAAAGACCTCCAAAGCGAAGTAACGCGCGTGCAAAACGAACTCAATGCCGCAAATAATGGGCAAAATACTTCCCAGAAGCGATCGCTCGGGAATAGGATTTTTAGCTCTATGAAGGGTCCGTTTGGTATTATCACGATTGCCGCGGTGGGTGCCGCCCTCGTGCTACAGGCGACGTCGGTGCGCCTCACCATAAAAAACAACGGCTGTGGTACAATGATGCCGCTCGCGTCTCTCCCGATTCCTCTCCCGGGTCTATCGCTACCAAAAGATCCGATACCAAGCAATGGCTCGGCCGTTGCTACTCTTCCCGCGCTAACGGTCGCGATTGACGGCACGAAAGCGGGCGTTATTCATTTTCAAGCATTAAAACTTGCCTTATCGTTTGAGATTCCAAGCGATATACGCGACGTGACGCTCGACGGCGCATCCTTATTAAAAAAGAAAACGGAAGTTCATCTTTCAGATCGCAAAGAGCACGAACTTATGTTTTCGTGTAAAAGTTAAGATATGCCAAAGAAGATATGAAAAATTGTGTATGACGTGGTAGTTATCGGCGGCGGACCGGCGGGCATGATGGCGGCTGGTCGCGCGGCAGAGCGCGGCCGCACAGTGCTGCTTTTCGAAAAGAACGCGGGTCTTGGCAAAAAGCTCCTTATTACCGGCGGCGGGCGGTGTAACGTGACGAACAATAAGACCGAAGTGAGGACGATGCTTTCAAAATATAAAGGCAACGACCAGTTTCTTTTTTCCGCGTTCGCGCAATTTAGCGTCAAAGACACCCTCGCTTTTTTTAACAGACGCGGAATGCCCACCAAAGAAGAGAACGAGGGTAGGATTTTTCCGGTCTCCGACAGCGCGAAATCGGTGTGTGATCTGCTGGTAAAATATATGAAGGAGGGCGGCGTGAAGATACAAACAGGCGTTGAGGTTGCCGGCCTTTCGGTTGATTCGAGCGCAACGCATATCGTTATTAAAACGAAAGACAAAAAAGAAATTATAGCCAAGTCGTGCGTACTAGCCACGGGAGGCACATCCCGTCCTGAGACCGGTTCGACCGGAGAGGGTTTCAGATGGCTTAAAAAGCTTGGGCACACGATTGTCGAAAACGACTTCGCGCTTGTCCCGGTCGCGCTTTCTGACGCATGGGCGAAAAAACTCGGCGGCCTCACGCTTAAGGACATCAAGCTCACGACGTTTCAAAATAGCCAGATGCAGGCGAGTGTCACAGGCAAGCTTCTCTTCACGCACTTTGGCATTAGCGGACCGTTGGCGCTGAATATGAGTAAAGAAATCGGTGAGCTTTTGAAATACGGCAGGGTGGCTATCGCGCTCGATCTTTTTCCAAAGACGGATCTTGGCGCGCTTCGCGGAGAGCTCCAGGAGTTGTTGACGAGCGAGAGCAACAAGAAGCTTAAAAATATCTTAGGTACGCTGATTCCCGCCGCGCTTGCGTCAGCGCTTTTAGAGATTGCAAACATAAACGGCGAGACGGCGGGTCACAGCGTGAGCACCGAGTCGCGCAAAAAGCTGGTCCTGCTCATGAAGGCGATTCCGCTCAATGTTTCTGGTTTGCTCGGCGCGGATAAGGCGGTCGTCTCATCTGGTGGCGTGGCGCGTGAAGAAGTTAACTTCAAGACGATGCAGTCACGCCTCGTCCCCAATCTCTTTCTGGTCGGCGATGTGCTCAACATAGATCGCCCCTCAGGTGGCTATAGTTTACAGCTCTGCTGGACCACGGGCTTTGTGGCGGGGAGCAGTAGTTAGGCGCAAAATGAAATCGCAATGAGGTTTCGAGTATACAACACTACTATAAAGAGTTAGTATCAAGATATTATTATTTAAGATCATTTATGTATGAAGAAATTTATAGTGCTGTATATGCTTCCTATAGCAACTGTCGATGAGATGATGAAAAATTCCACGCCCGAGCAGAGAAAGGCTAGTATGGGAGAGTGGATGCAGTGGGCAAATGCTCACAAATCAGAGGTTGATCTCGGCGCGCCGCTTGGTAAAAACAAACGCCTTACCATGGCTGGCGCTTCCGATGTGCGCAATGAGGTTGCAGGGTATTCGTTTATACAAGCAGAATCGCAAGATGCTGCCACGAAGCTTTTTGCAGATAATCCTCACCTCAAAATGCCGGGCGCATACGTTGAAATCATGGAGTGCGTACAGATGGGTATGTGATCTAGCCGCTGTTTTGCCAAAATAATAAATGAAAATATTTCGCAACTGGTCATTTGAGTGGTGGGAGGTGAGTTTGTTAAAAATTTGCTTTTTCCCTCACAACTTTCTATTCTCTAATTCGCGCGAATAAGCGAATAGTATCGTAGATCTCCAGACCATCTCAAAGTTTCTTATAAATCTCTAATTCGCGCGAATAGTGGAATTGTCGCGGGGCGTATGATATATTATGCCCGCACTATGAAAGACGGTGACATGAAGGATATTGAACGAGTATTAAAAGCGCTTGCGAACCGGCGGCGGCTCGCCATTGTAAAATTTTTAAAAAAAGAAAAGGAAGCGACGGTAGGCGACATCGCGGAGTCCATCAAGCTTTCGTTCAAGGCAACCTCCAAGCATCTCGGGGTGCTCGCCGCCGCGGACATTGTTGATAAGGAGCAGAGGAGTCTTCAGATGTGGTACAAACTTTCGCCTACCATGCACCACATATCAAAATATATCTCTAATTCGCTCGAATAGGAGAATAGTTATATGAAACGATCATTGATTATTGCCGTCGCAGTTGCGCTGCTTATTATCATTGGTGCCGGGAGTGTTTTCATATTTAAATTTAAAAAAGAGCCGGCGCCGATTGCGTGCACCCAAGAAGCAAAACTTTGCCCTGACGGTTCGTACGTAGGCCGCACGGGTCCCAATTGCGAATTTACGAAGTGTCCAGACGTGATTCCATCTGGCAACTCTGGCATACGCGGTACCGTCATGCTCGGTCCCACATGCCCAGTAGAACGCATACCGCCCGATCCGAGATGCGCAGATAAGCCGTATGCGACGCTTGTAACAATTTTTCGCGCAAGCGATATCACGCATGAAGTAGTGAGCACGCAAAGCAACGAAAAAGGCGAGTTTGCCGCCGATCTCACGCCGGGCGACTATACGATACGCGCGGCGGGCGGGAGTATGTTGCCGCGCTGCGCCGAGGTTGAGGTTTCAGTCAAACAAAATAGCTATGCTACTACAACTATCTCATGCGACAGCGGCATCAGGTAGGAGAGATAAACGGAGGTTTGACTTCGAGTTCGTTACCTACCTATACTGATAATGATGCGCTTAGATCAAAAATCTGGAGGTGAAGCTATCCCCGCGCTAGGTTCTATTGAAAAGTCTAGTCAAGATACAGAGCAAAATAGTTACGAGCAGTATCAAGAAGTGGGGGGCATTATTGATAAACACGACTATCAAAGTGCGCTTGAGCGCGCAAAAGATATGAAGACGATGGACAAATCCCTCATTCTACAGGTGGAGCTCATGGCGCGGGTATCCGGCATTGCGCTTGAAAATTCGCAAGATGCGCTTGATCCACGAACAGTGTTGTATGGAGTATTGCGCATGGATACTAATCCCAGGGGACAAGAGCATTATAGTCAGATGGGTGATCAGCGCTTATTCGCAGAGGTGCTTCGAATGCTGGGGGACACTGAATCACTCAACAAATTGCTAGAAGCACATCCTAATATTTTTGGAAAAGAATAATTATATGAACATCGAAAAATACAGTTTCTTGTGGTCAGAGGCGCGGTTGATTATCGCGGCCGTTGCGTTATTTATGGGTGGCGTGCCACCGGTGTATCGGTTTTTGCCGATTGCGGCCATTGTGTCGTTTTTGGGACTCGCGTGGATTCTATCGGGTGTGGCGGCGGCGTATCTCTTGTACCGATGGCAGACAAGCGGACAGAAACTTTTTGGCGCGAAGAATCAAAAAGACACAGGCGCTTTTTTTGTAATGGTTATTTCGGGTATCAACCTAGGGCTCGCGGGTCTTCTTGGAAAAAATATTGGCATGTCTATTTCTACAAACTACATTGTTTTCGTTCTTGTGGGCCTTTTGTATCTTGCCTCGGCTTGGTATCTCTATCAGCGATGGAATAGCCACGGTCAAAAGATTTTTTAATCCTCTGACTCGGGAGGCGGTTCCGGAGGCAAAAACTCTTCTCCGTTTGGCTCGTTTTTCGGCGCGTAATAGCCGGGCTTAAGCCATTCGACATAGGTACATCCCGTTGGCGCTCGTTTGGCGCTATCCCAGCCATTTGTAGAACATTTTTTCATCTTTTTTCCAGCCGATGTCGTAAAAAGGACCAGTTTGTTGCCGCATTGCGGGCAATCTTCGTCAAGCTTTTCAGTTGAGCCGCTAATCCATTCGACAAAATCGCATCCCTCGGCTTTTTTGGTTTCTTTATTCCACGTGTTTGTCGAGCATTTTTTCATCTTTTTGCCAAAGCGCGTCACGACCAAAACCACGGGCGCTCCGCACTTAGGACACTTTTCCTCGAGTTCCTTCGGTTCGGGCATGATCCATTTCACATAGTCGCAGCCCTCGTTCTTTTTCGTTTCCTTGTTCCACGTGCCTTTTGAGCATCGCTGGATCTGCCGACCTGTGCGAGTTTCGCTGATTTCTGCTAAGTTTGAGCCGCATTTAGGGCATTTTTCTTCCATCGGACTACTATACCAGAATAAGTTCCCGTGGGGAAGCATATTTGCGTAAGTTTTGTTTATAAGCTATAATATGACAGTATGAAGATACGGAAACAAAGTCGAGTTTCTCGGTAAAAAATAATCGTAAAAAAATCGGATGAACGGAACAATCAAGACTCTTACGGACAGGGGATTCGGATTCATTGCTCGCGATGGCGAAGTAAAGGATCTTTTCTTCCATTCCAAAGAATTGAAAGGCGTGACATTTGACGAATTGAAGGTTGGCGATGCCGTCACCTTTGAAGTCACCCAGGGCGAAAAAGGCCCGGCTGCCACGAACGTAGCGCGCGCATAAGCGCCTCGTAAAAAAACCGCCCCGCAGCTGCGGGGCGGTTTTTTGTATATCGCGGGCGACCGGTTTCGTGACATGGTGCAATATTTGACATGATTCAACAAGGTTTGGTACTATACAATTATGTTCAAATTTTCTGGTTTTAATAGATTTTCGGTAGCGGCAGTTTTACTGTCCTTGGGCGCGTTCGCATCCGTTGCGTACGCGAATCATTCGTGGGGTGGGTATCATTGGGCGCGCACCGCAACTCCGTTCACACTGAAACTCGGAGATAATGTTTCGGGGGCATGGGATGCGAATCTTGCTACCGCGTCGAGTGACTGGAGTGTTTCTTCGGTGCTCGATACTATGATAACTTTGGGTAAAACAGATCCAAGAAAATGTCGGCCAACAGCCGGTCGCGTAGAAGTATGCGACAGTAGATATGGTAACAACGGCTGGTTGGGGATTGCTTCCATTTGGGCAAACGGTAGCCATATTACGCAAGGGACGGTGAAGGTGAATGATACATATTTTAATACCTCGACATACAACACTCCCGCTTGGAAAAATCTTGTATTGTGTCAGGAGATTGGCCACACGTTTGGTCTCGGTCATCAAGATGAAGATTTCTACAATGCTCCCCTCGGCACATGCATGGATTACACGATTGATCCAACCCCAAACCAGCATCCAAATCAGCACGATTATGACATGCTCCAGACAATCTATGCGCATCTCGATGCTTTCATGACCGCATTTACCAGCAAAGCGTCTTCAGCGTCGGCGATTGATGACATTGATACCTCAAATCCAGCGGAGCGGGGTAAGGTTATACGAAAATCCCGCGACGGGCGAAGCTCACTCCATGAACGCGATCTGGGCAATGGCAAGAAAGTTTTCACGTTCATCATCTGGGCGAATGAGGCTGTTACAGAATAACTATACCTAAGCTTGTATTAAAACTCCGCGTGTGGTTTTCTTGAGGTAGATCAGGAGGGTTTATCTTGGAGAAAAAAGAACGCTTCTTACCAGTTTGCGCGCATTGCAAGGGAGCCCAGACGAGGGATTTAATGGAGAAGCATTCCTATGTCATCATTGAACGTGGCAACCCTTTGAGCGACCAAAAGTTTTGCAGTCTCGATTGCATCACTTCCCACATTGAAAGAGTTAAAAAGAATATGCAAGCAAAGTCAGAATATTTTACTCTTATGCCAAATGGAGCGAGTACGCACTTCGTAGAGGTTGATTTCAAACAACCAACGCCACAACCTAAGACCAAAGAGTCTTTAAAATAGATGAAAACACAAAGACCTCTGAAGGTCTTTTTTTATTCCAATTTTTATTGTTTCTTTTTGTTATTTCTATGCTAGTTTGAAAATATCGCAGTCCGATTTTATGACTAGTAATGATATTATAATAAAGATTCTCGCGGCGGCCTTAGGGGTCCTTCTTATGATTGTACCAGTAAAGGCACATGCCGCGCCTCCGACGGATTTTCAGACAACTCAAATCATTGGATCAGGGATCAGCGGCCCCACTGGATTTGAATTTGCGCCTGACGGTCGCGTCTTTATTCTTGAGCGAACTGGCGCAATCAAAATCTATAAAAATGGCCAGCTTCTTCCCAGCGTGTTTGCGACGCTGCCGTCAGTCAGCACGGGCGATCGCGGCTTGATTGGCGTTGCGTTTGATCCCAATTACGCGACGAATCATTTTGTGTATTTTTACTACACGAACACCGATCTTTTCAACTACATTGTCCGGTTTGACGCATCGAGCGATGTCGCTACCTCTTCACCTATCGAAATTTACCACACCACGATCGCATCAAACCAGCTGCATGTCGGCGGTACGATCCAGTTTGGCCCGGACGGCATGCTCTATCTTTCAGTCGGCGACAATGGCAATGCTCCAAACGCGCAGAGTCTCGCAAATCCATTTGGAAAAATTCTTCGCATGAAAAAGGATGGCACTATACCCGCAGATAATCCCTTTGTCGGACAGAGTGGAGCCAACCCCTATATCTGGGCGTACGGGCTCCGCAATCCCTTTCGCTTTCAGTTTGATAGCGTGTCGGGGCGTCTCTTTGAGGGTGATGTGGGCAACAGCACGTGGGAAGAAATCAATCTTATCCAAAAAGGAGGAAACTACGGGTGGCCCACATGCGAAGGAGTATGCTCGACGCCGGGCATGATCAATCCAATTTATGCTTACAACCACAACAGCAAAAGTGCCGCGGCGGTGGGTGGGCCCGTGTATCACGGCCAAATGTTTCCCGCGAGTTTTCAGGGAAATCTTTTCTTCGGCGATTACGCGGTAGGATTCATCAAGCGGATGACTCTCGATGGAAATGGTGTCATGACCGGCGTCCAAGATTTTGACACGAGTGCGGGAAGCGTCGTCGATCTCAAGATTGCCGCCGATGGTTCACTTTGGTACATTACCTATTTCCCCGGGCGCCTCTATCGCACAACATACTCGGCGACAAACGGTACGCCAACCGCAGTTGCCTCGGCCGACACGACCAAAGGTATCTCACCACTTCTAGTACATTTCTCGAGCGCGGGGAGTTTCGATCCTGAAGGTCAGCCACTCACGTTTCTCTGGAATTTCGGCGACAACTCTACTAGTTCCGAGGCAAATCCGACGAAGACATACAATAACCAAGGAACTTTTACGGTAGAGCTTTCGGCAAGCGACGGCACAAACGTTGCTCAATCCTCGCCTCTTGTCATTCAAGTAGGTCTTCCACCCATCGTTACTGTCGGCGCGCCACAAGACGGCTCGAATTATAAAGCGGGCGATACTATTTTTTGGAGCGGTTCGGGCACTGACGGCGCGGGTCTCGATCTTCCCGACAGCGCGTTTTCGACCGAGGTTGTTTTTCATCATGGCACACACATTCATCCTTTCCTCGGCCCCATTCAGGCAAAAAGTGGTTCTTTCCTTGTCCCCGTAACCGGCGAGGCATCTCCGGACACATGGTTCGAAATTAAGCTTACCGGGATGGATTCAAATGGACTTGCCACGACCAAATCAATTTTTATTTATCCCCAAAAAGTAAATCTCACGTTTCAAACAAATCCGTCCGGTCTCACGCTGTTGCTTGATGGCTCGCCCATCGTAACACCAGAGACAATCCAGCACGTTATCGGTTTCAATCGGACGGCTGCGGCCCAAAGCGGACAAATACAAAACGGCAAGCTCTACGGTTTTTCCTCGTGGTCGGATGGCGGCGCGCAAACGCATACTATAACTGCACCTGCCTCAGATATCACGTACACCGCGAATTTTGTTGAGGTTCCCGTTTTTGCCGCTCAATATTTTTCAAATCCTAATCTTTCTGGCGATCCTATGCTTACCCGTTCCGATTCTTCGATACAATTTGATTGGGGCGGCGGTTCTCCAGATTCTCTTATTCCCCCAGACAATTTTTCCGCTAGGTGGACAGGAGGACAATCTTTTGCCGCGGGTTCATATGTATTCGAGACGACGAGTGACGACGGGGTACGGCTTTTTGTCGATGGACAAGCGGTCATTGATAAATGGATTGACCAACCCGCTACCCTATATAAGGCGACTGTGAATCTTACTGCTGGTATGCATCAAATCAAAATGGAATATTACGAAAATGGCGGTGGGGCGGTAGCAAAGCTTTCGTGGAGTTTTGCAAGTCCTCCTCCTGCTGGGCCGCCAAGCAGTACTGGTCTTGCGGGAGCATATTTTAATAACAGTAATTTCACTATGCCGATTTTGACGCGCGTCGATCCAATCATTGACTTTAACTGGGGTGGCGGCTCTCCTGATTCGACAATAGGCGCGGATACATTTTCTATCCGCTGGACGGGGCAGGTAAAACCACAGTATTCAGAAGCATACACTTTCTATACCTCAAGCGACGATGGCGTACGTTTGTGGGTCAACGATCAGCTGCTCATTGATAAGTGGATCGATCAGGGCGAGACGGAATGGAACGGTTTTACTTCGCTTATTGCGGGGCAACTCACCAATATTAAAATGGAATATTACGAAAATGGCGGCGGGGCGGTCGCTCGTCTCAAATGGTCAAGTCCTTCGACGCCGAAACAAATAATTCCTCAAGCACAACTTTTTCCGACTTCGGCTACAAGTTCTCCTCCGGTATCTCCACCGCCTATAGTTGGCTGGCTCGGCGAATACTGGAATATGCCCGGGGCAGGTTCCTCGCCCGCTTTTCCTACAAGTTCTGCAACGCTTACGCGAACGGATGCGAATATTGTGTTTGATTGGATGCAAGGCTCACCGGATCCCACAATGACCCCAGATCATTTTGCCGCGCGATGGACAAGGCAGATCATGTTTGAATCAGGGACGTATCATTTCTCTCTGGCCGCCGATGATGGCATCCGCCTGTATCTCGATAATCAACTCGTGATTGATAAATGGATAGACCAAGGTCCTACGACCTACACTCTTGATAAAATCATGACCGCTGGGGATCACGCTATCAAAGTTGAATATTATGAAAATGAAGGCGGCGCGGTTGCCAAATTTGATTACAACAAAGTTACTTCAACCTCAAGTAACGGATTGCAGACAATATATTATGACAATATTGACTTGACTGGTACATCGGTGACTCGGATTGATCCGCGGATAACGTTTAACTGGGGCAACGGCTCACCTGATCCGGCAATTGGCCCGGACACATTTTCCGCGCGCTGGACAGGTTTTGTCGAGCCGCAATATTCCGAAACGTATACTTTTTACGCAAAGACCGACGATGGTGTTCGCGTGTGGGTCAACAATCAATTGATCATCGATAAGTGGACTCATCAGTCAGCGACCGAGTGGAGTGGTCAGCTTGCCCTCACTGCAGGCCAACGCTATGCGATTAAGATGGAATACTTTGAAAAAGGCGGGAGCGCTCTTGCCCATCTCCGTTGGAGCTCGATATCGCAACCAAAGCAAATTATTCCGCAAAACCGCCTTTTCCAATGAAACAAGGTTCACGCCCACTATTTAAGATTTTACTCGTCCTCTTTTTCGGGCTCGCTTTTTTTACAGTGGAAGCAAAAACGGCTTCCGCCGCCGCTTTTCCTTTTGAAGTTGCCGGATGGATTCCATACTGGCGGTCTGCCACGGGAACAGCTGACGCTATAGCACACATAAGTACGTTTAAAGAGATTAGTCCGTTTGGGTATACGGTAAAAACTGACGGGACGCTTTTTGACGCGATGGATGTCAATACAGCTCCATGGCCCGCGCTTATCAAGGCCGCTCAAGCAAAAAAAGTGAGAGTTATCCCGACCGTGATGTGGAGCAATACTGATGCGATTGACGCGGTCTTGCGTGATCCAAAGCTCCGCAAGGCGCATATCGCCGAAATTGTAAAAACTGTCTCAGATCACGGCTTCGACGGCATTGACATTGATTATGAGGGGAAGAAAGCCGAGACAAAAAAATATTTTTCACTTTTTTTGAAGGAACTCTACGCGGCGATGGGGAAAAAATGGGTCATCTGCACGATTGAGGCCCGTACTCCTCTTGACTCTCGATTTAGTAAGATTCCAAAAGATATCGAGTATGCCAATGATTTTGTGGCGATCAACAACTATTGCGATCGCGTGCGTATCATGGCATACGACCAAGGTACGATCGATCTCAAGCTGAATGACGCGGCCCCCGGGCCGTATATTCCCGTGGCCGATCCCAAGTGGGTGGAGAAGGTAATCAAACTTGCCGCTCAATCCATCGCGAAGAAAAAAATAGTAATCGGTGTTCCAACCTACGGCTATGAATTTGAGGTGACTCCGCTTATGGAAGGATACCGGTATGATCTCTTGTGGGCGTTTAATCAAAAATACGCGCTCGATCTTGCCAAGGAGCTAAATCTTTTCCCGCGCCGAAATGTGGCAGGGGAGATGAGTTTTATGTACGTGCCTACGACTGCTATGACTTCACCTCCCTCAATATCGAATAGAGTGTCCTTGAGAGTGCTTTGGTGGAGTGATGCGAAAGCCATACGGGATAAAGTATTACTCGCAAAGAAGCTCGGGGTGCGCGGAGTCGCCGTTTTCAAAATTGACGGAGGAGAAGACCCTCTCATGTGGAATATGTTAAAATAAAGCATGCTTTCGGTTGTAGAGATTACAAAGCGATTTGGATCGAAAAATGCGGTACACGCTGTCGATTTTTCAATTAAATCCGGCGAAATTTATTCGCTTATCGGCCCCAACGGCTCCGGTAAAACGACTATTGTAAAACTGATTGCGGGCCTTTTGCGGCTTGATGGTGGACATATAAAGGTGGATGGGCATGACGTAGAAAAAGATCCATTAGGTGCTAAAGCGCTCATTGGGTACATACCGGATGAGCCTGTGGCGTGGCCGGGGATGACGGGCGAGGAATTTTTGCATTTTGTGGGTGCTCTCTATAATAACCCGGAAGACAAGCGAACAAGAAAAATTTCGCAGCTGCTCAGCATCTTTCATCTCGAGGGAATAGAAAAAGAATATTTTGAAAATTATTCGCGCGGCAACAAGCAGAAGTTTACTATTTTAGCGGCGCTCTTGCATGAGCCGAAGCTTCTTTTAATTGATGAGCCGATTGTCGGGCTTGATCCGGAGAGCGCAACGGTTGCCAAAAAAGTATTTAAAAGTTTTGCGGATGCGGGAGGCGCTGTTTTACTCGTGACGCATACGCTCAGTGTTGCCGAGGAAATTTCAACTCACATAGGTGTTTTAAAAAAGGGGACGCTCGCGGCATCAGGAACGCTGGGCGAGCTCCAGGCACGCGCGAAAAAAGCGCCGGGTGCCTCGCTTGAAGAAATATACCGCGCGCTTACTTTGTAAAAAAACGATATGTTCATATTTCTTTCTCGGTACTTTGCTCGGCGCACGCTGCGATATTTTGAGCATAATGGTCTCGCAAAGCTTATCACCGTTTTTTTCTTTTTGCTCTTGATCGGGCTTCTTGCTGGTGGAGTCTACGCGTTTTTTCTCGCTGGATTTCATTTTATCGCCGCGGATCAATATTTCAAAAATACCCTTACGCTCTATGTCTATGAGCTTTTCTTGCTTGTTGTTTTAATTCTGGTTTTCGCGAGCGCTTTGATTAGCGGAGTATTCAGTCTTTTCCGGCAAAAGGATAAAGAAATTCTCATGTCTTCTCCCAAATTTGGGGACATGCCGCTTTTTGTTTTTATCAGGATGTTCGTGTCCTCTTTGTGGCCGTTTTTGGTAATCGGATTTCCCGCGCTTTTTGCGATTCGCCAGGTTTATGGTCTCGGAAAAGTAGGATTTTTGATTTCACTTTTCTCTTTTATAATTTTTGTGGCCATGGCGGTAGTGTGGGCTATGGTATTGTTGCTTGGCATTTCAACAATCCTTTATCATGTTGGCCTGCGCGCAAAATTTAAAGCCCTTTCTTTAAAAAATCTTTTTGGGGTGGTAACGCTCGTTTTTCTGCTCTTTTTGGCGCTCGCATGGGGTAAATTT
>CAZZGX010000024.1:0-35020 GCA_964653715.1 uncultured Candidatus Saccharibacteria bacterium
ATTTAAAATCAAATAAAATATCCTGATTGTGTTCAATCAGGATTTTGCGCGTTCGCAATATTCTTCTTCGTCTTTTTGAAGGACATTCATAATATACAGAAGGACTTGATGCCGAACATCGAGCGGGTAATCTTCGATGAGCCTCACTGGCATGATTCTGCGTGATGTCGAAGAAATCCATGCGGCCTTGGTATGCCGCTGAATTTCATCGAGCGCTATCTCTCGCTCCTCGACTTTAGCGCCGGCAGCTCGCAAGATTTTTATAATCGCTTTTCGCGTCACGCCTGCCAATACCGTACCTTCCGGCGGGGTTACAACAACGTTCTCCACAACACAGAAAAAATTTGAGCTTGATCCTTCGTACACCAATCGCCTGCCAGTAACAGGATCGAGACGGAAGTGCAACACCTCGTCATATTCTTTTTGCTCGATAGATGCTTTTTGCTTGCGAAACCGCCGCGCGTTCTCGTACCCTCCTGCGGGCGACTTTGCCCGCGGATTTGGCCGATGGTAAGGATGAAGCCCAAGATGCACGCCCGCGACGTACAGGGCGGGGCTAGGCGCCTCAAGCCGATATTCGATGATTTGAAGATGGGACGGCCCGGATATGGAAAACCCATCTTTGGTCCCCGCAGAGCCGAAAATTTTGAGCATCCCGCGAGGAAAAAGAGAATAGTTCTTCTTGGCAACGCTCCGCGCTTTCTCAAGAATATATTCTCTTGACCACTCGGCCGGGAGTTCGAGATCGATTGCTGATTCGAAAAAACGGTCAATGTGGTCTTCGAGTCGAATTGGGATATCCCTTTCTACGCGTATAGCCTCAAACCAATTGCCGCCGCGCTGCTCGCCGTAATCTATCTCGAGCGGGATTGATACATCACGGCGCGAACAAAAAACTGCGCTGCTGCCATTATCCACAAAACCAATCGATCGTGTTGAGTCGTACTCAAACATACGTTACCTCCCCGACTGTAATAAGGACAGCCCACCTAGAGCGTAGCAAGAGCTAGTAAATTTTCAATACGCGATGAGGTCGCCTATCTTGATTTGGTTTTGGCCAACCCACCCACGGCTCACCTCCAGCACGTGATCGGCGAGCTCTGGTGAGGAGACAAAAACAATTCCCCGCTCCTGGACACTTGGCAGTGAATCTATGCCTATGACCGCGTGATCGCGGATCCATAGTATGTCGAGTGGAATCAAGGTATCCTTATTCCAAAAAGAAAGTTTTTGCGCGTCCGGAAATTCAAAAAACATTCCATGATCAGCGGCTAAGCTCTTTCGGTTCATAAGCCCCCGCTCTCGCTCCACTTGGGTGCGGGCCCATTCAACGGTAAGCGAATGGCCATTTATTTGAATTGTCGAATCAGTACCGACATGATGATTTCCTATAAAAAGAAAAAAAAGGGCGAAGAGTGCCCCCGCCAGAAGAAAAAATTTCATGGGAGGCTAGAGCGATTTGAGATCTTGGTCGACGTCTTGAAACTCTTTGTCGCTTGAGACCGCGTCAACATTCAGACTATCGAGATCGCTTGAGATAGATGTAGATATATCGCTTTCAAGAGGAAGTCTTTGTGGCGCAAGGGAAACCGCGGACTCGCTCGTTTCGCTTGACGGCCCTACATTGTTGGCGGCGTCTCCTTGAGAAAGGTAAAGGACATAAATGGCGATGGCAATTACAACGAGAACGATAACGATAAAAAGAGCGATAAGCCCCGACCTATTGTGCGTACGCATGTCCATACTTTGCATATTCATATTTTGCGTTGGTTCCATAATGTTTTTAGTGATCGGCTTCTCCACCCTCACGGTCGTCATCATCGACATTAGTAATATTCCTAAGCGCAAAGGCCGCATCTCCTATGGCTTTGCGCGCTGCCACAACCGCATCTCGTACTTTTTGAATATCTTCATGGAGAGCACGCCGACTCGCGCTCACGGCGGGCCCGAGTTTATCTTCCGTTGTTATGTTGAGCGGATAGGTTTTGCCGGCAAATTCTTGTACCTTCGCGCGCGCCGCGTCAATAAGAGGGCGTGCGGCGGTAATGGCTGTTGTGACTCGAGAAACATCTTTTCCTGTAGCCGCCGCCTTGTCGGCGCGCGATTGAATGCGCGCAAGAATCTCATCAAGGCGATCGAGCACCTTGGTAAAATGGTCTACAAATTTGTCATGGATTTCGTCAAGCCGTTTATCGAGACGTTCTACAAGATTCTTTTTGCGCTCATCGCGCATGGAAGCAAGCTTATCATGGAGCTCCTTTCGGTAGGACTCTATTTTGATTTTTGCTTCATCCCGAAGCTTTTTTATGTTTTGATGCATCGTATCACGCGTCTCTTGTATATCTTGGTGCATCTGGCGGCGGCGCTCCTCAATCTGCTGCGGCGTAAGACCTGCATTTCCAAGCCGCGTATCAACACGCTCATTTTTGACCTCTGTGCGCGTTTCCTCATGCGTTGACTGAACGTTTGAACGAAGATCTTCGCGCGTATCTTTCCGCTGGGTGCGAAAATCACGAATCGCATCCAGCCGCCCGCCCGGTGTTGTCGTTTGGGCGACAGCAATAGAAACTAACGCAAGAGAAATAACGAGAAAACCAGTTGAAATAGAAGGGATTTTTTTCATAGAATATAGCTGTAACGATTTAATTCATTATACCGAACCCTGGGGGCGCCGTACAGAGAGCATTGTGCATATCTTCGAAAAATGATATTCTTGGCCAACTGTTTTCATAAGAATTATATGAATGATACAAAAATTAGAAATATCGCCATAATCGCGCATATCGACCACGGTAAAACAACGCTCGTGGATTTCCTGTTGAAACAAGCGCACAGTTTCCGTGAAAATTCCGAAGAGATGGCGCAATCGCTGATTATGGACTCAAACGACCTTGAGCGCGAGCGCGGCATTACCATACTCGCGAAAAACACTTCGATCCACTACAAAGAATACACGATCAATATTATCGATACGCCGGGACACGCTGATTTTGGCGGAGAGGTTGAACGAACGCTCAATATGGCCGAGGGATGTTTGCTTCTCGTAGACGCACAAGAGGGGCCGATGCCACAAACACGCTTTGTCCTCGAAAAAGCGCTCGAGCTTGATTTGCAGCCAATCGTCATCATCAATAAAATCGACAAGGCCGCTAGGCGAGTCACAGAAGTAATAGAAGAAATCCATACGCTCTTTTTGGATCTCGCGCATCACGAATCCCAACTTGAATTTCCGGTGCTCTTTGCGATTGGCCGCGAAGGAAAAGTATTTGAATCGCTTCCTGAAGGAAACCCAACAGACGCCGCGGGATCGCTTGAACCTCTTTTTGAAAAAATAATCGAGACAATTCCGCCGCCCTCTGGAAATCCGGAGGAGCCGTTTCAGATGCGTGTTACCGCGCTTGATTATGATGATTTTAAGGGTTCGTATGCCATTGGAAAAATCGCGCGCGGAACAGCAAAAGCAAAAATCGCGATTTCAATCATTAGCGCTGATGGCGATACCCGTGCCGGGCGAATCGAAGGAATTTTCATCTGGGACGGGCTCCATCGAAAAGAAGTCCCCACGGCATCCGCAGGCGAAATCGTGGCGCTTACGGGACTTGAAAAAATTTCGATTAACACGACGCTCACCGATCCCGCGCACCCCGAAGCGCTCCCCGCTATTTCAATCGAGGAGCCGACGCTCAAGATTGCAATCGGCGCCAATACTTCTCCGTTTGTCGGACGCGATGGATCGCTTGTAACCATGCGGCAGCTGGGCGATCGGCTCAAAAAAGAACTTGAAACGAACGTCAGCCTCGGGATGGAAGATCTTGGGGATTCGTTTCTTCTTTCAGGCAGGGGCGAATTGCATCTCTCGATACTTCTTGAAACACTCCGCCGCGAAGGATTTGAATTTGAAGTATCAAAACCGAGTGTTGTCACGAAAATTGAAAACGGCATAGAGCGCGAACCCTACGAAGAAGTGCTCATCGATGTTCCGGAAAAACATCGCGGCGTCATTATCAGTGAACTTTCAAAACGAAAAGCCGAACTCAAAGACACATTTGCGCACGGCTCTGATATCCGCTTTGTCTATGAGATGCCGACACGGTCGATTTTGGGACTTCGGAACGTACTGGTCATTCTGACGCGAGGTTCTTTTGTGTTGAACTCGCGCTTTCTTCGTTTTGACCGAGTAACCACAGAGATTCAAAAAACGCGCCGCGGGGCGCTTATCGCCTATGAATCAGGAAAGGCGCTCGCATTCGGGCTCAACATTGCGCAAGGGCGCGGACGAACATTTATTGAGCCGGGCACCGAAGTGTATGAAGGAATGATCGTCGGCGAGAATGCAAAAGACGAAGATTTGGAAATCAACGTCTGTAAAGGAAAAGAGCTGACCAATATGCGCTCGAAATCGAGCGACGGCATCATACAGCTCGCACCTGCCACACAGATGAGCCTTGAAGAAGCGCTCGATTTCATCGAAGACAACGAACTTCTCGAGATAACACCAAAAAACATCCGTCTCCGCAAGAAACATCTAACGAAAGATAAAAGAAAAAGATAAGAGTACGCGAAAATAAAAAACCCCCGCTATAGCGGGGGGTTTTTTATTTGGTATTACCAGTTTGACCGCTGACCACCACCACCGAAACCGCGGTTTCCGTAACCGCCGCCGTCTCGCCGTGGAGGCCGAGGAGTCATGGGTCGGGCTTCGTTGACGGTAAGCTTCCGTCCATCGAGTTCTTTTCCATTCCACATTTCGATTGCGCTTTGAGCTTCATCATCGTTTGCCATTTCCACAAAGCCAAAACCTTTCGAGCGACCCGACATCTTATCCATGATGATCGTGGCCGACTCAACGGCTCCTGCCTGCGCGAATGAGCTTCTCAAAGTTTCATCGCTGGTGCTGTAGGAAAGCCCCCCAACGTATAACTTCTTTGCCATGTAAATCGTGTATCACTAATATGTAAGGCGACCTCTCTACACTTCTTTTTCCTCTGATGCGCTAGGCGCCTTACGGGCTTCACGATGAGCAAAAACGTGTTGAGAAACTTACATCCCGCATTATACACGGAATCCTGGTAAAAGCAAGAGGCGGCATAGGCTTGCTATATAATGAAAACGCCGCCAAGGAGAGTGGTCCGCACGTAGAACGCGGCGCCTAAGAGGATGAGGAGCAAGCAGCCGTAGAGGATATGTCGCGGGTGTTGCCGTTCTATTTCAATAAAAATCGCAAAAAGAAGAGCCGCGGCAATAAGAATGGCGATTGCTCCATAGATGGTACTCAAGAAACTTTTTGGCGCTGTGATGATTTTTGCAAACGATGAAGCGCGCGGAGTCTCTTGGGCAGGCGGCGCGGGTGGAGCTGGAGAAATCACTTGAGCTGAGGCCGCGATACCGCTCGAGCGCGCGGGATTGCCAAACATCTCGACAACAAAGGTTGTATCGTATCCTTGATACCGCCCACGCGCCGTGGCGATGCCAATTTGCGTAAAATTGCCGTTTAAGATGTTCGCGCGGTGTCCGGGAGAATTCATCCACGCTTTCTCCACGTCTTCCGAATCAGAAAAAAAGATCGCGAGATTTTCTCCTGCCTGGGTAAAAGAATATCCCGCCTCCCCCATCCAATGCCATGGGCTCAGGCCTTCCGGACTAAAGTGCGCAAAATACCCCTTCGCAACCATGTCCGCAGCTTTGCGGCGCGCAGCCTCTTCAAGAAGCGGATTTACCGTGAGCGTACGCTTGCTACCAGCAAGGCGGTCATAATTGGTAAGATCCACAAGTACCGCAGGAAAAATTTCAGCAAAAAGATCAGTTTTGTTGTTTATAATTGGAGGGAAAAAAGAAACAACAAAAAGAAGAACGACTACGCCCGCAATGAGCGTGACACTTGCCTCGCGTAAAATATGCGGTGCGTAGTCATTCTCTTCATGCGGGATAAAATATTTTTTTAAGACTTTTTTCATCCGAATAAAGATTAAACTTTGTTTCTTGCTAAGTACGCGAAAGAGAAAAAATAGCTCTCGAGATCGGCAAGCGAGCTTTTGTACTCACTACCGCCGGATATCGCATCGCAAAAGACTTCACGGGCGCGGGCAAGTTCGAAACGACGGCCTGCCCATCGCTGGTCTCGAAGTGTCAAATCAAAAAGCTCTAACGCGCGATCGGCAGCATGTCGAAAGTTGCCTTCATCTCGACCTTGCCAGCGACTGGCACGACTTACTTCGCTACCGATATTCCCAAGCTGTTCTGGGAGTGTCAGCGTTTGCCAACGTCCTTCTGCCAATGTCGTGTGTTGAAATGCCATTTATCCAACAATGAGTTTTTTGACTATCTCTTCGACTTTTTCTCGTATTGCCGCGTCTCCCACATCTCTCGAACGGTTTCCGAGCGCCGGCTTTATGTTAACCATTGAATTAAATTCAACAAATTCATCGCCTGATTTATCAGGGTAGAGATTCACTCCCCACGTATGCTCCCGCTTTGAGCCTTCGTTTTCCATGAGCACGACCTCTTCGTCAGCGTGAAGTTCTCCGCCGATCGCCATAATACCCTGCTCAACGTCAACGACCGCTTTCACCATGTCGCCAAATTGCACTTTCGCGATCTTTCTCAAGTCTTCTTTCGATATGGAATTTTTTACAACCTGTACGTGCATATGTATTACTATACCCTTTTTATGTGCCTTTAAAATATACTACTACTCCTGAATAAATGAGAGATCGTGTGGTTGACTTTCGCGTACCGCCGCTTTTGTCACAAAGATAAAACGCGCTTTTTGTTGAAATTGAATTATATTCCGAGATCCTACATACCCCATCGCAATGCGTAGCCCCCCGTTTAGATACTCGATCACTTCGGCAACGGCGCCTCGATACGGAACGAGAGCGGCAACTCCTTCCGGTACAGCGTGTTTTCCCCGCGCGAGATATCTGTCTCGAGAATAGCTAGAAGCGAGAACATCTCGAGAACCCATTCCGCGATATTCTTTATACTTCTTGCCAGCCCTTACAACCACTTTACCCGGCGCCTCAAGCGTACCAGCTAAAAGATTGCCTATCATCACCGCTGAAGCTCCCGCCGCTATGGCCTTTGCAACATCGCCTGACGTACGAATACCCCCGTCCGCAATCACTGGAACACCTCTTTTTTTGGCAACACGCGCCACTTCCATGATCGCAGAAAATTGAGGTACTCCGACGCCGCTTATCACTCTCGTAGTGCAAATAGAGCCTGGGCCGACGCCGACTTTAATACCATCAGCAAAACGAGTAATCGCTTCCGCTGCTTCTTTGGTTGCAATATTCCCGACAATAATTTTCGCTTTCTTTAAAGATCGTTTGATAATTTGTGCGCTTTTTATGACATTGGTGTTATGACCGTGGGCACAATCTATGATGATAAGATCGCATCCCGCTTTTTCAAGAGCTACTGCACGCGAGACATCAAACGGACCGCAAGCGGCACCCGCTCGTACCTTCATTCGTTTTACATTTTTGACCATCTGTATCTGGCGTTCAGGAGAACAATTTCTATGCAGAACGCCGATCCCACCGAGTTGACCAAGCTTTATGGCCATTTTTTCTTCTGTCACACGATCCATGGCAGCTGAAAGTATCGGCGTGGAAATAAAAAATCCACGCGCAATCGTGGTTTTTAACTCAACCTGAGACGGCTCGACATTGCTGGATGATGGCCGTATGAGCACATCATCAAAAGTAAACCCCTGTTTGAATTGACTTTCCATGACCCATTGTATCAGGTCAGACAAAAGAATCAATTGCTACATATATAAATGTGCATATCTATTGTAACTCAAAAGCTATGAGACCGTGTTTTTTAATCTTTTCTCGATAGCCAGGGAAACTATAGTATACTTTTCGCAATTCGGTTTCGTCATTGGCACCGGGAATTATCTCATTGACAGTATAATTTCCCAGCAGAGTCCTAATGCTTTTGAAAGTTTTTACTTTCTTGATCGTTTTCTCAAATTTCTGTGTATCACAAATTAGCCGCACTTTGTCTCCCGTTCTAATCCCCCGATATCGTTTGGTCGCAGCCCGTGTTTCCACTTTCTTTTTACCGTTCTTAATGGCATTAAAAATATCACGATTTACTGCCCCGAATCTTAATATATGTATTTTACCTTCCATGACATTTTTTGATGTGCGATACGAATGGGAAACTATATTTCTAATTTTAATTTCGGCCATTTTTCTAGCCACTTTTTCTTTTGCATTCTTTCAACAACAACATTTTTAACATTGCCTTCATCGATAAATGCTGGGCTTGGCCGGACAATTAGATTCACCAGATCTCCTATTCCGTACGGCGCTATTAACTTTAACTTTTCGTTTTCTGTTTTCACACCAATGCATGTTGCTGTCTCTGGCCACTTTGAAACAGCATCTTCAGAAGAAGTATACGGCGGCGGTTTGATTGTATACCATTTGTGAGCATGCGCTTCGTTGATAACTTCCCAATTCAAACCAGTTTTTGTTTTAAGCTCTTCAGATAATTTCTCGTCAGCGTTTTCATCATTACCATTTGGATCAAAGTACACTAAATCAATATCATTTGTATCTACATTTTCATTTTGGTGCCCATGCAGGTAATCCCAAACCTTATTCCTTACAAATCCTGCTCCTATTAACCAACCGGGAAGATTTAGCTTTTCTGCAGTATGTAGTATATCCATCATCCACTTATCCTTATTTATTAAATTAAGGATATCTTGCTCGGACATAATTATTTCTTACTTGCCATCAATCTCTGATGCCCCTCCGTATTTACATCACCGCATTGTTTGATGTGCTGTATGAAAAGAAAAATTTTCGAATTTATCAAAGTCGCTCCCCAACACTTGCAATTGCTCGACGTAAGTTATCGCCATACTGACTTTGAGGTAAATCGCCAATTCTACTTTTTGCTAAATCCAGAAAACGCTTAGCCTCCGACTTATTGCCTAGGCGTTCGTAAGACTGGCACACATTTAAATAAAGTGACGGGTAAAAACTTTTGACACTCTCGTTATTAACAGCATCGGCATAAGCTAGCGCTTCTTGATTCCAATAAAGCGTTTCCTCTGGGCTTTTTTGATGCCGAGCCACATAATGTGCCGCCACGCATGCGTCAAAATCATTCTTACGCATTTCCCAAGCCTGCATATATAAATTCAACGCATCAACCAATTGACCTTTAGCTTCTACGGCCATTCCTTGTTCGCATAGTTCTACAACTTTGTTATGAGACTGCATTTTTTAATGCGCTGTTTTGTTGGGAAAATTATTTACTACTGTAATTTATCTCCAAGGTTTATAGTTGTTTTTGCGGGCGTAATAAGCACCCAGCCAGTATCAGCGGTATTTTTAAAACCGAGAGTGAGTACTTCTGAGGTAAGATCAGCGACTCTTTTCGGGAAGAAATTAACTACACAACAAACAAGCATACCTTCGAGTTCTTCTTTGGTGTGAGCTCCGACCGCCTGAACACTCGACACCTTAATACCAATTTCTTGACCAAAATCTATCTTTAGTTTAAAAGCTGGTTTTCTGGCTTCCGGAAAATCAGAAACTTCGATAATTTTTCCTGCCCGGATATCCACTTTTTCAAAATCTTCGTATGAAATCATATTTACTTCTACTACTTTAGCTTTTTGAAAAATTGTTTTTTAGCTCTCCTGTATTCCCGCATACTTTTCCCCTCGTATTTGCGCTTTAGTCTATTATATCGTTTCAGCAACTTTGGGTCCCTTTTGAACAAACGTGTGTGTTTCGTAAAACCAATTACATCTTTAGGTGTGATAAGCTGCAAACCAAACTTTAACTTATCATTCTTGAAACTCGCAAAGTTCTCATCCCAGTTATTAAGCTGATTTGTTTTATAGATTCTTTTCAGCTTACGTACTGCCATTTTAAAGTTTTCGCTTCGTACCATAACCAGAATGTCTAGATCGCCTTTTGTGATTGTATTCGGCAGCGAGGTACTGCCAATATGCTTCACTTTAGCAAGTGGCAGCAATTTTAAAATTCTTCTTTTTTGTTCGAAAAACAATTTTTCTATTTCCTTCTCAAATTCCTTTGCCAATTTAAACCGTACCATATTGTTTCTTCGCTAAATTCTTTTGATGCTCCACGGTATTCAAATTAGCTATAAATATCATGCGTGCCGACATCTAAAAATAAGACGCTATCATTTGTCAGGAAAATAAATTTAATTCTATACTTATGCGTAATTGAAAACGCCCACACTTCTCTATCTACACCGTGAAGTTTGTGAGTGTCTAAACGAGCGTCAAATGAATTAGCACGAAAAATGACTTCGCGTCGTTTCGCTTGTTCTTTAATTGCTCGAGGGAGTTTCCTATAAGATTTTGCAAATCTATTCGTGACAGCAACCTTAGCAATATGCATGATTGCTAACCGAGATCAGATAAAGACTTGATTGCCCTAGTCTTCCCCCGATAATGTTCTTGCAATCCACTAGCAACAAGCGAATCGAGCTTTTTTGCTTCATTGCCGTGTACGTAGTAAGTTGGCGCTGCCTGTTTTATCAGTTTCTGATATTCTTTTATGGGTAAAATAACAACACCTCCCTGTCTTTCAATTTTTGTTTTAGGAATAGAAATGAATGCCATGATACCTTAATCGTATAGTTCTCGGAACATACTGTCAACATTAAGTATAATGGTTGGATTTTTTGATTTTTCTACACTCCGTGACATTTCTTATACTTCTTACCACTCCCGCATGGGCAGGGGTCGTTACGACCAATTTTGTCGCCTGTGGCATTTTTGATAACGCGATCGGCGACTGTTTTTTGCTCATTGGTAATCATTTTTGTCTCACGCGCGGCAAGCGGGATACTTACGCCGATTTTGAAAATATTTTCAGTAAAAATATTGATCAGGTTGTCGTTAAAGGTTTTATAGAGTCGAAACGCCTCATTTTTATATTCAACCAACGGATCGCGCTGGCCATAGGCCCGAAGCCCCACGGAGGAACGCGTGTACTCCATAACCTCCAAATGATCGCGCCACATCATATCGATAATCTGAAGAAACAAAACCCGGGCGTTTCGCAAAAACTGTGCCCGATCTTTTGCCACTCTATTTTGAAACTCCTCCTTAAGCACCGTTCGGATCGCGTCCTCCGTCTCCCGTTCCCCAGAAAAATCAATGCTCTCGGGACTTTTACCCAAAAGAGTGCCGAGCATTTTTTTGATCTCCTCCTCCTCTTCTCCCGCGCCCGCCACTCTTTGGCCAAATCCATCGAGGATCTCGAGTATCTTTTTCTCAACCGCATCCTCATCCGCAAAAAGCATCTCGCGACGCATGCGATACACCGAATTTCTTTGCTTTGAGAGAACGTCATCATAATCAAGTAAATGTTTGCGCGAATCGAAATGCAACCCTTCGATTTTCCCCTGCGCCTGCTCAAGCGCGCGCGACACCAGCCGCGCCTCAATCGGCTCGTCTTCCGGAATGCCAAGGCGCCCCATCAGACTTTTGACGCGGTCTGACGCGAAAATGCGCAAGAGATCGTCTTCAAGCGAAAGAAAAAAACATGACTCGCCCGGATCCCCTTGCCGGCCCGAGCGCCCTCGGAGCTGATTGTCGATACGTCGCGCCTCATGCCGCTCGGTTCCCAAAACAAAAAGCCCGCCGACGGTTTTGACTTCCTCGGCTTGGGCGAGGTCGAGCGGATTGCCGCCTAATATAATATCAACTCCGCGACCCGCGATGTTTGTGGCAATGGTGACAGCGCCTTTGCGCCCGGCTTGCGCGGTAATTTCGGCTTCTTGTTCGTGATTTTTGGCATTCAATACGTTGTAGGGAACTCCCGCTTGCGAAAGATACCGCGAAAGCTTTTCGTTTTTTTCGATGGACGCGGTACCCAGCAAGACCGGCTGGCCTTTCGTATGCCGCTCTTTGACCTCTCGGGCCACCGCCAAAAATTTTCCGTGTTCGGTCTGATAAATGCGATCAGGATGATCGCGTCGGATCATCGGCTGATGCGTAGAAACGCTCACCACATCAAGATTGTATACTTTGTGAAATTCTTCCGCGGATGTTTCCGCGGTACCCGTCATCCCCGAGAGTTTTTCATACATCCGAAAATAATTTTGAAACGTAATCGTGGCAAGGGTGCGCGATTCTTTTTGAATAGAAACATTCTCTTTTGCCTCAACCGCCTGGTGGAGCCCGTCAGACCAACGTCTGCCGGGCATAAGGCGCCCCGTAAACTCGTCAACAATAGTAACGGCGCCGTCGCGCACCACATAGTGCCTGTCTTTTTGAAACAAGGCTTCCGCTCGGAGCGCCTGCTCAAGATGCCGGACGTATCGTACACCGCGCTCCGAATAAATGTCGGAGATGCCGAGCAACTTTTCTACCTTGGAAATCCCTTCGTCTTTGACAAGTGCCGCACGCATTTTCTCATCCACCGTATAATCCGTATCCTTTTTTAACTTTGGCGCGATCCCCGCGAAAACCTTGTAGAGATCTTCGGCTTCCTCGTCAGGCGCTGAAATAATGAGAGGAGTGCGCGCCTCATCGATTAAAATCGAGTCCACCTCGTCCACAATCGCGAAATAATGATTTTCTTGGCGAATCTGATTTTTTTCAATTTCCAAATTGTCGCGGAGCCAGTCAAAACCATATTCGTTGTTTGTCCCATATGTAATATCCGCCTGATACGCCTCGCGGCGGCTTACCGTTTTTAAAAACTCGTGGACAACCTTAAAACTTCCGAGCTCATCGCGTTTTTTATCCTCTACGCTCCCTTCTTGAAAGTGTGGATCGTAGAGGTAGGAAGCGTCATGATTGATGCAGCCCACGTGAAAACCCAAAAAGTGATAGATCTCTCCCATCCACACGGCATCGCGGCGCGCCAAATAGTCGTTTACCGTAATCACATGCACTCCCCGCCCCATAATGGCGTTGAGCGCGGCCGGCAAGGTCGCAGCAAGCGTCTTACCCTCTCCTGTTCGCATCTCAGCGATTTTTCCTTCGTGGAGTGCCATTCCACCCACGAGCTGAACATCAAAGTGGCGTTTGCCAGATGTGCGGCGTGAGGCCTCGCGAACCATCGCAAAAACATCCGGAAGAATTTTATTTAAAAAATCGGAATTCTTGTCGGGTTCATTCTTGAACTCGACAATCGCGGCGCGCATCTCTTCATCGGTCATTTTTTGGTAGCGCGCCTCGAGCGCGTTGATCTCTTCAACGCGGTCTGAATATTTCTTTACCGTGCGAGAGCCCGCATCGCCAAAGATACCCTTTAAAATCGACATAGTACTTTAGTATACGCCGAAATCGTCTTTTTTTAAAGATGAGAAATTATATGTTGCCACCGCGAAGCCGCTTCTTGAGCGTGCGCGCTCCGCGGCGCTCTTTTTCTCTGGTACGCCCCTTAAATTGTTTTACTTCGCGCTGGAGTTCTTCTTCCAAAAGATCAATCGCCTCGTATGGCTTTTCACCGTCGGCTTCAGCACGAAGCATTTTTTTCCCAAACGACAAGTTTGCTTCAACGCGCCAGATATTACCTTTGCGATGGTGATGACTCTTTTGCTTAAACTCAATTTCGAGAAGCGGAAGATTTTGCCCGTTTTTTTGAAAGAGCTTTTCGATCGTGCGAACTAATTTTTCTTCAATATAGCTTTTGAGCGCCGGTGGAACGCCCTTGAGAACGACGCGCATACTATGAGACAAACACGGCTGCCGCAAGCACCGTAGTCCAAAGACCTTCTTTATTGCCGATCGCCGATTGAGTAATATTCGTAGTTTTAATAATCTTACCGCTCGCCTTGTAAATCTGCTCGCGCTCGTCCCAGGCAGCAGTCGGATCAAACTCAAGCCCTAGGGTTGTAGCGAGCATGCTTGCCGCTAAATCCTCGGCATATTCGCCCGCCTTCTCTTCGGTTTCCCCAAATGATTTATGTTCGGAAAGATATCCGTACTGATTGTTGTCAGCAGGCAATGCCAAACCCACCGAAGCCGCCATCAAACGATTGGGCTCGTTTGATCGAACTTGATACATCACGCAAAAAACAACTTCTCCGGGCGTCAAATCTTGTAACCCCTGGGCACGCGAGACAATTTTACACCCGGGCGGATAAATCGAAGAAACCGTGACCAAATTGAACTTTTCAATTCCTGCGTCGCGAAGAGCCATCTCAAATGATCCAAGCTCTTCCCGATGACGGCCGACTCCTTTGGTAAAAAAAACTTTTGTTGGCACCATACAGATTACTATAGCAAACGTAAAAAAAAGAAAAAGCCCCGCGAGGGGCTTTTTCGGAAGAGAAATACTATCTTCTCTTCTTTTTCTTTGCTACCTTTTTCTTTGCCATCGTGATTTTTCTCTAGAGTGTTGGATGATAATCGACCTTGAGTACTCGCTTAACGACTATTTCTATTATCAAGTATAAAGAGAGTATCTACAATAAAAAAAACAAAAACTGTGGATAACTTTGTTGGAAAAAATATTTTTTACTCAAATCCGACGTACTGGATCTCCTCTTCGAGCTGCAAACCAAACTTTCGGTGCACATATTCTTTGATAAGACCAATGAGCATGATGACGGATTCGGCATTTGCTCCACCTTCGTTAATAAGATAGTTGCCATGTTTTTTTGAAACGCTGACAGCGCCAATTTTTTTTCCCTTAAGGCCGAGCCGGTCGATAAGATGCGCCGCGGGAATTACTTTTTGATAGCTGAAATCAGCAAGCTCCGGGAAAAAATGGAGCAAACGGGCGCGCAACCGATCATCAGCCGGCCACGACGGGTTTTTAAAAATACATCCAGCAGAGGCGCTCCCAATATCTTGAGCGTCCGACCGATGCCGCGTGTAGTAGCGAACACGTTTTTGTATACTATCCGGATCGCCTTTTTGAAGCGTAAACTCCGCGCGGGTGATAACAAGCTCGGGCGAATGTTTGAAAATGCTGTCACGATATCCAAATTTGCAAAATTGATTATCTTCATCGGTAAACTCGCCAGTTTCGGTATTAAAAAAATAGACACGATCCACGACATCTTTCATCTCGCCACCAAAACATCCGGCATTTCCACGCACCGATCCGCCTACTGTTCCGGGAATACCAATCGCCCACTCAAAACCAGAAAGCCCTTCTTGCGCAAGTCGCGCAACAAGCACGGCATTCGGAACACCCGCTTCCACTCGTACGCTTGTTCCATCAATACCAATCGCGCGAAGCATGAGGCGCACAAGCAACCCGGGGAACCCTTTGTCGGAAATGAGTATGTTCGAAGCAGCGCCAATACAAGAAATAGGCAAACCATGCGCCTTGGCAAAACGAATAGCCTTTTCAAGCTCTTTCTCGTTTTTTACCTCCGCAAAATAGCGAGCGGGGCCGCCGATTTTGAAATAAGTAAAGGGTTTGAGTTCTACATTTTCACGAATCAATTCCATATCCAAGTCTTAAAGGGCCAATGAAGGGTCAAACTCCATACTATATCCTATGTGAGTGCCAGCTTCATTGGCCCTTTAAAACAGGGAAACGGTTCTCTATATATTATAATACGAACAAAACAAGAATAAAATACAAAAACCCCGCGAGGGGGCTCTTGCACGGATATAAGGGAGTCTTAATACCAAGAAGATATTAATACACACTCACGTGCCTTCAAGTATACTCCAAACGACTTATATGTCAAGCCTTTTCGTTATCTCTGTTGAATTCAATCCTTAATGTACTATAACTATATACATCGGCTAAAAATACAATGAAACAAAAACGACTCATACTGCTCGTGGGCGACATCATAACGCTCTGGGCCGGGCTTCTCCTAACACTGCTTTTCCGCTATGGAACAAGTGGATTTTTTGAAAACACTCTCCCCCTCCACATTGCTCCGTTTAGCATCATCTTCGGGGTCTGGATCCTTGTTTTTTATATAATGGGTCTCTATGAAATTAGGCGAATTAACGAGATCCCGGCGGCCATAAAACTTATTTTATACGCCATGGGTGTTGGCGGCAGTATCGCCATTTCTTTTTTCTACTTTATCTCCTATTTTCTTATAACCCCACGGATTAATCTCATCGTCGATCTTTTCATTACCGTGGTACTGCTCACGAGCTGGCGGATTTTCTTTATCAAGCGCGCGGGAACTCTTTTTAAAACTCGGGTACTGCTTGTCGGCTCCTCTGCGGATATCGAGGAGCTAATAGCGGCGATCAAAAAATATCCTCAGCTTGGCTATTCGGTTTCTGGGCACACAAACGAGCTCACTCAAATGGTTGAACTTCTCAAACGGCAAAAAATAGATATCGTCGTAGCGCTCAAGGAAATCGAATCTCAAGACGCGTTTGTCCACGCAATTTATGAAACACTCCACAGTGGAGTTCGCTTTATCGATGCCGCGATATTCTACGAAAATATTCTTGGGAAAATCCCTGTTTCATTTATTTCAAAAACGTGGTTTCTGGAAAATATCGCTGAGACCGAAAAACGAACATTCGAGCTCGTGAAACGCGGGCTTGATATTTTCTTCTCGCTCGTACTAGGAGTTGTGGCACTACTTTTTTTCCCATTCGTAGCACTCGTTATCAAGCTCGACTCGCATGGTCCAGTTTTTTTAAAACAAAAACGCGTAGGGCGGATGGGAAAAATCTACGTTCATTACAAATACCGGACTATGGTAGCGCTCGGGCCCGACGGACATGCCGAACCCAACGGAGTTGAATGGACGCGGGACAAAGACGCGCGTATAACCCGAGTCGGCAAATTTCTTCGCAAAACAAGAATTGATGAACTCCCGCAACTTTGGAATATTCTCAAAGGCGACTTGTCATTTATTGGGCCGCGGCCAGAACGGCCTGAATTTGTGGAACAGCTTCGAAAAGAAATTCCATTTTATGACATGCGGCATCTCATCCGACCAGGCCTTTCCGGGTGGGCACAAATTAATCCGCCGTATTATTATGGGACCCACAAAGAGGCAACGCTAAAAATGCAGTACGATCTTTATTATATAAAAAATCGAGACCTCGGACTTGATCTCGATATCATGCTTAAAACATTGATGGTAATACTTACTGCGAGCGGTCGGTAATTTTTTTCTGGTTATTAAAGCCCATAGTGCTCACCTGCGGAACGGTTAAACCTTGCCGCTCGATGAGCTTTCTATTCTCTTCGCGAGCCGCTTCAAATACCAATGCGCTAATATTCACATCATTTAAAAATGAAATGAGGGAATCTAAATCCTTTGGCAAACAGTAACCGCCAAAACCACGATATCCTCCATGGAATACGTCGAGATGCGAAGAACCAATCCGATAATCGGCTCCCAGCGCAACACGTATATTCTCATAATCAACTTGAGGGTTTTCGACTCCCGCAGCCATAAGCTTTCTTTTAAGCGCTTCGCAAGAATCCGCAACCTTGTTGGCAAAGACTACCTTCATTGAGAAAAACGCGTTCCCGTGGATTTTTATCAGCTCAGCTTCGGTCGCAGACAAAACATGGCGGTGGTATCCCGCGCCCCATGGCGACATATACGGCGCCTTTGGCAGTAGCGAGAGAACGAAATGAGCGGCATCGATGCTGTTGGTCGTAAATCCGACAATTTGCCGATCTGGACGGATCATATCATTCCACGCCTGTGACACGGTCAAAAATTCCGGGCTGAACAGTATTTTATGTTGGGGATATTGCTTTTGCAGTTTCTCGGTGGTGCCGGGAGTCACGGTGGATTTAATAACCATAATTCTTGGCTCCTTGATTGCGGCAACGGTACTCTCGACGGCAGCAATATCGCACGAGCCATCAGTACTTCTCGGCGTCGGCACGCAAACAAAAATAATATCGGCTTTGTTTACGTCGTCCGAATATCCCTTTTTTGGATCAATATCATAGAGAAACAACTCAGCGCCACGCGCGAACCCCTTGATCTCGTTGAAATACCGCGCCATCTCGCGGCCCACCATTCCAACACCGACAATTCCAATTTTCGTTCTTTCATTCATATGTATAAAACGCACGATATCATAAATTTGTTTATGCTACAACTTGATTTGACTGCCATCATTTTCCTAAACTTTGTAAAAAGACTTCCGCGGAACTTTTTTGAGAAGGGTCTAACTCTATAACTCGCAGAGCTGCTTTGCGCGCATCTTCAAATTTCCCAGCTTCTTTGTAAAACACTGCGAGATTTTTGTACTCTCCGGCAAGTTCTTGCTTATCGTAATCACCCTGTTCCTTATTTTTTATCAGGTATAACTCGGCAAGCGCCGCCTCATCAAACCTTCGCGCCTGATAATACGCGTCGCGGATTGAGTCGCGTTCGCTCACGGAATGCCCATCGAGCCACGCGAGCTCTTCTGTTTCGCGCGATCTATCTCCAAGTTCAATTGCGTGGACAAGCCCGTTGATATGGGGAATGCCATACTCAGGCACTAGGTTTTCTGCCGTATCGATCGCGCTCCACATACCGGAAATATTACCTTGCACTTTTCTTGCCTGCGCTATTTCTAAATATATTTGCATCCTGTTTGGCGAAATCACTGCCGCCTCAAGAAACCGTTTTTCGGCTTTTGCCGCATATTCGCGATCTGGCGAACCTAGAATTGTCGCTCGTAAATTGTAGAGCTGGCCCTGATACATATACCACTTCACATCCTTTGGTCTTTCATGAATATTGTCCTCCATGAGACGGATCGAATAATCAAGTAAACGCTTGAGAGCCTCCGGATTTCTCTTGCCTCCCTTTTTTAAAAATTCAAATGTGTATTCTGCAACACCTCGACGAACATCAATATTGCCATACGTATTGTACAAAAGAGCTTGCTCGGTAAACTTCTCTCCTGCGGCATCGCTCCCCTCTGCAAAAGCATCGTATCCGAGTTTGCCAATTCTGTTCTCCCAAAAAGGTTTCCACGTACCGAGATAAAAAATTGGCGCAACAACAATAAAACCGACCGCGAGGATACTCCATGAACTTGTATACTGATTTGTTTTGAGAAGCTTTTCGTTATCAGAACGACTGCCGATAAAAGCAAATACAACGAAAAGAAGAACAAAAGTAGTCGTAGAATCGAACACGAGAATATTCTGGAAAAGATATGCGACAAGAAGCGCTCCAAAAGCGAGGAAAAGCCAAAATTTTTTCTTTTTTTGTTTTATTAAAAGCAAAAAAGCGGCAACGAAAATCCCACAATAAGCGAGTAAACCAAGAATACCGGTAGTCGCCCCGACATCAAATATGAAATTGTGAGCCCGATCAAACCACGGTTCTTGGTTTACAAGTCGCGCGTCATAATAAGCATTGAAAAGTAAACCGAAATTTTCCGGTCCCCACCCAAAAAATGGCCGCTCGCGCCATCCATTCCAAGCAACTCGCCATGCCATAAGCCGACCTTGGAACGACTTATCACTAAGGGATATCGACGCAATCCGTCTGAGAGGACCGTAAGAGGAAGACTTGAAAGAGTCTTTTATAAAATAAATACCTAAGGAAGCGCAGAAGATAAAAATGAGTATACCGAGAGCAACTTTTCTCAAAACGGTATTCGACATCGAAAGAGTTTTCCCTTCTTTGGATAGCAAGAAAGCAAGCCCAGCAAAAGTAAGCACGGCCCCAATGACAAGGGCGAGCATCGCTCCCCGAGTGCCCGTGAGCATCAGCGCAAGGAAACTGAATAAAAGCACGCAGGCGAAGAATACGGCACGATATGAAAACTTGCTCTCGCGTAGCAAAAGCGCCATGGTAACAAAAAAAGACAAAAGAAGATATGAAGCAAGAAAAGTCGCGTTGCCTAAAGTAGATCCTACACGCGCAATGCCAAACGGATTTTGCGATTGAAAAAATGGCACGAGCGCCACTATGAGAGCGGTGAAGGACCATGCTCGAAAAATCCATAGCCATTCGCCTTCTTCCCGTACCGTGGTAGTCACAATAAAGTAAAAGATACATATGTGAGCCAAAACCCAAAGACCAAGCATCCGTTCGTAACTTGACCAGATACTTTGCTGTACGTCCTCCGCCCTCAACATAGACACAATAATTACGGCGAAATAAACCAGCACCATCAAATTTAAAATACCCGGCTTATTGTGCAAAAGTTTTTGTTTAAAAAAAATCGGCAGCCAAAAAATAACGGCAACTTCGGTAAGTACCAAGAAAACTGTTGATTTAGTGAAAATAAAACCGAAATAAAGAGTTGCCGCCGAGACAAGTGGCAACAACACTACGACACCAAGGACGAGAGCAAATATTATTTTACGGAAGTCCATCAAGACTTTTGAGAAACTCGCTAATTTGATCTTGCAAGGCAGGATCTTTTGTTTTTGCAAGAGCACTTGATGCGAATTGACGAGCCTTTTCTTTATTGCCCAACTGCCCGTATGTTTGAGCGAGCCCAACATCGATGTACGCGCTCTCGTACTTATTGTTGAGTGTTTCGAGAAAAGCAAGCCGTGCTTCCAAATTGTGAGTACCCTTCAGAGTTCGGCTTATAAGAAGCTGAATGTCATTTTCTCCACCAACGGAATAGCCGAGGCTTATAGCCGTATACTTCTCAAGCACGTTCCGGGCACCATCATAATCTCCAGCCAAAACATGGATTGCTAAAACTGCCTGGAACATGGCTCCACTCTCGTTAGATTGCCGAAAGATTTCATCTCCCAAAACTACAGCCCGATCCATTTCACCAGTAATTATGTATAATTCCGCAAGCCCTAGATACGTCTGTGGATAGTTGGGAGCCAGCTCTTTTGCTTTTGTATAATAGAATTCAGCCTTATCTTTATCTTTGCCCGTCCAAGCCACTTTAATCGTATAGAGCTTACCCAAGAATATAGGATATTTCGGCACTCGCGGATTTGCCTCAACTTCTTTTTCAAGCTCTGAAATTGCTTTATCGAGAATGGGCTGAACAATTTTCGGATCTCCCCGCGTTGACAAACTTACTGCAAGATCAGCAAGCCGTTCTCTTGTCTCAGTTAAACCAAACGTATTGTCATCAATCGCTTTTTGAAAACTATCCAATACTTCCTGGACAGAGGTTGCTTTGTTTACAGACGCAAGGGCACTGAGAAGATCGTGTGCGGCAAGAATAGGCCGAACATTAAACCCATAAATTATAATAACTGTCATGAGGAATATGCCCGCTAGCGCAATAGTCTGCTGAGGCTTTAAGTGATGATGTCTTGTTGTTTTTTCATTCTTGGCGGGACCTGTGAGATTCGAATGCAAAAAAGCAAGCGCAAAGAAGAAAAAGATATAATTTGTAATAGTATCAAAAACAAATAAATTCTGGACAATATAGGAGAGCAAAGCTCCTGTTATCAGAATACCCATATAGGAGCTTATGCTCTTTCGAGCCGTTAGTTTGTATATTGAGAAAAAAACTACGCCGAGGAGACCAAGATACGCGCTAAAACCAACGATACCCGCGTCAACAAGCCATTCTAAAGACATATTGTGCACGCGATCAAACCATGCCTCATTGCCAAAAAGAGTCGCGTCATAAAATCTGCCATAGGGAACAATAAAATTTTCGGGACCCCACCCAAATATTGGCCGGTTTTGAAATGCGACAAGACCTATCTTCCAAATTTTTATACGAGGCTGATCGGCTAAATTTTTCAGAGGCAAAGTTCCCAGCCGATAGATAATATTACTGCTGCCAGTTACAATATTTTTAACGACCAACACATGGGAGATAAATGGCAAGGCGACAAGAAACAGCGCTAATGCCGCAACAAAATATTTATAGGCAGTTTTGCGCAACGAAATAATAAAACATACGGCCATCACGAAAAGACCCGCGATAAGACCGACACTTGCCCCGCGGCTTCCCGAGAGAATAAACATATACAAATTAATGAAGAATATACCGCCAAAGACAATTTTTAAAAAACGATCTTTGCTTCCAATAAAAAGCCCCGCGGCGATAAACATTTGAAACAACGCGTATACCGCAAGATAAATAAAATTTCCAAAGGTAGAGAATATTCTTCCTCCCTCTGATCCCGTTTTACAAAATTGAGCTGTAGAATAGAAAAAATGCTCACAAAAACCGTACAAACCGACAAATACGCTTGCAGTCAAGGAAATTATCAAATAAAAAGACCACTCTCTAGGGTTTTTGATTGTATGTCCCGCTACAAGAAAAAGCGCAAAAAGGTGAAGATAGGTAACAAGGCCCTCCATCCTTTCAAAATTTGACCAGAAGCTATGATATGGATTTTCTCCAAGAAGCGTCGCGAAAACGAGTGACCCAATAAAAATAAAGAGCGCCGTGAAAATAAAACTTTTTTTCGGTCTATACGCAGGGGCAATAAACGCCAACATAACCCACGCTCCGAACATTATCTCGGTTACAATCCGAAAAAAGAAATTCTTCCCGGTTATGAACGGGAAGAAAAAGAAAGACGTAACGATAAGAGGGGTTAGAAAAAGTAGGGCCAAAGATATCCGAACCGTCCAGAGAAGGGCACGTTCAAGTGAACTCATTTGAGTAATTATTCCATACAATGAGTCAAATGCAAGGCTAACAAAAAACACGGCCGCACGGCCGTGTTTTTTCCAAAATCTTCCTGTATCTTACTGCCAAAGCTCCTGTATTTTCTTGAGTGTTACAGGTCCTACGCGTCCAACTTGCGGGATGCCATACTTTGCCTGAAAACGTTTGACTGCTTTTGTAGTCAGTGGACCGTAATTCCCATTCACAATACCTTCGGGATAGATGTCCTTATCTTTGGCGAGAAAAAGTTGTAAGAGTGCAACATCATTTCCATTCGCTCCCGGATTCAGCGTTTTTGTAAGAGCACCGGATGGAGACGTCTGTTGCGGAGGTAGCAGTGTTGAACCTATGCCCCCTCCAAAAATTTCAGCAAGCTTAGCAAGCGTTTGCGGACCTACACGACCGGGAGTTGCAAGCCCGTATTTTGCTTGGAATCTTTTTACCGCGGCTCTGGTTGCTGGGCCAAAATAACCAGTAACCTTGCCCTCGGGATAAATCGAGGGATCTGTCGCAAGAAGCGCTTGTAATTTTGTTACATCATCATTTTCTACACCAAACTGCATTTCGCTTGTTGGTAACTGAACTTGCGAAATAGGCGGCGGTGGAGGCAAAGGCAATGTGTTGGGTGGTGGCGGAAGTATAGTCTCTGCGGGAGATGGGGGCGGAGGTGGAGTTACTGTTACTGGCCCGCCACCACTACTACCGCCCGTGTCTACAGGAGGAGGTGGGGGTGGGGAAAAACCACTACCTCCCCCGCCACCTCCGCCGCCAACACAAGCTCCTCCAATTTGGATTGAGTATGTTTTCCCCGCCGAAAGAGTTATTGAAGATGGCGCGGTACAAATTGTTTGCACTCCTTGGTCATTCTTGAATGCCCTATTTTGACTGTTGTTTAAGGTTACACTCTGGCCAGAAGCAACTGTAATAGAAAGAGATGAACCGGTCACGGTAAGAGTGCCAAAACTAGAGTTGGCTACTAATGTAGCATCAATGGTAGAGCCGCCTCCCTCTACGGGGACTGGCACAGTAACATTTTGACTTACCGTAACTGCCCGTGCGCCACTTGCACTACCAAAAGCAACGGCAAGGATTAGCGCCAATAACCAATAGTATTTTTTCATAACATAAAGTTCCTTAATGTAATGGGTAAGAACTTTATTAATTGTTCGTGCAGGATCCCGCCTCAACCGTTACACCGTTGCGCGCACCATTGATAAAGATGCGATACAGAGTCCCATCTGCGCTCATCTCAATGCATGCATTGGTGCCATTCGCTGCAGCTTCGTTCACAATACTCAACGTCGTCGTACCTGTGCCTCCGGAAGAGAAGACGGCCTCACCGCCATCAAATACAAACCTGCTCGGCGCAGCACTATTGGTAGCCGCGGTGGTGCTTGCGCCTACTATAAATCGTCCGTTCGCGGTGTATGATAAGATGGCTCCGGTGCCGCCAGTTGTTCCACCGACAACGAAGTCACCATCTGATGTCGTGGCATTAGCAACCCCTAAACCACCGGACACGAAAAGATCGCTCGAAGCCCCGTTGCGGCCGATGACGGTGTCCGAAGGATTAAGGAAAAGGCCCGAGGGAGTCGAAGAACCCAGCGATACAACACCTTTTTGACTTACAAACACAAACGGCGTTGTGGTTCCGTTATCGCCAACAACAAAAATTGGATGAAGTCGTGTCTGGCTGGCTTGCTGATCCACTGCGAGATCGCCCCAAGGCGTGCTTGTAGCGGCTCCGAGCGTGCCAGTCGAGTCCACATTAGTGCCGACTGTTGTTGCCCATACGCTCATAGCTATAAAGAAAACCGCCGCCGCAAGGAAAGCTCCGAGCATTAAAAACCTCTCACGACTTGTCTGAAAAATAAAAGAATCTTTCATACTATCGAAAAAAACCTCTTAAATGATTAATTAAACAAATGCATCTCGACTAAAAAATGCATATATGAGTTCATTATACGTCGTGAACACTTAAAAAGTTACACCAAGGCTTGTGGATAACTTTTTGACACCCGAGAACGCAAAAATGAGAAGAATCGGCTCAATGGGATACCGAAGCCGCGCTCCTACCCCGTATCCCGTACTCAACACGGATACACAAATGAAATATAAGATTATAAAAACGAGGAATAATGTCAGAAGACGCTTTTTTTGATCATGTATCAGGTAAAGAGCCCCCACAACTGCCAGAAGCGCAACAAAAAACCAAAAGATTTTACCAAGGAGCACAATTACAAGATTTTTCTTACCAAGCTCGCGCGCCGCAAGTATGATTTTTGTTGGCCACTCACGATCTGCAAAAACCGCTGGCGTAAGATAATTGTGATGAGCTTTTATAGAATCTTCTGGTAATTTCTGAAAAAGAACCGAATAGCCATCGTTAGTTAAATAGGAAAGAGAACTGAGCGCAACGACCTTAGCAAAACTTTGAGGATATTTGAGCACGGCAATTTTCAGACCGGCAACAGTACTTGTGCAACGTCTGCGAGCGTCCTTAAACGACTCTGGGAAAAGATTCTGATCCATGTTGCTCGGGTCGGTGCCATGCTCCGTTGAGAAAACTGATGTTAGCAAATAGCCGCACACGTTCGCGTCTCCGTGCGAGCTTACACCGAAATTTCCAAAAGCAATTTCGTTGTATATCATCCACGGCAACAAAAGCGCAAGTATAAGCAAAGCAAAAAATACAAAATGCCAGAAAGTTTTTCTCCACAAAAGCACGGCTAGCGGCAGAAAAAAAAGATAGGTGGCCACCGGCTTGGTTAAGATAGCCAAGACAAGCGCAAAAGCAGAAGTTGCGAGATATCCATAAGAGCCTTGCTGCATATAACGCAAGAAAAAATAGATAAACAAAAGTAGGAATAGAAGCAAAAAGGTTTCCGGCAAAATCAGTACATTAAAGATCGCGCTTAGCGGCTCGAATACAGTTATCAAGGCTATAGCCAGCGCAGCGCGATTGCTAACAAAAATTATTCCTATGCGCCAAATGAGCAACGCGATAACAGATGAGATAAACGCCTGCAGTATCGACATATAAAGAATCGCGTTAGAAGAAAAACGCATAAGCAAGCTTAATAAAAATGGATAGAGTGGGGTACGAATTGGATCATTGTAGCCCTCGCCCAATGCAAGTTTTTGCGCGAGATCACTATATGTGACGGAATCAGCCCATATAAATTTTTCTTGGCCAAACCAATAAAAAACAAAAAGCACAAGCGCCACTTTGAGCACAAAAATACAAATAAATAATATCTTCAGCGGAGAATTACTCATCGTGATCCTTTCTCAAAACCCAATATACGATAAATCCGAGAGGAGCCAAAAGAGCGCTTTTGTAAAATCGACTGTTTATCCAATCCGCGCCGGGGAATTTCTTAGGAATAAGAAGTCTGTATCCGTGCTCAACGACACGAAAACCGTTTTTGGCAAATAGCATCTCGGTTTCTTTTACACTTAGACGCTTATGCGGACCCTCCGGCATTTTCAGATGGAGTTTCTCTGCAAGTAAGAGTGCCTTCTCCCAGATTGGGTTAGCCAAAGTTATTATTGTCCTGGAACCGGGCTTGGCAATACGCGCCAGGTGCCCCACAAACCCCGCAATATCCTCAACATGCTCGAGAACATCAACTAATATGATGACATCGTACGGGGTGATATCATGCCATGTAGTAATATCTGCCCGTTCAAATCGAAGATCGCCACGCGAGGCGTATTTTTGATTCGCTTTTGCTATCATACCCTCACTAATATCAACGCCAAGACCTTTTGAAAGTTTGAGCGAGGCAAGAATATCGCCAGTTCCACAGCCAATCTCAAGCACTGAGTCATGTGGCCGCACCAAAGAAGCGCAAAGATCCTTCAACGCTTGATGATAGTAATAATTCTTTTTTTTCCAATAATCGTAATCTTCCGCGATTGCGTCAAAATGCACTTCAGCGTGAGCGGCATTCATATAAACTTAATCTTGCGCATCGCGAAAAATGTCATTTTAATCAAGAGCCACCCGTGACGCCATCGCTGTATGTTAGTACTTCCATACGTACGCGCCTGATATCGAATAGGAATTTCCACAATTTTTAAATTGAGCTTTGCCGCGCCAAAGAGCAAATCGAAGTCGCCAAACGGATCAAAATCCCCGAAGTAGCTTCGACCCTTGGCAATCATCTCGTAGTCTTTTTTGAAAAGAACTTTCGTGCCGCAAAGCGTATCCTTGAGCCGCTGACCCAAAAGCCAGCTGAACATTATGCTGAAAAATTTATTACCGAGGATATTTAAAACACGCATAGAGTCGTCCTCAAGCTGATAGACTAGGCGCGATCCATTGATAAACTCCCCCTTGCCCGAAACAATTGCATCGTAAAACTTGGGCAAATCTTCGGGCGGCATCGTAAGGTCTGCATCAAGAATCATAAGTATCTCACCTTTTGCCATCTCAAACCCTAGCCGAACCGCGTCTCCTTTTCCTTTTCCCTTTTGAACCGCAAATCGAATATTGCGCCTCCCCGCATATTTTTCAGCAATACGTTCGATCTCTTCGCGTGTCCCATCCCCTGAATGTCCTTCAATAAAAATGAGCTCCTGGTAACTTCCAAAATTTGGGGTTCGTAAAACGGCATTTTCAATATTTCCTTTCTCGTTGCGAGCCGGGATGATAATCGATACCGAACGTTCCTGTCGTCCTTGTGGCTGCGGCCGCGCGACAACATACTGGATGAGCCCAAGTTTTGTAACAATCGGCAGATGTGCTACAAAAGAATTTAAAAAAGCGGAAATGAGCGGGATCCAAAGAGGAAATATCATCTTGTTGCCTTTTTTGACGATTTCAAAGCCAGCGAGATACAACATGTTTTCGACGTCTTTTGGAGACATCCAATTTTGAAGAGGTTGCCGTTTTTTCAAATACAAAAACTCCCCAAGCCGCAATACTGGCTCCCACAAGTAATTGTAATATGTTATAACAACTCTTGTTCTCTCGTGACAAAGATGCGCCAACTCATGGAACGTTTTCTCAACGTCCTCCAAAAATCCCAAAAGATCGGAGAGCACGACGTAGTCAAAACGTTCCCCAAAGTCGAGATCTTCTGCGTCGCGTATCCGCCACTCCATTTTCGGATATTTTTTCTTCGCGATCTCTATCATCCCAGGACTGATATCAATCCGCACACCGCGCGAAGGCCGAAGCGTAGCCAAAAGATCTCCCGTGCCGGAGCCAAGTTCAAGTACAAGACTACCCTCGGGGATTAAAAAGCGAAATAATTTTTCAAGAGATTTATGATAATACCAGTTTCGCCGTTTCCAGGAATCCCGCTCTAACGCCGAAGTATTAAGATATTCAACGAGCGCTTGTTTTTTCATACCAATTTATAGTTTTTGTAAGCCCTTCATCGAAACTTGTCTTCGCCTTGAATCCAAATTCGCGCTCGGCTTTTGAGACATCAAGCATGCGCCGCGGTTGTCCATCCGGTTTTGAAGCGTCCCAGCGGATTTTACCATGGAAATCACACGGCTTTGCAATTTTTTCGACCAAATCTTTTATCGTGATTTCCATACCGGAACCCAAATTGATTGGCTCGGGTTTATCATAGCGCTCGAGCGCTTTCACAATTCCTTCCGCCGCATCTTCGACATACAAAAATTCACGCGATGCGGTGCCCGTACCCCACACATCGATGTAGTCCTGACTAGCCTTTTTGGCTTCCATGATTTTGCGGATCAATGCCGGGATGACATGTGAAGACGCGGGATCAAAGTTATCGCGCGGGCCGTAAAGATTTATCGGCAGCAAGTGAATTGCATTCAAACCGTACTGATTGCGGTAGGCCTGAGCCCCAACTAGTATAGTTTTTTTCGCAATGCCATAGGGTGCGTTCGTCTCCTCCGGATAACCGTCCCAAAGATTTTCCTCAAGGAACGGCATCGGCGTAAACTTCGGATACTCACAAATTGTCCCTAGCGTAACAATTTTCTCCGTTCTATGTAACCGCGCTAGCTCAAGCATATGCGCTCCCATCATCAAATTCGCATACCAGTAAAGGCCGGGATTATCGCGGTTTGCACCAATGCCTCCAACTTCCGCAGCAAGGTGGATAATGAGCTCGGGCTTTGCGTCTTGGAACAATCGCTCAGCATCGTCCCAATGAGTCAGATCATAGTCCCGTTTTCGCGACACGAATGGTTCGATCCCCTTGGCTTGCAACTGCTCTACGATGTAAGAGCCGAGGAACCCGGCACCTCCCGTTACAAGAATTTTTTTATTCTTCAGGTCCATAGTCGTTTATTTTTTGAGGGAGACTCCAATGGATTTGCAATCCGCTTTTACCATGATTTGTACCAATTCCTTAAATTTTACTTTAGGTTTCCAGCCGAGTTCGTGTTTTGCTTTTGAGTAATCTCCGAGTAAAATATCAGCTTCGGTGGGCCGAAACAGCGTATTGTCAATTTCCACGTATTTTTTCCAATCAAGCCCTGCCAAATCAAAAGCTGCATCAAGAAATTCGCGAACAGAATGAGTTTCTCCCGTTGCGATCACGAAGTCATCGGGGGTTTTTTGCTGCAACATGAGATACATTGCCTCCACAAAATCGGGCGCGTATCCCCAATCGCGCTTGGCATCCAGATTTCCCAAATAAATTTTTTCTTGTTTTCCAGCAATAATATTGGCAAGTGCCTTCGTAATTTTACGCGTAACAAACATTTCGCCACGGCGAGGGCTTTCATGATTAAATAAAATTCCGTTCGAGGCAAACATTCCGTAAGCTTCTCGATAGTTTTTTGTTATCCAGTAAGCATACACTTTCGCGACTCCGTAGGGACTGCGGGGATAAAACGGCGTGGTTTCTTTCTGTGGAATTTCTTCCGCTTTTCCAAACATTTCGGAGCTCGAAGCCTGATAAAATTTTGTATGATCAAGCCCCGCGTCGCGGATCGCATCGAGAACGCGAAGAGTGCCGAGCGCGGTCACATTGCCGGTATATTCCGGCACATCGAAACTAACCCGCACATGGCTTTGCGCCGCAAGATGATATACCTCGTCAGGACGGACAGTTCGCACAAGATGGTTGATAGAGCTCGCATCAGTCAGATCCGCAAAGTGAAGCGCTAAACTTTGTTTTTTGCCCTGCAAGTGCTCAACGCGCTGGGTATTGAGAAGGCTCGAGCGCCTCATGACACCGTGCACTTCGTAACCTTTTGCAAGCAGCAATTCGGCGAGATACGATCCATCCTGCCCCGTAACCCCAGTTATCAGGGCCTTTTTCATAGCTGGAATAATATCAATATTGCTCAATCCTGTCTATAAACACAGAGGAATGTTTTTTATATGATATGAGAAATCTGTCCGTACATTCTTATAAAAGTTGCAATTACCTTTTTTATATGCGTGAGATGAATTGGACCGATACCTTGATGGCAACCGATGAGAAAAGCGTTTTTCATGATTGTATCAGCTATAGGAAATTCTGTTTTTTGAGAAGCGATGGCAAGTTTAGCAACAACCGGGTGTTCAAGACTAATATATTTCACGCCGAATGAGATTTTATTCCGAGTAAGCACGGGCTGGCGCAAAATGTTTCCGGTAAAAATCGGGCGTGTTTGAATATTGTTTTTTTCAAGAAACGTAACGAGCTTGAGGCGTGAAAATGGAGCACCGTTTTTGATACAAAGTGGGAACGCAAGCCAATTGGTCTTAATGCCCGGTATTTCCACAGGAAGATCGAAGAAATCCTGATACCGCGAAAAAAACTGCCGGAGCGCATTGAAGTTCTGTTGACGACGACGGCTGAACTGAGGAAGTTTTTTAAGCTGCACGAGGCCAAATGCCGCTCCCATTTCAAGCGGCAAAAAATTATATCCGACCTCGGTAAAGATGAATTTACCGTCGTATGGGATACCGGCTAATTTTGCCGCAAAGCGTACACTCATATCTTCGGATTCAGAAAAAAGAGAAGATGAGCGACCCCAACCTCGCAAAACAAGAAGCTGTTTATACCAATGTGGTTTATTAACAGCTATAAGACCCCCGCCCCCTCCCGCATTTATAACGTGAGATCCGTAAAAACTCGTTGTTGATATGTCGGAATAAACTCCGCTCGATTTGCCATAATACCGGGCCCCCAAGGTATCACAAGAATCTTCCACAAAAAAAAGCTTATATTTATCCGCGATAGCCCGAAGGCGTTTCATGTCCGGTACATTGCCGATGAGAGACGGGATCATAAGCGCCCGCGTTTTCGAGGTAATTTTTTTCTCTAACTGATCAATGTCCACAAGATACGTATTTTTTTTAACATCAACAAAAACGGGAACGAGTTGTTTTTGAATAATCGGCGCAACAGTCGTATTAAAGGTTAAAACTGGCGTGATAACCTCGGAACCGGGGGGTAAATTTAAAATTTCGAACGCGAGCAGATTCGCTGACGAGCCAGAGTTGACCATAACGCCATATTTTTTCCCAAAAAGAGCGGAGATTTTCTTTTCAAAAAGAGAGGTCTCTTTGCCAAGACCTGTTCGGTGCTCCGTTATAACTTTTGCGACCGCTGCCGCTTCTTCGCGTCCATGAACTGAAAGAGTATATGGAACCCTTAGTGGAGTCGTTTTCATTTATTTTTAAAATAGTCCCGATACCAATTGATAGTTTTTATGAGTGCCTCGTCAAAATTGAAAATAGGAGACCAACCGAGCATCTCGCGCGCTTTTTGGGCTGACAAATATTGATGTGGAATTTCGTTGTTTGCAGAATTAAGAATTTGCGGCTCGAGCATACTATTCATATTTTGCAATATTTTACGCACAATCTCAAGAACAGTCATCTGACTTTCATTGCTAAAATTAAACGCTTGACCATGGAACGTGGGATTATCCATTTTTTCGGCAAGTAGCATATAGGCATACGCGCCATCTTCTATATAAAAATAGTCCCGGATGTACGCGCCGTTTGAGCGAATGATGGGACGTTCGCCGCGCATAATCGATCGAATTGTTCCGGGAATAATGCGATTGAAGTTGAGATCTCCGGGGCCGAAAAAATTTCCGCAGCGCGTAATGGCAACCGGCAGCCCGTACGACGCGTAGTAAGAATGCGCAATCAGATCTGCAGCGCTCTTTGAAACATCGTATGGATGTTTGCCCTGCAGCAGCGCTGTTTCTGTATACGGCAGTTCCTTGTGAATTCCGTATGCTTTGTCGGATGACGCGACAATAACTTTCTTGACGGTAGGACTCCTTCGAGCCGCCTCAAGCACATTCCAAGTTCCCCGCACATTTGACTCAAACGTCGAAAGTGGATTTCGGTTTGCAATCTCTACAATGGTCTGCGCACCGACATGAAAAACGGTGTCAATTTCATATTCGCCAAGTACGCGCTCTATCAATGAATAATTTTCGAGGCTTCCGCGCACAATGTTTACTTTCTGCATGTAGCCAGAACGCACGAGCTCGGATTGTGGTACGAGATCGCGAATGAGTACAGTCACATTTGCCCCACCTTTTACAAGAAATTTGCTAAGCCATGAGCCTAAAAACCCTGTGGCTCCTGTTATAAAAACGTTTTTATCGCGCCAATATGAAGGATCCATAACTGTAAAACGGTACAATAAAACACTAAGTTTTGCAAGCCCCAAAAAGAAAAGCGGAACCAAACGCGGTTCCGCTATAAAACAAGTTCACATTATTTTTTTAGATACTTCTCGATAAGCGGCCAAGAAGACTCAAATTCTGCTAAAAGCTCTCGTGGTCGACCATTAAACCATTCGCCGTACTTTGGTTCATCATCTCGTAACTGACAAAGCACAAGAAGAGAAAAATCATGAAAACGAGGACAATTGATCTTATCAATCTCGCCTATTTTTTCGAGCAGGGTAACGTCCACTCCCAGCTCCCTTTTTGCGCATCGCGAAACGGTGTCCTGCAATGTCTCTCGAGGACCCCGATATGACCCGGGAAATCCGTATCCGCGTCCAAAAAATTCATCTTCCCGCCAAACAAGAAGTACATGCTGATCTTCGACTATCACGAGTTCCACCGTTACTGGAACTATTTTTTCCATCAAAGGCACGAACGCTTCGTGCCACAAACCTCGATGTACTGCGGGAAGGCGCTTTAAAAGATAGGCCAGCGCATGTAACCCTTCCGGCGTAACTTCTTCCCTGCTGTTAACAAAACCCAAATTGTGCAAGGTACTATAGAGCCCGTGTTCCATCCCTTCCTCCTCGGAAATTTCATTCGCACATTATAAGAATGGATCAAAAATGTCAACAATCAAACACACGAGTTCAACGATGATAGATGATTAAAAAAGAGCGGTCTTGCAACCGCTCACAGGTCTAGATTGTGCTTTTGATATAGCGCCGCCGGTATCGCATCCACATTGAGAGCGGATTCCAGCCCCTCGGATCGAAAAAGACAAGCGCCGCCTGCAAAAGTTTTCCAACAATATACAAAACTCGCGCCTCGAGAAGTTTTACGGGTTCAAGGTGAGGAAAGATACCGTTGTAGATAGACAGGTAGTACACGTGGAATGCCTGAAGCGGATTTGCAATGACGTATGCGCTATGCTCTCCCTGCGCGCGGAGCCACTTACAGGCAAGAACCGTCTCTTCATACGTGTCGGCAGCACCCATATTATTTTCCCCGAGATAAACGTGAATATCTTCCCTCGGAACACCCATCTCCACCAGCTTCTCTTTACTAAGCTCGGCAATTGGAGCTCGCTCGCCATATAGCCTACCCGTGGAGAGAAGAACTTTTGCATGAACATCGTCTTTTCGAAGCGCATCATAGAGATACTTGGTTTCTGCCAAACGATGCACGAGTTCCGGCGTGCCGCGAAAATGTTCAAAGAGCAAAATTGTGGATGGCGTCTCGTACGCAAACCGCTTGTAGGCATAGCGGTATTTTCTGCCGAACTGCCGCAAGCGGAGCGAAGCGAAAAGAGCAAGCACGATGAGTGTTACCAAAACCCCGGCAATAAATTCCATTTAAAGAACCTCCTCTTTGCGAGTTCGGGATATTCATAGCATCCAAAGTGCCTTGAGACAAGTTGAGTAAAAGAAAAAGGCGGAGGACCGCCCGTATCTTTATAGTCCCTTGGTGGTAACAGCTTCTACAACAATGTGGTTTTGCTACTTCTACTAAAATGTCTTCTACAAGATTGCGCTGAAGGTGTCAAGGCTTTCTATCAACGTGCCGCAACATTATAATGGAACGGTGAAGCTAAGAAAAGTTCCCGGCGTAAGAACCCCTCGCCACGGTCTGTCACAAAAATTGTTCGATAAGCTCGTTAAACTTGTTCCCTTTGTAGGATGCGAGCTTGTTATTGTAAATAAAAAGAAAGAATTTTTGATGACCTGGCGCGATGATAAATATTTCCACGGCTGGCATTTTCCCGGCAGTCTTTTGCGCTATCGGGAAACCTTTAAAAAACGTATCAATGCTGTTGCAAAGGAGAAACTTGGCGTCCGTGTACTATCGCACAAATGGGTTGATGTTTTTAATCACGTGAACCATCCACGCGAACATGCGGTATGCCTTATCTTTGTTTGCACAATATCAGGTAAGCCAAAAACCGGAAAATTTTTTAGAAAAATTCCAAAAAATACCTTAAAACATCACAGGGAATACTTAGAAAAAGTTTTGAAGAAAAACCGCCTACTATGACTCCCATACCATCCACGGGCGCTCGCCCTTTTGGTGGAGGCTGTTTAAGCCCTCCAAATGTTTCATCGTGTCTACGCAATGCCAGAAATCGTTGTGATGGTAGATCGCAACATTTCCTGAGCGCGAGAGATGCGGAAATGCCTTGAATTCCAGTAAGCTTGCCGGATCAGACGAAAGATGATCAAAGATTTTTGATGAGCAGACAAAAAACCCGCCGTTGGTCCAATCCCGAGAGACAGGTTTTTCAGCAAATGTTTTGACCTCGTTGCCTTCAATCTCAAGTACCCCAAACGGATTAGGGGGCTTCACGCCAGTTACAGTCATGATTTTGTCATGACTCAAATGATAGCGGCGGAGGTTGTTGATATCTACATTGGCAACCGCATCGCCATAGGTAAGAAAAAAATGCTCGTCAGTCCCGATGTACGGCTTGATGGACGCCAAACGGTATTCTGTGCCAGTTTCTTGACCTGTCTCGACAAAGGTAATGTTCCAATGCGGCGTGCTGTTGTTGTGGTGATGAATGATTTTCTTGCCCGATCCAAGCTGTAACGTAAAATCATGTGTCAGCTCATCATAATTTAAAAAGTAATTTTTAATCATATCGCCCTTATAACCGAGGCAAAGAATAAAATCATTAAAGCCGTAGTGTGAATAGAGCTTCATAATGTGCCACAAAATAGGCTTGTCGCCCACAAGCACAAGAGGCTTTGGTTTATATTCAGTCTCTTCTCGAATACGCGTTCCCTTACCACCACAGAGTATTACTACTTTCATCCTCTATATAAAACATCAAGTGACCTTGAAAGTCAAGAAATTTTTCTTGCTCCTCTCCTCCAGAACTCTAAGAAACCATACGAAGCGAGGAGAAACATAAAT
>CAZZGX010000025.1:0-23296 GCA_964653715.1 uncultured Candidatus Saccharibacteria bacterium
TGATCTATGTCGCCTACGACCGCGATGTTCCTATGTTGGGCCGCGAGTGTCCGCGAGAGACGGTACTGGGCTTGGTTGGTATCCTGATACTCATCTATGTGGATATAGTCCCAGCGCTGTTCGTATAGTTCGCGCACTTCGACGGAAGACTCAAAAAGAAGGACTGTTTTTTGAAGCAAGTCGTCGAAATCAAGATTTTTCGATTTCATAAGTCGCGCTTCATACGCGGCGTAGAGTTGCTGCAAGTTTTTTTGATAGGGACTTTCTTCCGCTTCCCGCGCGAAGCTTGCCGCGTCAATCAATTCGTTTTTGAGGCGCGAGATGGCGGCACGGACGCGTTGTGGTGGATAGGTGTCGGGATCGAGCTCATATTCCCGGATGAGATCGCGAACTACGTTGCGAGAATCTTCTTCATCTAAAATATTGAAATTTTTGGAAATTCCGATCGCCGAGCCGTCTGCTCGTAAGATTGACGCGCCGAGCGAATGGAACGTTCCGATGAACGGCATTTGGCCTGCCGGAAACTGAATCTTTTCTTTGACCAGAAGCCCCACAATACGCTCCCGCATCTCCCCGGCGGCCTTGTTGGTAAAGGTGACCGCCAAAATACGCTCCGGAGGCACGTTTTCTTTGACAATGTAGGCAATTCGATGCGCTATAGTTTTCGTTTTTCCGGAACCCGCGCCTGCCACAATAAGCAATGGTCCGCTTATTGCAAGCACTGCTTCTTTTTGCCGCTCGTTAAGGCCTTCGAGGATAGACATAATGTTTCTCCACTATAATGCCAAAAAAGCCTTACTACTAGGGCAAAATCGCTTTCCACAAGCTTGTTGAAGAGAAGCTCTCCCCATGCTACTCTCAAAGGATACGATTGAAGAGCGCAATCTTGATTTGCATGGCTTTTTCCGAAATAGGCAAAAAAATCAAAAATGGGCGACTGTCAAAAAAACTTCTTTACCACAAGAAGTTTTTGAGCTTTATGGGGGGTCTCGGGCTTTTTTTCGCAGTTTTGCTTCCTTTTGAGGCTAATGCATTCAGTTTAACCTCATTCATCAAGAGTTTGTTCGGCGTTACGTCTGGAAACGAAGCCTCAGCAAGTGTGGGTGGAGCCGACCCGTTTCCATTTCTTGCCCCGTCTTCTTTCGGCAGCGATCCAAGGGCATTTGACCTCCAGTTTGTTGATGGGAGCGCGTTAGTTTCCTCCATGGGGCCACTCGGTAATATCGCCGAAGCCGCCGATTCAAGCGTTTCCTATAAAATAACTACCTACACGGTTCGTGAAGGAGATACGCTCTCCTTGATTGCCGAGACGTTTGATGTTTCGGTCGCCACTATTCGCTGGGCGAACAATATCCCCCAGGGCGGCCAGATCCGCAAGGGCGATACCCTTGTTATTTTGCCGGTCTCGGGTGTTCAGCACACCGTTCTAAAAGGAGACACGATTGCATCGATTGCCAAAAAGTATTCGGGTGATCCGGACGATATCTATGATTTCAATGGTCTTACCCCGGGCGAGCCGCTTGAAGCTGGGGTAGTAGTAGTGATTCCCGACGGTGAAATTTCTCTGCCGCCGGTTCAGACGCCGCGCTCGTTTGCGCCAACCTATGTGCGTGGCGGTGGGCCCGAGTACGCGGGTTACTATATGCGACCGATCGTCGGAGGGGTTAGAAGTCGCGGACTTCATGGGTTCAATGGGGTTGATCTCGCGAGAAGTTGCGGGTCGCCCATCTATGCTTCAGCCGCAGGTACTATAATTACGGCGCGGAGCTCCGGATGGAATGGCGGGTACGGAGAGTATGTGGTAATTGCCCATGGCAATGGAACGCAAACACTCTATGCGCATTTGAGCGCGGTTTTGGTAAATCCCGGCAGTGGCGTTGTTCAGGGCCAGCAAATGGGTCTCGTTGGCTCAACGGGCAAATCAACCGGTTGCCACGTTCACTTTGAAATTCGAGGCGCCAAGAATCCTTTCTAGTGTTACATTTTCTGCGGACGATACTGGAGAGCTTCTAGAAGATGCTCTTTTTTTATTTCAGTGGATCCTGCCAAGTCCGCAATCGTGCGCGCCACTTTTATAATCCGATGGTAGGCGCGCGCCGAAAGGTTGAGCCTACGAGATGCCTCTTCCAGAATTTTTTTCTCTTCCATCTCAAGTTTGCAGAATTTTTTGAGATCGCGGACACCCATCTCGGCGTTGGTTCGGACCGTTGCTTTTTCAAACCGCTTTTTCTGACCTTCGCGCGCTGCGGCCACTCGTTTTTTGATGCTAGCTGAGAGCTCACTTCCCGCCTCCTCCTCAAGCTTTTTATATTCGACCGCGGGCATCGAGAGCCAGATATCGATCCGGTCGACAATGGGACCAGAAATTTTTCGGTCGTATTGCAAAAGCTGACGCGGCGTGCAGACGCATCCGTGCGCTGAGCCTCGCTGCCCGCAGGGGCAGGGATTCATCGCGGCCACCATCATGATGTCGGCAGGAAATGTCATCGAGCCGCGCGCGCGGGAGATTGAAACGACGCGGTCCTCAAGTGGTTGCCGAAGTGATTCGATGACACGACGATCAAACTCCGGAAACTCGTCGAGAAACAAAACGCCTCGGTGCGCGAGCGTCACCTCACCCGGTTTGGGGAACGCCCCGCCGCCGACAATCGCAACATATGAGCTCGTATGGTGCGGGCTTCTGAACGGCCGCTTTTTTGCGATTCCCTGATCGAGCGTTCCCGCGATACTATGAATCGATGTTATCTCGAGCGCTTCATCAAAAAAAAGTGGCGGCAAGATTGACGGAAGCGCGCGCGCGAGGAGTGTTTTTCCGGTGCCGGGCGGGCCAATGAAAGCGACATGGTGGTTGCCCGCGGCCGCGATTTCGATGCCTCGCTTTGCAAACTCTTGTCCCTTGATATCCGAAAAATCATGAGAATAGAGGCCCTCTTCGGCTTCGAAAATTTTTTTCTCAAGTGGCGGAATAAGAACTTTTTTCTCTAAGTGCTCTGCCGCGTCGGCAAGATTAGAAACTTCAAAGATTTCAACGCCTTCGATAAGTTGGACTTCGTCGCTGTTGCCTCGCGGGACGAAAATTTCGCGAAAGCCGTGGTCACGGGCGGCAATGACAAGCGGCAAGGCGCCGCGGATAGGTCGGAGCGTCCCATCGAGGGCCAACTCTCCCAGAAAATACTTTCCTGCCGTGTCAAAAGTAATCTGACCTGATTCAAGGAGGTAGCCGAGCGCTATCGCAAAATCAAAAAGCGCCCCCTCCTTCTGAAGGTCGGCGGGCGCCAAGTTTACCGTGATGCGATGATTTTTTTTCTGTGGCGGGCGAAAGCCCGAGTTTTTGATGGCCGCAGCCACCCGTTCTCGCGACTCTTCAACCGCCTTATCCGCGAGACCCACGATGCTAAAGCGAAAAAGCCCGGGCACCAAATCAACCTCAACCTCGATCGGGACGCCTTTGAGCCCTACCACCTGCCCGGAATGGAGTTTCGTAGACACGCCACATTCGTAGCAAGGAACCTAACGCTTCGCAAATTGAAACAGCTTATTTCTACCAGCCAAAAAGAGTTTTGAGTTTTTGGGCCACCCTTGAAAAATCGTCTGTTGAAAGCGTGCCCAATTTCCCCAAAATGATTTTTTTATCCAGTGTTGCGAGTTTTGCGCATTTGATCGTCGAGGTCGCTTTCAAGCCATTTGACTGGTTGGGTATAACACGCACATCATACTTTTCTCCGCGAGACGGCTTTGCAGAAATGAAAGTGACAATAACATCATCTCCCGACAACCGCCGTGAAACCACAACAGCCGGCCGAACCTTTGTTCCCGATAAATCAGTAAAAGGGAACGGTACGAGCACAACCGTACCCTTTTCAAACATAGCGTTCTTTGAGATCGCGAAGTGTGTAGAGCTCTGGTTCTTGTTCCAGAAAATCAAAACTCGAGGAGTACGTATTGATGTTCGTAATATCCGAGAGGGTTTTATTGTACTCGCGTGGGAACTTTATGAGCAACGCTTCCAGTTGATTCCTACGACCGATGGCGATAACTTCCCCCGTGTCACGCACTTCGCTGATGAGCGCCCTGATATGTTTACGCGCGTTTGTTGTAGATATAGTTTTCATGCCTTTATTGTACATTTTGTACAAAAGTAGTCAACAGGCTCGCCCTGCCCGGAATGGAGTTTCGTAGACGCCCCAAATTCCTAGCAAGTGCCAAAACTTTTCGCAAATTGAAATTTCTAAATCGATTTATTTAGGATATCTAAGGTATATGCAGCAATTACTATATTACGGAATATACGTACCTAACGGAGAAATAATTTTGGCAACAAAGTTCAGCGTTCTTGGGAAATAAAGAAATAAAAAGAAAATTGATATCGTTAATAAAACAAAAGTAATGGAAATTAACCGACCGTATTTTACTGGGCGCGCAAATTCGTATTCTATATTCGGATCTACCCTCCTTGCAAAGTAAGCAAAAATGTATGCAATAAGTAGCGCGCCAGCCGATATCGGAATAGAACTATATCGTTTTTGTAAAAAGAGAGCGACAACAATGCCTAAGAGATATATTCCAAGAGATATAGCAAATCTCATCTTTGCCATTCTCCTTCTAAAAAATCAAGCAAAGCGCTTGTAATGGCTAACTACAAACAAGGCTAAAACAAGAGCCAAAATTCCACCAACAGGATTTGTAACAAACCCAACAACAACGGCGACGAGATATAACAAAAGAGCCCATTTCTTGAGACGAGCGAGTCCATTCGATGTCAGTAAAAGCAAAACCCCCCATGCTATTGACATGGCCGTTGGCTTAAGAAATCCGATTAAACCAAACACCAGCTCAAATGCCCCAGCCAGAAAAAGTAAAAAAGAAACTATTCTAATAGATATAGGAAGGTCCGGGGCATATGAAAAAAGAGAAGTTTTTCCTGGTTGTTGTGCGTTTTCTCCGTCCATAAATTTATTATATCCTCAGTCCCCAGTAGTACAAGTGGAAGAAAAAACCAAACTACCCCGAATGTTTGATGCAGCTGCGGGCAGCGGGGTTGGCGCGGAGGCGGTCTTCTTCGATCATCTCCCCCCCTACTTCGCATTTGCCGTACGCTCCTTTTTTGATGCGTTCAAGTGCCGCGTTGATTTCCTGAAGTTTCTGGTCAAGGACGGCGTTGATACCAAGCGCGTTGTCAAACTCTTCCACTTCGTCCGCCATATCGCTCTTGTCCGAAGAACTCACATTGAGATCTGGGTATTTCGCGCTCCAGTCGGAGGGATTTTGCGGATTTTTCGCGCTCGAAACCGCGAGACTCTTCTCGAGCTCACGTTTTTCCTTCAGGAGCGCTTCTTCAAATGATCCCGTATCCATTGGTGTGAGTATATCAATTATTTATAGGGCCGGCAACCATTCGCTCGAGCGTTTCGCGGAGTTCTTCTCTGGATGAGGCAATAATCAGAAACTTGCGAAGCGCGATCGCGTAGGCAATTTGCGAAGTGCCGCCCAAAGAAAGGTTACCAACCCGCGCGTCTTCGTTTTTGATGACGGCGTCCGAGAAATTGTGCGCGCCCGAGTCGGGCGTTTGCGGGAGGATCGGGCCGAATTCATCCCCGATCGTATTTTCCCAGGCGAGCATCGAGCCCCATGTGGCGCGCCAGTCTTTGGTTTCAAATATTAAAACAATATTGTCCGAGTGCGTGTAGATATTCCAGCGCCCCGAGAAACTTGGGGTAAGATCGGGCGGTGGATTTGCCTTGAGAATAGAGAAAAATTTTTCAGGTGTCGCGAGATTTGGCTCCGTCGCAAAATCCGAAAGAATGAGCGGTACATATGTGTAATCGCCCGCAGAGTCCGAGAGTTGTTTCCGGAGTTCGGAAATAAGACCTGAGCGATCACCCGGCTTGATCGCGATTTCTTGAGTACCTGCTATTTGCAAAAATGCTCTGGGGATCTCGAGTTCTTTTTTTTGAGTGTTTGCGTTTTTGTAAAAAGCGTACCAATAGTAAAATCCACCTCCCGCTGCCGCGCCAATGACCGCGAGTACAACGAGCGTTAAGACAAGAGCGCGAGTATTGAGCCCGCGGTTATAATGCGGCGGAACATATCCTTCCTGATAGCGCCGCTCGTTGCCCCGCGCGGCAAGCTCAATAATAGAAGACTCGCGCGCGGCCGCTGCCTCCGCCATATCCGTTTTCATAGTCCGGACGACTTTCTCTCGGGGGATTTGTGGTTCCTCCGCCATATACTACTATTGTAAACGATTTTTAACGGCGATGGGGGCGACGAGGTGGAGAGCTTCCGCGGTGAGCGGTTTCCTCGGGGGTTTCCCCAAGCGCTTTGATGGAAAGATTAATTCGTCCCAGATTATCGATTCCGATAATCTGCGCGGTGACCGTGTCCCCGAGGTTGAGGACATCCGTTACTTTGCCAATGCGAATTTTAGAAATTTCAGAGATGTGAACAAGGCCTTCTTGGCGCGGCGCAATCTCCACCATGGCGCCAAAATCAAAAATCCGACTGACTGTGCCAGTTACCGCTTCTCCAATTTCAAATTCTTTTATGATAGAGGCTATTTTTTCTTGAGCGCGTTTTGCCGATTCTTGGTTCTGCCCCGTAATGTAGACTTGTCCCGTTTGCTCAATATCAATCCCGGCGCCGGTCTCCGCGATAATTTCGTTGATTACCTTGCCTCCGGGACCAATGATGTCTCGAATCTTATCGATAGGTACTGTCATGATAAGAACTCGCGGCGCGTGTGGCGAAAGCTCGGCGCGCGGTTGGGAGATCGCTTTTTTGAGTGTTTCCAAAATTGTAAAGCGCGCCTTTCGAGCGTCCGCGAGAGCATCGCGAAGAATATCGAGCGTTACGCCGTTGACTTTCACGTCCATTTGGACGGCGGTTACGCCCTCCGTGGTTCCCGCGGCCTTGAAATCCATATCGCCATGATGATCTTCAGGTCCTTGAATGTCGGTCAGTACTTTGTACCGACCCGTATCATCCATCATAAGCCCCATCGCAATACCTGCCACAGGTCGCGTGATGGGGACCCCCGCGTCCATAAGCGCGACCGTCGAGGCAGAGACAGAACCCATCGAGGACGAACCGTTTGAAGAAAGAGTTTCAGAAACAAGGCGAATGGTGTAGGGAAAAGTTTCTTTTGGAGGAATCACCGCCTCAAGCGCTTTTTCAGCAAGCGCTCCGTGACCGATCTCACGTCGCCCCGGCGAGCCCATGCGACCCGTCTCCCCTACCGAAAACGGAGGAAAGTTATAGTGATGCATAAAATGTTTGCGCGTCCGTATGTCCATGCCTTCAATCAGAAGTTCATCTCCGGGCGCCCCGAGCGTTGCGACCGAAAGAATATGGGTGTCGCCTCGGAAAAAAAGTCCCGAGCCGTGCGTGCGCGGCAAGATCGCGGCTTCAGCAAAGAGAGGACGGATTTCGTTCATACGCCGACCATCAGGACGCTTTTCAGATTCGAGAATATTTTTGTGTATGATTGTGTCAATCGCCTCTTCAAAAAGATCAGACGTCGTTCCTTTTGAAAGAGTTGGGAACGTGGTTTTTTGTGCTTCAAACCATTCCTTTTTAAGATCTCCCAAAATTCGGTTCCGCTCAGTTTTCTCGGGCATATAGAGCACGTCTTTAAGTCGCGGTATAATGTGTTTTTCAAGAAGTGCGTTGATGTGGGCGGAGACCTCTTCAAACCGATGCTTTATTTTTTCCTTGCCCATCTCATCCGCGATTTTTTGCTGGAATTCATTTAAATGATTGATCTCGGCACGCGCCCTCTCAATTGCCTCAAGAAAAATTTCTTCCGGGATTTCTTTCGCTTTTCCTTCAAGCATATTTATGTGTCCGCTCCCGCCCGATACGACGAGATCGAGCACGCCCTCCAAGCGCTCCTTGTCGGTCGGATTGACGATTAGTTTTTCGCCTATTCTGCCGACACGGATTGCCGAAACGGGCCCTTTCCAAGGGATGTCCGAAGTTAAAACCGCGAGTGAAGCCGCAAGAATCGCGGGAATGTCCGGGCTATTTTCTTCATCAACGGAGAGCGTCAGTACCACTACCTGAACATCGTGGCGAATACGATGGTCAAAAAGGGGACGGAGCGTGCGGTCTATGAGCCGCGAGATCAAAATTGCTTCTTCAGACGGCCTCCCTTCGCGCCGGAGAAATCGAGAGCCAAGAATTTTTCCCGCGGCGTAAAACCTTTCCTCGTAGTCAACTGTCAGAGGAAAATACTCGACTGTCTCGCGAGGCGTGCTAGACATAACGGCCGTTGCGAGTACCAGCGTGTCCCCCATTCGGACAAAAACCGAGCCAGAAGCTTGGGCGGCCATGGGATTGAATTCGGCAGTGATTTTCTTGCCATTACAAATCGTCTCGTAAATTTTGCGTTTGAACATATTTTTTACTTGTTGGCGCGTGTCCGGAGTAGAAATTTGCCGGAGCTCGCTCCAAGATCGATGAATTCATCGGTCGCTTCTTTCAATTTGAGTGAGGCGCTCCGATCAAAAGCCATGACCTCGACGCGCCGTCCGTTGTTTTGAAGATACTCGACAAGCGGAACAAAATCCCCGTCTCCCGAGCAGATGACGACGGTATCAACAATCTCCGCGGTGCGGACCGCGTCAATCGTAAGGCCCACATCCCAGTCGGCTTTTTTGGCCCCGCTATAAAATTCCTGCAGTTCCTTGGCGCGCGTCTCAATTCCGAGATTGACGAGCGCTTCGAAAAAAGCTTTTTCCTCACCGCCCTTAGTGGAGATTACATAGCCAAACGCGCGGATCAGGGCGCGCCCCGCCACGGCTGTTTTTAAAATTTCTTTAAAATTTACTCGCGCGCCAAAGAGACTTCGTGCTGAATGATAGAGATTCTGCGCGTCGATGAAAACAGCGACGCGCTGGTCTTTGTGCTTAATTAAATTCATTTATTTTTTTAAACCGAAACGCCGCCGCAGCTCTTGCAGTTTTTCCTGGTCTCCTTTTGAAAGGTACTCAAGAAGCGTTTTTCGTTTTGCTACCATTTTTAAAAGTCCGTGGCGAGAGTGGTTGTCCTTCTTGAATTCTTTGAGGTGGTCGGTAAGCCGCGCGATCTGCTCGTTTAAAATGGCGATCTGGACCTCTGAAGAACCCGTATCTTTATCGTGGGTCTTGTGTTTTTCGATTATTTTCTGTTTTGCCTTCGTCGGAATCATAACATCTATTTTAGCATAGAAACCCCATTCGAAGCAAGAGCAGTGACGTGGTATGCTGATATTGTGCGACCTTAACTATGAATATTCAAAAATCACTGCGCGAATTTTTCGAAGATTTGGAACTCGCGCGCGGGCGTTCACAGAAAACAATAGACAACTATCAGCGCTACCTCACGCGTTTTTTTAAGGAGTCCGGAGTCAAGGATGTTGCCAGCATCAGCGAAGAAAGCGTGCGAACGTTTCGCCTCAAGATGAATCGCGATAAGCTCTCGGCAAAAACGCGCAATTACCATCTGATAGCGCTCCGGCAATTTTTAAAATATTTGGCGCGCCACGGCGCGCCATCGCTGGCGCCAGAAAAAATTGAGCTCGCGCGTCTTACCGAACGCGATATCGACGTCCCGCCAATCGAAGACCTCGATCGTCTCCTTGCCGCTCCGTCGTCTTCCACGCTCCGAGGCCTTCGCGATCGTGCGATTCTCGAGCTTCTTTTCTCAACAGGACTTCGGGTTTCGGAGCTTGCCTCGCTCAACCGGGACTCAATAGATTTCAAGCGCGATGAATTTTCAATCCGCGGCAAGGGAGGGAAAATTCGAATTGTTTTTTTGTCGGGTCGTGCCAAAAACGCGGTCCGCGCGTATCTTACAAAGCGCTCGGATATCAAGGAGTCACTATTTGCGGGCTCACAGAAAAATCCAGATCGCTTGAGTCCTCGTCAGATCGAGCGGCTCACTCGGCGTTACAGCATTGCGGCTGGTATCGCCCGAAAAGTGACGCCGCATACATTGCGGCATCTTTTTGCCACCGATCTTTTACTCAACGGCGCCGACCTCCGCTCGGTGCAGGCGCTCTTGGGGCACTCTTCCATTACTACGACGCAAATCTACACTCATCTGACAAACCGCCAACTTCAGGAAGTTCACAAAGCATTTCATGGCAAACAAAGAAAGAAATAAAAAAATGAGGGGTCGACTTCTGTCGACCCCTCTCACTGCGTTTTCTACAGTTGTGCTTGCGGTTCCGCCGCGACGGTGATGGTGACCGGCTCCCCACCGTCTGCTGGCCGGCGCCTACGGAGCACAACGACCATTTTTCGCATGGGTTTCCCTCCAGCCTCCTTTCTGTGCCTCCAGTGGCTTCTGCCTGCGTAGCAGGCGTGGTTGAGGTTCTGTTCCATTGTGCGTCCCATGCTCTCCTCCTTTGCACATGAGAGACCTCCATGGCCTCTCATACATCCTTCTTTAATCTACTTAAATAGAAGTGTCTTTGGCAACACGTTACTCTGCAAAAAACATTATATTATATATACCCTATTCTGTCAATACCCCTCCAGAGATTCGCTTGACTTTTAGACTTGTTTCTAGTATAATTGGCAACGGTTTCTTTAACAGTCTACTTCTAAACGAAAACCCGCAAGGGAGAGAGGACAAAGAATGGCAGATCAAGCAGAAGGAACACGGGGGACTGGGAATCTCATCCAGACCCTTATCACCGCGTACTTCCATGGGCCGGCATCCGCCGCCCGGGGAGCGATCGCGGATGTCGCGGCGCGTGAACTCGGATTCACGCCAGAAGGATTTTTCGAATGGTGGCGTCCGGATCCAGGAGAAAGCTTTTTTTCGGTCGGAAACCTGACGAAGGCATTTGCAGTAGCCGCCGCACTTCTTGGCTACCGCCACGTTGACCCTTTCCCCCAAAGCCGCGAAGACAACTACGCCGTGTATGGAACAGGCGCGGTTCTTCTTCTCCTTCTGCTCGCACGACAGTCTGGAGCAGTGGGAACGCAGTTTGCTGGTTTTGAAGGGAAAATTTTTGAGGAGGTGCTCAAACTTTACAAAGACAACCCCGAAAAGACGCTTCAAATGATGCAGTGGTTTCAGCAGCTTCCGCGTGATCGTGAAACTCGTTTTCGCGAGCTCACGCGAGGTCTCAAGGAATGGGACGGCTTAGTGAAGTTTCTGGAAAAAAACGAGATCCGCGAACAGTTCGAAAAACTCCTCGGAGATTTCATTTCCGAGGCAGAGCGAGCGGACTTGCTACTTCGCAGAGCGGTTCCTTTCACTACACACCTCACGACTTTTTTCTCTAAGATCGACGAAGGCGCCAAGAAACTCGTGCCGCGCGTTGTCGAGGCGGCTGACCGTCTCTATGGAAAGGGGATTCGGTAATGTTTGACCTTCTCACGGCTATCTACGATGAGATCCTTAGACCGGGTTACCGTAGGGCAGATCGCACACTACGAAACGTACTGCTATTCCTTATCGCGTGGCCGTTTGTTATGGCCACCGTATCGAGATGGGCGCCCCAGTTCGTAACCAGCATCTTCGCGTTCGGCCCGCTCATCGCCCTCGCGTGGGTCTTAATCTATGTAGTGGGACCCGTGATCGTCGGGGGTGCTGTGGTATTCAGCGCGACGCGAGGGCTTGTAATATTTGTCATGGCTCTTGCTGCGATCGAGTCAGCGATCGGGATTTACTTCACAATTATCCCGGTCTACACGTGGGATGTCGCCCCGTTAGCACTTCTTGTCGGGGCGACTCTTTTTCTGATGTGGCCGAGCGCGGTATTTAGAACATTGGGCGCTCTATCCCTTCTTCTCATCCCACTTTTTGTCTGGTTACTTTTTCTGATGGCAACGACAGAAGAACAGCGCAATGCCTGGTTGGTTTTTTTCTCCCTGTGGGCCCAATCTTTGCTACCAACTACGGCGGTTACGATCCCTCCCATCGACCTTTCCGGTCTTCAAGGAGTTCCTTGGTTGCCATGGGTCTTCATCATCGCCGCTTTCCTCGGACTTCTCTGGTTGCTACCACTACCAATCAAAGTGGCAGCGCTTCTGCTGGCATTGACCCTAGGAGCTTGTTACTTGCAAGACAGGGATGCTGTGGGTCGCTGGACCGAGGCGCAACCGAGTCCGGACCAAGCGGCATACGTCGCGCCTCAAACGCGGGAGTACAATGAGCTGATTCGCAAAACAAAGACAGGTTCGCTCGTCGAATACAACTTCTCGGTATTCCCGGGCGAGACGGTCGGCTTCGATGTTTCGATCACTGGTCAGCGATGGACTTTGCACAAGCTGTCCAATTCTGGCGAAACCATCCTGACCCTCTGGGATCACCGGTGGAATATGGTTTACCGCGGGACGATGAAAAGGCTAAATACCAACGTCCACGGGAGCTATCTGGATATTATGTTGACGCAGACCGGTGAGCTTGGGTACTATATGCTGTCCATTTACAAGGACATCGATCCATTTACCCACGACGACCGGGCGGGCGCTGGGTAAGCAGAAAGGAGTAGATAAATGAAGGCAGTAAGGCGTCCGCGGAAAACCACGGACGCCTTTTTCATTTTGATTTTCAGAATACCGATTTTGTGGTATAAGAATAGTGGTTTTGTCCTCGTGGTGAAACGGATATCACGACTGGCTTCGGACCAGTTATTGGGGGTTCGAATCCCTCCGAGGACGCCCGCCCGTAGCTCAGCTGGTAGAGCAGTTGCCTCTTAAGCAAACGGTCGCAGGTTCGAACCCTGCCGGGCGGATTATGTCAGGGGCATAATCCGCGGCCTGTCACATTAGACACTCATGACCAAAGATATCCCAAAAGAAGTCATTTCCATTGTTGAGAGACTCGAAGAAGCTGGCTTTGAGGCTTTTGCCGTCGGCGGCTGCGTGCGCGACCTTCTTCTGGGCCGGAAGCCGACGGATTGGGACATTACCACAAGCGCTCGTCCTGAAGAAATCGTCAAACTATTTCCCGATAGTATTTATGAAAATGACTTTGGCACAGTAAGCGTTTTCCCCAAAAACGTTTCGGACCCGACTCTTAAAATGGTCGAGGTTACGCCCTATCGGACGGAATCGAAATACTCGGATAAGCGCCATCCAGACAAAGTTGAGTTCGGTAAAAGTCTCAATGACGATCTAGCGCGGCGGGATTTTACCATAAACTCTGTTGCTCTCAATATTAAAACCGACGAAGTCGTCGACCTTTTTCAAGGTAAAAAAGATTTTCGGGATGGACTCATTCGTGCTGTTGGCAAACCGGAAGAGCGTTTTGAAGAAGACGGACTTAGAATTTTGCGCGCCGTGCGGCTTGCGGCCCAGCTCGGTTTTGCTATAGAGAAAGAAACAGAAGTAGCCATTACAAAGAAGGCAAAACTCCTTCGATTCATATCAAAAGAACGGATTCGCGATGAGTTTTCAAAGATCATTACGGCTTCAAAGCCGCACGAGGCACTTGAGAAGATGCGCGAGCTCGGCGTTTTAAAACTTATCGTGCCAGAGATCGAAGAAGGATTTGGAGTCGGGCAAAATAAGCACCATATTTATAGCGTCTGGGAGCACAATCTTTTTGCCTTGAGGCACGCGGCGTCCAAACAGTGGTCGCTCGAAGTCCGCATGGCCGCGCTCTTTCATGATGTTGGTAAGCCCCGCGCCAAGCGAGGCGACGGACCGGATTCAACTTTTTACGGGCATGAGATCATTGGCGCGAAGATGACCGATATGATTCTCGCGCGGCTCAAGTATTCTTCGGAGTTTACCGAGCAGGTTTCACGGCTCGTCCGCTATCACCTTTTCTATTATAACGTCGACGAAGTTGGCGAAGCGTCCGTCCGGCGCCTCATACGCAAAGTCGGCCCCGAAAACATGGAGGATCTCATAAAAGTTCGGATCTGCGACCGGATTGGCTCGGGTGTACCGAAGGCAGAACCCTACAAACTAAGGCACTTCCGGTTTGTTATTGAAAAACTTTCACGTGATCCGATTTCAGTCAAAATGCTCAAAATAGACGGAAACGATATTATGAAAATAGCGGGGATTGAGCCGGGTCCGAAGGTGGGAGCTCTTCTCAACGTGCTTCTTGAAGAAGTGCTCGACGATCCAAAACGTAATACCAAGAAGCATCTTATCGGACGGACCGGAGAACTTGCTAAAATGACAGAGAAGGAGCTTGCAAAACTTGCGAGTACGGCAAAGAATAAGTCGTCGGCTCTTGAGGAAGAAAAAGTAGGAGAGATAAAGAAAAAACACTGGGTTAAATAACGGGGTGTAGTATATCGGTAGTACGCACGCTTCGGGTGCGTGAAGGCCGAGTTCAATTCTCGGCACCCCGACAAAAATAAAACCCCATTTTGGGGTTATGTGAAAAAAACTTTTCTTTGGTAGCGGGCAACAGTGGCCGTTAAATTAAGTCGTCGTAGTCCAGGGAGCGTGTTTATAATTTTTGTCACTTCTTCATGAAACAAATTGATATTTTCTCCTGATATCAATCCAAGAACCGGTTTTAGATCCTCCGGCTTGGTATTTTTGCTGCCGACAGGATGCCAAAACCTTCTTATCGCAAATAGCGTAACCATCTGGGCCATTCGCGATCGCGCAAGCTTCAGGCTCGCTACATTGTAATAAAAAACAAGATGCTTTGCCTCTTCCGCGACAATCCCGCGAAGAATTTCACGTAGCGTTATGTCTTCTGATGTCGCGGACAACACTCGGTAGCCGAATTTTGTTGAAAGTTCGGTGATGGCACCCCACGTCATATGAAGCGCCTTGTAGCACTCCCCTAACCCATTTTCCAAAAGACGTCGACAGAAGGTTAGTATGGGATGAGAAAAGTTACTCGACCGGTGGAATGCTTCCCCTCCGGACATTGTGATAATTCTATCGAGCAGTTCTCCGTGTGTTTGTTCTTCCTCTGACCAGCGTTGCATAAAAGGAGCAATATACATATCTTTGCTACTTGGTGTTTCGGTCAGTTCCGGATAATAGATAATTGGCGTAAGAGCTTCAATATCCCTAAAGTAAGGAAGACTTTTTTGCTGACGAATAAGCGCCGGGTTACACTGATCCCACGGGATTTTATCAATGTATGCTTGAGTCAAAACTCTGCTCCCACGCTGGTACCATTGCCAAACGTCTTTCTCATTTTGAAATTGTTTCATCCGCCCCCCTTTGTTGTAAAAGAAGTTTTTAGTAGTATAGCCCCGGTCCCCCGCTTTCGCAATTTTCATCTGTTTTGGTTTTATAGTATAAATAGCAGGAAACACGGGCCCATAGTAAAACGGCATTACGCAGCATTTTCATCCGCCCACCATAAGCTTTTAGGGCCTATGGTCTAGTGGTACGACGCCACATTCGCATTGTGGAAACGCGAGTTCGATTCTCGCTAGGTCCACGTAATGGTGGGCGGGTAAGTTGCTGAGGTCCGGGTTCAATCCCCGGTGGGTCCACCAGATAAGACAGCCGCGCGTTCGGCGAGCAGCCGAAATGGCAAAGTCATCCCCTAACGACGAAAGACCCGGATGCCACCGTGGGTAGGGGGGGTGTTCGCGCGGAGGAGGGGTTGTTGACAAATAGGGTATGGGGGTATATCCTATAGATAGGTCGATAACATCATTAATACTCTAGTAAATATATGGTTAATCAAAAAATAAAGAAAAGAGCACTGCATCGGGCGAAGATACTCAAAGGTCAGTTTGATGGTCTTATCAAGGCTATTGAGAAAGAGACATACTGCCCCGTTTTACTCGAACAATCCCTTTCAATTCAAAGGTCGCTCAAAAGTCTCGACAGTTTTCTCTTGGAAAATCATCTCCGGTCGCATGTGAAACATCAAATGCGACACAAAGGAGATGATGAGAAAGCGGTCAAAGAATTAATTAGAATATATAACTTATCCAATAAATAATACTTAAACACATGAAACCATCAAAATTAATGCATATTGTCAGCGTCATCGTAGGAGTTGTCGGAGTCGTCGTGTTTGCGGGGGCCATTCTGGGTGGGTCGGATAATCTTGTGTTCGGAATTACAAAGGTCGATGCTCTGCTCTGCGCTGGGGTTCTCATTCTAATCGCGACTTGGCTTCAGGTTGCCACGATTCATCATATGATGCTTGAGAAACGCGGAGAAATAGTTTAATAAACTAAGTTTAACAATATACGGATCAGCCTCAGCAGTTTCGTTCTTGGCGCGATTTATACGTTCGTATTAGCTTGGTACGTTGTCGATCCCAAAATCGGTCGAATTAAAAATCATCGGCATAAGCGACACCGCAAGAAGTTCTACTTGGCAATTTAAATAAGAATTATGGAACACAATCATGCAATGCAGAAAATGAGCCACATGGATCATGAATCAGCGATGACCAATCCTGCTATGGCAAAAAAAATGGAAGCGGATATGCGCCGCCGGTTTTGGGTTTCATTCCTGCTTTCCATTCCAATTTTTCTGTACTCCCCGGTTGGTATTAATTTCTTTGGGCTGAATCTTCCTACGCCGATCCCAATAAACTGGCTCCTTCTAATCCTTACGACCCCGATTGTCTTTTGGACCGGCTCCATCTTTATCACCGGCACGTACTATTCGCTCAAAGCCAGAAAGCTCAACATGGCCGTGCTTATCGCTACCGGCGTTTTGGCGGCCTATCTTTTCAGCGTACTGCTCACCTTTATCCGTCCGGAGTCGGAAACCTTCTACGAAGCGGCGGCACTCCTCGTAACCTTCGTACTTTTCGGCCACTGGATGGAGATGAAGTCGCGCCGTGGTACTTCTGACGCTCTGCGCGCGCTATTTGATCTCGTGCCGCCTAAAGCCAATGTCATTCGCTCTGGCAAAGAGATTAGTATTCCCAGTGCGGAAATAGTTCAAGGCGACATCATCGTGCTCCGGCCCGGCGATAAAGTGCCGGTGGACGGCGAGATAACCGATGGCGAAACCTCAATTGATGAATCATTAATCACCGGTGAGTCTATCCCCGTGGTGAAAAAAAGCGGTGACAAGGTAGTAGGCGGATCAGTGAATCTCACTGGCGCGGCGAAATTCAAAGCCCTAAAAGTCGGCTCGGAAACCGTGCTGGCACAGATCATTAAAATGGTCGAGACAGCGCAGAATTCCAAAGCTCCCGGCCAGCGCATAGCCGACAAAGCCGCCGCATATCTGGTGGTGGTTGCTATTGGATCGGGACTTCTTGCATTCTTTGGTTGGTATGCCTTCGCCGGAGCATCGCTTCTTACCGCGCTTACCTTTGCGGTCTCGACAGTTGTTATCGCTTGCCCTGATGCATTGGGGCTTGCGACGCCTACGGCCGTTGCCGTCGGGACCGGCATTGGCGCAAAGCACAATATTCTCATCAAAGATGCGGCAACACTTGAAAATACTTCCCGACTTACCGCTATTGTGCTTGATAAAACCGGCACATTAACCCTCGGCAAACCAAAAGTAACCGAGGTTATTGTGTCCCAAGGATTTGATGCAAACAGCGTGCTTGCTGTGGCCGCCGCAGTCGAGAAAAGTTCAAATCATCCGATCAGTATCGCCATTATCGAAGAAGCAAAAAAACAAAATCTCTCGATTGAAAAGAAAATAGAAAAGTTTGAGGCTATTGGCGGTCGTGGAGTTCGGGCAGTAGCAGACGGCAAAGTCGTCATTGCCGGTACCGAGCGTCTGATGAAGCAGAATAATGTTGATCTTACGCCGTTACAGAAACAAATTAACCGGTTACTCGAAACTGGTAATACCATCAGTATCGTTGCCATTGACGGCAAGGTTGCCGGTGCAATCGGCGTTGCTGACACGGTACGCGAGACCGCAAAGAAAACCATTCAGAAATTGAAAGAGCTGGGACTAGAAGTTGCCATGATTACCGGCGATCACGAACGGGTGGCCAAAGCGATTTCAGATGATCTTGGTATTGACCGCTATTTTGCTCAAGTGCTTCCCGAAGAAAAAGCGAAGTACGTCAAAAAACTCCAAGATGAGGGCAAGAATGTCGCCATGGTCGGTGATGGTATTAATGACGCTCCAGCCTTAGCACAAGCTGATATTGGCATTGCCATCGGCGCAGGGACAGATGTCGCCATTGAAACCGCTAATATCGTGCTCATGAGATCTGATCCATATGACATCGTGGCGGCCATTCATCTTTCCAAAGCTACGGTCACCAAGATGAAGCAGAATCTGTTTTGGGCGGCCATCTACAATGTGCTCGCGATTCCGGTTGCGGCCGGGGTGTTTTATACCTCACTCGGCTGGTCGCTCCGGCCGGAAATCTCCGCTTTACTAATGTCCGCATCATCAATTATCGTCGCGACAAACGCCGTGCTTCTTAAGCGAGTCGAACCAAAATTAACATTATAATTAACAAACTTTATGAATAAAAAATATCTTTACATAATCATCGGTGCTGTAATGTTAATCGGAGGGTATTATCTCTTTGCAAATCAAAACAGTACGCCAACTCAGGTTGCGTCGGCGAGTTCTGTTGTTGAACTAAAAAATGGCGATACATACGATCTCACTGCAAGCTATGTCACTAAAGTGATAGGTGGCAAAGAGCAGATAATGCTTGCATATAATGGCTCAATTCCGGGACCCACTTTTCGTGTAAAACAAGGCGCAGAAATCACAATTAATTTCAAAAACAACACCGACCTTCCCGCGCTTCTGCATTCGCACGGCGTACGCATGGACAATGCTTTTGACGGTTCGCAATTACAACAAAAAGATATGAATCCGGGTGATTCGTTTTCTTACAAACTCAAATTCCCTGACGCGGGAATATATTGGTATCATCCGCATGTCAAAGAAGTGTACGGACAGGGGCTGGGACTCTACGGCGCGTTTATTGTCTCACCAATTGATTCAGCCTACTTTCCTCCAGTAAATCGCGAGATGCCCCTATTCCTTTCTGATCTACCTGTCGAAAATAGAACGATTGCTCTCGATAAAAATACAATAAGCCATTCACTCATGGGTCATTACGGCAACGTGATGTTTGTGAATGGAGAGGAAAAGTTCAATCTTGAGGCAAAAACAGAAGAAGTGATACGTCTGTATGTAATCAATGCGGCCAACACGCGCCCGTTTAATTTCACTATCAAAGGTTTAAAACTCAAACTTGTTGGTGCTGATAGTGGTGCGTACGAGAAAGCGTCGTTTGTAGACAGCGTTGTTCTCGGTCCATCCGAACGGGCGATAGTAGATGTCTTTATATCAAGTTCTGGAATATACAACCTTCAAAATAAAACACCCGAGAGAACATATGCACTCGGGACAATCACAGCCACGAGTGATCGTGTAAGTACTTCGTACGAGCGTGGATTTAACGCGCTTCAAACCAACCAAGCTACGATTACAAGTATCGATCCATTCCGAAAGTTATTTAATTCAGAGCCAGCGAAGCGAATAGCACTCACGCTCGACATGGGTGAAAATATGATGAACATGCAGGGAATGGGTCAGGGCGGTCACATGATGCCGGGCGGCACGATGATGGGCGGATCAATGATGAGTGCAAGCCCAGATGGTATTGAATGGGAAGATACCAATCAGATGATGAATGCAATGTCGAACACCGATTCTATCAAGTGGAAGATGGTTGACCAAGATACTGGCAAAGAAAATACAGACATTGACTGGGTATTCAAGCAAGGGGAGCCCGTAAAGATTCGTTTCTTTAATGACCCAAAGTCAATGCATCCGATGCAACACCCGATTCACTTTCATGGACAGAGATTTCTTGTCTTGGAACGTAAGGGCGTAAAGGAGACGAACCTTGTGTGGAAAGATACTGTATTTATTCCTTCCGGCGAGACGGTTGATATTCTCCTCGATACATCAAACCCCGGCACATGGATGGCGCATTGCCATATTTCCGAACATCTTGAGGCAGGGATGATGTTTACTTTCAAAGTTCAATAATTATTCCAAAAGTTATATAATAAAACTACGAATACAAAACTTATTGAATGGGTCTTACGAATCTCGGTGGCCGGCGAGTTCATTGGCCATGGCGTTTTTGCCATTCAGGGCAAAAAAGACTGGATCGGTTGGTTTGCTAAATTTGGGGTCGCTGATACTGGCATCGCAACACAACTCCTTTTCTTTATCGGTGTTATGGATATCGCGCTTGCTCTCCTGATTTTAATAAGGCCGGTTCGGATCGTTCTTCTGTGGATGGTATTCTGGGGATTTTGGACCGCGCTCATTCGACCACTTGTCGGGATGCCTATATGGGATTTCGTGGAGCGTTGGGCAAACTGGGGCGCGCCGTTGGCGCTACTCCTTCTCGTTGGTTGGCCAAAAAATTGGAAGGAGTGGCTCAGAAGATAAGACTTTCATAAAAAACTCTGGCTAATTTTTGCTTAACATTTGCTTAATTCAGCAAATCGTCCCAAGCTCTCAAATTTGGTTTTTAAGGCTCGTCAGTATCGCAGTTCGCGTAGTATTTTATAAAGGACATTTAATTTGTCTGATTGTGTCTTTTATGTCTTTGAGTTAGATTCTAACGATGGCTGAAGAAAAATTCAGTGAAAAGCGGAGATTTGGGAATCTTGGTGAGGATTTATGCGAAATGTTTCTCGTGAAACAAGGATATAAGATTTTGGATCGCAATTATCTTAAAAAATGGGGAGAATTAGACCTCATCTCCGAAAAAGATGCTATAATCCACTTCATAGAGGTTAAATCTCAAAATATTTCACGTGAAATGAAAGATAAAAATGTTTCACGAGACTTTTCACGAGATTGTTTCACGGCATCTGGGTATACCTTAAAGTTTTCACATGAAACTTTAGATGGTAATAATGAATATTACAGGCCGGAGGACAATCTTCATTATCAAAAGCAAAAGAGGATTTTAAGGGCCATTCAGACGTATCTTATTGAAAAAAGAATTAATGAAAATAAGGAGTGGCAAATTGACCTTATTACCGTGAAAATCGATTTTTCTAAAAAAGAAGCTATAATAAACCACATTGAAAACATAGTATTTGAAGCTTGATTTCACGTGAAAGAAAAAAACGCCCCCAGCATTTTTCGGGGTATGGTGTAATGGTAGCACGAGTCCTTTGGGAGGATTTAGTCCCAGTTCGAATCTGGGTACCCCGACATCACTTGAATATTTTTTTGTTTTATGCTATATTGCACGGGGTTTCCGTGTTTTTTGACATATAAATAAGCTTCCCAAGTGGGAGAAAGGAAGGCTAGTTGATGAAACAACGAGCATGTCTGTGGGCCGTTTTCGTTGGACTATCGGTGATTACGGAGGTGGCGGAGGCAAATCCCACCTTCTGTATGCGGGCGATTGTGTCCGCGTCATCCAAGTTTGCGCGCGTGGAGGCGCAAGCGCTTCAAAAGTGCGAAGATCTTAGGCTCGCGAATCGGCTCTCGCTCGATACTGATTGTCATCGGTATCCATCCGCCACGGGTCAGATTGAAAGAGCATATGCGCGCGCACATGCGCGTATCAACAGAGCATGCGCAGGAGCAGACAGAAACCCGGGAACGCCGGATGATGATGCGCTTGGCGCAATCGGGTGGGACGTCGGGTTTTGTCCAAACCACGAGGGTGCTACGTGCAGAAACCCGATTATCAATTCCCGAGATATCAGCGCGTGCACCATATGTGTTGGCGACAAAGTCGCAAGCGACCTCAATCAGCTCTGGTATGCAAAGGCAAATCCAGAGCCGCCGTCGACGCTTGATCGATGCCAGCGCGCAATCGGCAAGAGCGCGGTAAAGTTTTTCAAGATGAAGTCGAAGGCGCTCGCGGCCTGTTGGTCCAAGCGCGTTCAGGGCAGACATCACAATGACTGTCCATTGCCGGGCGACGGAAAAGCCCAAGACACTATCAACGCCGCTGAAAGCCGCATGCGAAAGGGAATTTGTAGGTCGTGTGGAGGTGTTGACGCTTTTTGCGGTCGTAATGACGACTACACGCCGATACAAATCGGGTTCATACCCGAGTGCCCGGCGCTCCAGATACCGGACGGACGTTTTTGCGGAGGGACAATTCACACGCTCGCGGATGTTGTGGAATGTGTCGCGTGCGTGACAGAGTTCAAGACAGATTGCCTCGCGCTCCTTACCGTGCCGGCGTTCAGACAGTATCCTCTGGAGTGTCGTCCAAAAGTCGCGGATACAGTGGCGACAACGTCGACAACTATTGTACCCACAACATCGACAAGTACTTCCACGACAATGCATCATGCGACATCGACTACAAGTTCGAGCACATCAACCACACGACCTTCGACCACCTCGACTTCTTCGTCAACATCGACGACGCGGCGGACGAGTACAAGTACTTCGAGTACACGGCCGACGACTACCAGTACATCGACAACAAGGCCAACAACCACTTCAACTTCTTCGTCAACGTCGACAAGTTCTACGAGCACGACGCTTCCAGGGTGCGTCGAGGGAGCCCCTGAGGTTTGCGATTCCGTTGACAATAATTGCAACGGAAAGATAGACGAAGGGAATCCCGGAGGCGGAGTGTCATGTACTCCAAATCCCAGTGTGGGGACATGCGCGGTAGGTATCACGGTTTGCAACTTTTATAAGTCGCCGCACAGTGTCACCTGCCTCTGCCCTTCCTAACGGAATAACAAGAGCCGAGCCCCAGAGCGTTTCCTTACGCTCTGGGGCTATTTTTTATATTATTTCCGTGTTTCCAAAAAGCTTGACTAAGTCTTTGAAAAATGATACAATCTTCCTGCTTAAAATGTTCTTTTAAAACTGAATATTTCTAATTGAGACAGGGATTTCCAGCAATTCAGGTTTGCGAGAACACATCTCTTATTACTGGTTCGTTAATTTTGCTACAACAATTATGAAAAGAATATTATTTGTAATATTCTTTTCTCTTGTATCTGTTATATCCCCAATTGCCGCGTTCGCTCATGATAATGACGAAACGCAGCACGAAAACCGTCTCCCATTTTTTGTCGGTCCATCGACCGCCTCAACGGTTGTCGGCGCTGAAGTTTTCTTTGACCTTGGCGTAACCGACGAAGATGGAGATACCCTTGCATTCAGAGAAGAACTTCCCGAAGGAGCCTCATTTGTCTCTGGGCATTTTAGCTGGACGCCGTCTCTCGACGGAACTTTCACAGCAAAGTTTCATGCCGACGACGGCAAAGGCACTGCGACTCATGAAGTTGTGATCTCTGTTACGGCTCTCCACACAAACCACCTCCCCGTCTTCACCGGTCCCACACATGCCTCAGGCACGGTGGGCACGCCAATTACATTTGCAATTGGCGTCAACGATGAAGATGGAGACACCCTTACCTTCACCGAAGAACTTCCCGTAGGCGCGACAT